>JAUNLI010000079.1 GCA_030532315.1 Slackia sp.
GAAAGGCCGTCGATCATGTGACCATGGCCATGATCATCGAAGAGCTCAACCATGCAGGCGGCAACATCCCGATGGCTCCCAACCTGTTGATCATGTTCGACATGGCCGAGTTCGGCTCCCCCGAGCAGGTCAAGTACGCCATGGACTACTACAAGGAGAACGGCTATCCTCCGTACTGCCTCGCCATCTCCGAGCCGGGTGCTGGTTCTGACAACCAGGGCATGACCTGCCTTGCCACCCACACCGACGACGGCAAGGTCGTCATCAACGGCACCAAGACCTGGGTTACCCAGGCTGAGCACTCCGACGGCTTCATCGTCGTGTGCAAGGACGAGGATCCCTCTCGTGAGAACAAGAACATGTCCATGTACCTTGTTCCGGCCGACGCCGAAGGCGTGACCATCGAGCCGCTGAACAAGATCGGTATGCAGATCATGCCGTTCGCCCGCGTCCACTTCGACAACGTCGTCATCGACGCCGACCAGACCCTGGGCACTCCTGGCAAGGGCTTCCTGCAGCTCATGAAGAACTTCGAGTGGGAGCGCTGCGTGCTTCTGGCCGAGCTCCTCGGCGAGGCTCAGGCTGCCATGGAAGACGCCTGCGCTTGGGTTTCCGAGCGTGAGCAGTTCGGCAAGGGCATCAAGACCTTCCAGCTCGTTCAGGAGCACATCTGCGAGATGCAGATCGCTCTGACCAACACCCGTAACTTCCTGTATCGCACCTGCTGGAAGCTCGACAACGGCATCTGGGTCAACAACGACGCCGCGTTGCTGAAGCGCTATGGCGCTCCTGCCCTGACCGACGTCTGCTCCCGTGCTCTGCAGCTCATGGGCGGCCTCGGCTTCACCGACGAGACCCGCGTCTCCCGCCTCATGCTCGACTGCCGCGGTTTCCAGATCGGTGGCGGCACCGTCGAAATCATGGTTCACATCGCCGGCCGCGGCATCCTCAAGGAGTACCAGAAGGGTATCGAGGATCCCGACTACCTGTGGACTCTCTAAACTGCCGCTTGGCACGTTAAGCTTCATCGAGAAGGGCGCTTCGGCGCCCTTCTTTCTATACATGCGAGGATGCGAAAGGGGCGGTTATGTTCAAGCTGTCCGATATGCCGATCGAATCAGGGGCCACGGTGAGCATTCCTGCGGCAAGCCAGCGCGCGATGGTGGAAGACTTCGCATCGGCGAAAACCCAACCTGTTGCGGCGAAGCATGCGGCGACGGTGTTGCTGTTGCGTGAACGCGTAGAAACGCCCTCGGGCTTCGACGTCTTCATGATGAAACGCGCCAAGACGATGGCGTTCGTGCCCGATGCGGTGGTGTTTCCCGGCGGAAGCGTGCGTGCCGACGACGATGCCGAAATAGCATGGGCGGGTCCTTCGCCTGACTTGTGGGCAGCGCGCATGGGCATCGAGGCGAACACGGCGCGCCGTGTCGTCATTGCCGCTGCACGCGAGCTGTTCGAGGAGTGCGGCGTTCTTCTTGCGAGCCGCGACGGCGATTCGCCCGTCGAAACCGTGACCGATAAAGGCTTCTGGCTCGATGCCCGTCGTGCGCTCGAGGCCCACGAGCTGTCGTTTTCCGAGCTTCTTTCTTCATGCGGACTCATGCTGCGCAGCGATTTTCTGCACGTGCGTTCTCGGTGGGTTACTCCCGAATTCCAGCCGCGTCGCTACGACACCTTCTTTTTCGCCGCGCGTCTTCCGCGCGGTCAGGAGCCGCACCTGATGACGAGCGAGGCTACCTTGTCCGATTGGGTCGATCCCCGATGGGTGCTTGACGAGGGGGACGCCGGTCGATTGCGCGTCGTGCCGCCCACGGTGTACAACTTGAAAACGTGTGCGGCTGCAGGATCGCTCGATGCACTGATGGCGCAAGAACCCACGATCGGCCGTATTATGTTTCAGCCGACAGGGCAGGGCGAAGACATGCGCCTGGAATGCGTGCTGCCGTGATTGCGCCGATGGGCAGCCGGGCAGGCGCAGCGTGCGACGGGCGTTCCGATTGGGAAGGCGACGCGTTTTTCGACGATACAGAGACGAAAAGCGGATCGCAAGCCGTGTTCGTGTCGAATACAAAGGCCGCAGACGCGCCGCCGTCGTTTTTGCCTGAAGGGCAGGCATGCGTGCACGAGACGCCTTATCGTGTGTTCGACGACGTGTTCTGCATTCGTGCGAACAATCCCTCGCCGATGGCGTTCGAGGGCACGAATACCTGGATCGTTCATCCGCACGGCGCGTCGTCGTGTGCCGTGATCGACCCCGGTCACGATTCCGCCGAGCATATCGCCGCAATCGAGGCGTTTGCTCGCTCGCGCGGCGCGCGTATCTGCGAGGTTGTGATCACCCATGGCCATCCCGATCACGTAGCCGGTTCCGAAGAGCTTGTGCGAAGGCATGGCGCGCGTTTGCTTTCGCACGGGAACGGCACGCTTTGCGACGGGCCCGTGGCGCTTTGCGGCGGGGCTGTGAGGGCGCATGTGTTTTCGCTTCCGGGGCATTCGTCCGATTCGATGGCGCTTCTGCTCGAAGACGATGCGGCGCTTGTCAGCGGCGATATTTTCTTTTCGCGCGGGTGGTCGGTCATACCGGCGCCCGACGGCGATCTTCGCGCTTATTTCGATACGCTCGAGCGCATTCGCGGTCTCATCGAGCAAGGTAGGGTGCGGGTCGTATTGCCTGGGCATCGCGAGGTAATGGACGGGCATTGCGCGCTTTCGCGGCTTGACGAATACATCGAACACCGTAAACGGCGGCTCGATGAGGTGCGCATCGCGATGGAGCGCATCGGCAGCCGTGACGTGGAGACGCTCGCGCGCCAGGTGTATGCCGATGTGACGAATCCAAAACTCTACGAAGCGGCCCTGATGAGCTTGGCATCGCAGGTCACGTACCTCAATCACCTGGACGGTCTTGCATGAAGGAGGCATCAAAAGAAGGCGAGCGGCCTTCTCTTGCCTTCTTCAGGCCGTTTGTCATGTTCGCTTTGCAGAATCGTTCGATATGAAAAACCTCCCCGCTCAAGAACTGGAACGCAGTCCAATCTGAGAAAGGGGAGGTTTTTCTTATGCGCTGCGACGGGCGTGCCGAGCGAGCAGGGAAGGGGCGCTGGAAAGCCCCGCTGCCTTATTCGTCCTTAAACGTGCGCTTGCGGCCGTGGCAGGTCATGCCAATAGCGCGGATGTTGCAGAACTCGCGGTAATGGCACAGCGCGCAGGAGCGCTTCTTGCCCTTCGAGGGGTCGAACAGCGCGATAAGTCCCACAATGCTGCGAGACGGCTCCACATGTGTGCCGGATTCGTCTTCGATAAGCGTGATCCCCAGCTTTTCTTCGGCTTTCGTATAGAACAGGATGTCGGATGTCTGGCCTTGGGGAAAACCTTCGTCGCCAAGGGCAAGCAGGTCGTCAGTGTAAAGGTCGCGCGCCATGGCGCCTTCGGTGATGCGGTTGCCGACGATGTTCGCGCAGCGTTGCAGCATGGCATCGAGGCAGGCGTTGAAGACAAGCTCGTCGTCGGCGTTGTGTACCGTCTTTGCGCGCAGTGCTTCTTCATCGATGCCGAGCGTGGCGGCAAGAAGCGCGCAGTGCTTTGCCTTGTCGAGCTTTTCATACGCGGTGCGCCCGTGTAAAACGACCATCGTGCCGACCAGCTTGATAGCGGGTTCGGTGTATTCGGGCGGAAGCGAGCAGATGGCGGGGTTGTAGAGCTTATAGGCGCCTTTGGCGTCGCAGGCCTCCGTACAGGCTGCAAGCATAGGCGCCACGCGCGATCCGAGGTCGGTTGACGGATCGGTCTCAAGCGCGCGTAAGACGTCTTGCGCAAGGTCTTCGGTGGCCTCGAGAGGGCAGGGCACTTCGATGACGGGGTTGTACATGCGGGGCATGGGACTTCCTTTCCGGCGTCAGTCTTTTGAGATGCGATCGATATCGGTGCGCACGATGCCGATATCGTCGAAAAGCGCGTAGAGGGCGAACCCCGACTTGCAATTGAAGGAGCATTGCTTGCACGGGCTTTCGTCGCAGTAGCAATAGGCGTCTTCGTCGGCCAGGGCGAAGACGACGGGAGGCCTTTTGTCGGGCTGCAGGTATTTTACCTGGATTCCGGTGAACGTCTTCAAGGCGATAAGGCGCGGGCGCGTGTGCCCCGTCCATGAAACCTCGATTGCGTTGTGTTCGAACCCTCCGACGATTCGGTAACGAAGCGCAGGATGCACTTCGTCCGCACTTGCGATGTCCGCCCTGCAGATGGGGCCTGATGCATCACACATGGCAAGATAATCAGGGGAAAACAGCTTGGAGCGCTCGGAATCCTCCTTGTAGCCGCCTGCGTGTTCCGAGCATAGCCCGAGTGCGTACCAGGCGCTATCGGGTGCCTGGAAAAACGCGAGGTCGCCCTCGTCGACACGAGGCTTCCAAGTGGCATGGGTCCTGGTGGGGCTGAACATGGCGCTCCTTTCTGTCGAGAGCGGGCAGGGTTTTCTACGTCACGACGCCCGCACGGAAAAATCGCGCGGGCGTCGTGACGGTTGGCGACCGCGTTGCGCGGTGCTGATGTCGGCGGGTCGTGCTATTCGCCGCAGCTATCTTGCTCCATGCGGCGCTTGATTTCCTCGAGAAGGACGAATCGCCTGATTTTGCCCGTTGCCGTGCGGGGGATGCGTTCGATGATTTCGACGCGCTCGGGCCACAGGCGTTTTTGGACATGTTCGGATTTCAGATAGTCGATGACGCTTTCCTTGGTGGGGGTTTCGCAGTCGGGCTTTGCGACGACGAACGTGCAGATGCGCTCGCCGAGGCGCTCGTCGGGCATGCCGATCGTCGCGTGGTCGCCGACGCCGGGGCATCCCAGGATGTGGGCGTCGATTTCGTTAGCCGAGATGTTCTCGCCGCCGCGGATGATGATTTCCTTCTTGCGACCGTTGATGCGCAGACGTCCGTTCGCATCAACATAGCCCAAATCTCCGCTGCGGAACCATCCGTCGTCGGTCAGGGCGCGCTTGTTCGCCTCTTCGTTTTTATGGTAGCCGACGAACAGATGCGGACCGCACGAGAGCTCTTCGCCTTGTTCGCCATGCGGCACCTCGTTGCCTTCGTCGTCGACGATCTTCACTTCGATGCCTTCGAAGGGAACACCCGACCAGGCGCCGTTCCAGTCGAGGCACGCTTCTTTCGGAACGTAGACATGTGGACAGCTTTCGGTGGACCCGTAGATTTCGCACAGAAGCACGTCGTGGTTGTGGGCGTGTTCGATCAGCGAGGCAGGAACGGGTGCGCCGCCGCACATGAACAGGCGCATGTGGGAAAGCTCGGTGTGGTAGTCGTCGAGGAAGTTGAGGATATCGTAGATGAACGGCGTTGCCGACATGCACCAGGTCACGCCGCATGCATTGATATGGGGCACGGCGGTGATGGCGCGAAACTCCTCTTCCAAGATGATGCTTCCGCCCGAAAGCATGGGCGTGACAAGTCCGTGGAAGATGCCCGTGGCGTGGCTGAGCGGCGAGGGCATGTAGGCCACGTCGCTCTCGCCGAGTTCGAAGGCGGACACCATGGAGCGTTCCGAGAAAAGGATGTTGTTATGCGTGAGCATGACGGCTTTCGGCACGCCCGTGGTTCCCGACGTCGAAAGGATGCAGGCGACGTCGTCAGACGCTGCGCCCGAAAAAACCTCACGGGGGGGGGTATCTTCCAGGACCTTCGACAACGTGGGCAGCGTGCTGTGCTCGGGAGCGCATTTGTCCACGAGCAGCGTGGTTTTAAGCGTGGGCACGTCGTCTTGGATATTGATTGCCTGCTGTTCGTAGTCGGTCTTGTGCGAGAACGTCGGGCAGATCAACGCGTTCGAATCGACCAGGTTCATGGCCCGGACGAGGTCTTCCTCGTTGAAGTTTTTCGGCAGCGGATGAAGCACGCACCCCGCTTTATACACGCCATACATCAAGATTGTGAACTCGCACCAGTTCGGCAGCTGGATGGTAACCACGTCGCCGCGTTCGATGCCCTGGTCTTCGAGCCATGCGGCAAGACGCGTTGCCGCCTCGTCGACTTCCGCATAGGTGTATTTACAGTAGTTGTCGCGCACGTATTCTTTGTCTGCGTAGCGCTTCACCTGCTTGCCCCATGCGTCGGCGATCGTGTCGGTTCCCCAATACCCCTTGTCGTAGTATTCCCGTTTGCGATTTTCATCGATATGGAAATCGGTAATCATTCCCTGCTCCTTCGGCTTGGAAAGAAACGATTGCGCTTCAGGCCGCATTGCGCAACAGAGCGGCCGCCCGAAGATATGCTTCTCGGCGGCCGCCAGTCGTTGCTGCAGCCTGTCCTTCTCAAAACCCGCTTCGAGGAAGCCCTCCCCAGCTGCCTCGAAAGCGTACCTTATTCCAGGTTTCCTCCGGCGATCCAATCTTGATATTCAAGATATCCGTCGCGCTTGTAAACGTCGCGCGCGATTGTGATGCGCTGGATGGTGGGCGATCCCTCTTCGAGGAAGAGTGCGCGTGCGTCGCGGTACAGGCGCTCGGTGGGGCCGTAGGGCGAATCCTCGAAGTAGCCGTCGCCGCCGAAGATTTCGAGCATCTCGTCGGAAACCATGCGCACGGTGTCGATCGACACGAGCTTGCACATGGCGGCTTTTTCGTTGATCATCGGGCCGTGCGGGTCGACGTCGTAGTCTTCGGCGAAGTCGATGACCATGCAACGCAGGGCATGGATGTAGGCTGCCATGCTGGCGATTTTCATCTTGATGGCCTGACGGCTTGCGATGGGCTTGCCGAACGTGATGCGGTCGTTCGAACGCGCGATGGCCATTTCAAGCATGCGCTGCGCCATGCCGAGGTTCGAGTCGGCAATGTGCACGCGCGAAACGGCCAGCGAATGCATGGCGATTTCCATGCCCTGGCCCTCTTTGCCCAGAAGATACTTGGGCTCGAGCTTGACGTCGGTGAACTTCAAGCCCGCATGTCCCGCGCCGCGGCATCCCATCATATGGGGCATGGGAATCAGCTCGAAGCCGGGCTTGTCCATGGGGACGAAAAACGCGCTCAGACGCTCGTCGCCTTGCTTTTCGGGGTCGGTGACGGCAATCACGTAAGAGAACTGCGAGCAGTCGGTGTGCGAAATCAGCCATTTCTCGCCATTGAGGATATAGTTGCCTTCGGCGTCTTTGACCGCGGTGGTGTGCACGTCGGCGCCTGTTCCGCCGGTGCGCTCGGTCAGCGCGAAGTTCGTGAAGATGCTCTTGTCCTGGAATTTCGGCATATATTCGGCCTTGAGTTCGTCACAGCCGTAATCGTCGAGGATGCGCCAGTTCAAATCAGCCGCATAGTGCAGATGCATGCGCATGCCGCCCGGGCCGCGGGAGAACTCCTCTTGGACCTGCAGGATTTCCTTTTCACTAAAGCCCCATCCGCCGTATTGCTCGGGGAGCGCATAGCGGTACAGGTCGTTCTCACGCGCGAGTTCGAAGAATTCTTCGGGGAACTTGTTTGTGACCTCGACCTCTTTCTGCATTTCTTCGAAAGGGCCCTCGGTAAGAGCGCGCACCTTCTTGAGGTATTCCTTGAATTCTTCTTTCGTCAGCTTGCCCATAAATCCTCCTTTTCGAGCGTCTGGGCGTTTTGTCGATTGCGCGTCCCACTGTTATCGGAATCAATGGATACAGGCGAACCTATCGGTGCAATCTTTGAAACAAAATTTAATATTTGACCAATCGTTAAATTTGTTTCCCAAAACATGGGCTTATTTTATCGTGGCGCTTTTCGTAAAAGAAGTCTGATAAAGCCAACAATAAATCTAATTTGTCCATCGATACGAAAAAGTGAGGTGCTTACAATTCGAAGCAGGGAGTTTCCTCTGACTGAATGAAACAAAGGAGTGTGGAACCCATGAGCGTTTATCAGGAAAGCTACCATCTGCCCGTCTTCGAGTACGAGTATGAAAAGCTCATCATCGAGAAGCGCGGCCCGGTGTATATCTGCAAGTTCAACGATGCAGGCAACCTCAATGCCATGTCGTACAAGCAGATGGCCGAGTTCAACGACTTTCTGATCAAGGTCCGTATGGACCATGAATGCCGCGTCATCGTTCTGACGGGCGAGGGCAAGTCCTTCTGCGCAGGCTTCAACCTTAACGACCTTGCTCTCGAGCCTCCTGCGGACATGGGCCGCATCCAGCGCGACTTCTACATCATGCAGCGCATGTGCTCCGACCAGATCGTCAACATGCGTCGCTGCGAGCAGCCCATCATCGGTGCGCTCAAGGGCTATGCTGTCGGTGGCGGCCTGTCCATCTCCTGCGCTTGCGACATGCGCATCCTGGGCGAGTCCTTCAAGATGAACGCCGGCTATCTGTCCATCGGCTATACCGGCACCGACATGGGCGGCGCTTTCTTCCTGCCCAAGATCATCGGCTACGCTCGCGCTGCCCAGGTTCTCATGAACCCGGCTCGCCATGGCGCCGAAGAGCTGCTCGAGTGGGGCTTCGCCAACAAGGTCGTCGCCGACGACGATGTGGTCGAAGAGGCCGTCAAGCTGGCTGAGGAAATTTGCGCTGCAACCGCTCCGTTCGGCTTGCGTCTGACCAAGGAATGCCTGCAGGCATCTCTCGACGGCACCAGCTTCGAGAACGTCATTCGCATGGAGAATCGCAACCAGGTTCTGGCCTCCAACACCCAGGACGGCATCATGGGCACCCTCAAGATGAATCCTCACAACAAGGAAGACGTGAAGGCGAACCCGGACAAGTACGCATTCCACAACATGTAAGAACAAGCCTTATTTGCAAGGCAGGTTTCAAGCTATCGAGAAAGGGCGCCTCTGTGCGCCCTTTCTTGTCGAAAGGAGGCAATCGATGAACATTCTCGGGATCAACGGAAGCCATCGGGCGGGTAAATCGACGGCGACGCTGCTGAAAGAGGCTTTGGCGAGTGCTCAGGCGCATGGGGCCAATGTCGAAATGGTCGAGCTTGCACAGCTTGATGTCAACTACTGCATCGGCTGCAACGCATGCCTGCGCTCTTCGACGTGCGCTTTGCACGACGACATGGACGGGCTGTATCTGAAGATGCGCAACGCCGACGGCATCGTGTTCGCTTCGCCGAACTATTTTGCCAATGTCAGTGCGCGCATGAAGTGCTTCATCGATCGCACGCGTCCTTTTCATATGGTTGAAAACCAGCTCAAAGGAAAAGTGGCGGGTGTTGTCATCTCTTCCGGCTTGGGTAATTGCGGGGGAGAGGCTGCAGCGGGCGTTTTGAAGGAATTCTGTGCGACGCATGAGATGATCGTGGTCAACCCACGTCCTGCAGGGCCCGTGCGCGCGGCGGACGTGTTAGGCACGCAGGCACGTGGTTTTACCGATGAGGGCATGGTCGAATATCGTAAAAGCGCTGCATTCGATCCGGTGGCGCTTGAATATGCCCGACAACTCGGGTCGGATATGGTGGAGCTCATCAAAAGGCTTTCCTAGGACGCCTGTCGTGGAAAGCGTGAAGCGAAGGCGCGCTGCGTGGTCGAATGAGGCCAGGCGGCGCGCCTTTTTCGTGCGTATAAAAGGTTGAGCGGGTACCGAGCATGCTTTAGAAAGCTGGAAGGGTCGGCTCCGTGGTTTTGTTCGACCTTCGTAAACAGGTCTTGGAGATGGCCCTGACGAGGTTTTGGGTTTTTGGCGTGCGGAAAATGCTTCCGATGCGCTTATCGGGGCAAGTTTTATCGCGCATGAGTAGGGGAGTATACAGGGTATGAACGTATCGTGGCACGGATTCGTCGGATATATAAGAGAAGACGGAACCATGAGGTTCCGTCTTCGAGAAAGGGCAAATGGCTGAAATCTTCGAACCGATTACCAGTTGCAGGCTGCTTCGCCGGCTTCCTGGCGCTTGGACTTGAAGATGGTGTCGGGAAGTTCTTTGCCGTGCCAGCACTTGATGCCGCCGCTTTCTTCCATCGCAGCGATCTTCTCGTCGTCGTAGCCGAGGTTCTTCATGATCTCGGCGGTGTGATAGCCGATCGGCTTGGACAGAATCACCGGCGGATCGCCTGCGGAATCGAAGCGCAAAGGAGACATAGGCAGGGCCTTCTTGCCGAACTCTTCGTATTCGACCCAACGCAGCGAGTCGTTGTCGTAGG
>JAUNLI010000080.1 GCA_030532315.1 Slackia sp.
CCCTATTCGACGGAGTGAATAAAGCGCCCAGACACACTTTTTGTCCTATAGCCCGGTAAAGGTCGATTTTTCAAACCCGTACATGAAAGAAGGGCCCGTAGGCCCTTCTTTTCGTTATCTGCAACTTCGCAATGCGGTTTACGCCAGTTCGGCCTCCACCACGTCGGCAATGGCGCGAGCATGGGCGTCGGCCACATCCTGCGTTTCGGCCTCCACCATCACGCGCACCAAAGGCTCGGTGCCGCTCGTGCGCACCAACACGCGACCGGCATCGCCCATGGCCTCTTCAGCCGCACGAACCGCACCCCAAATGGCTTCATTGCCGTCAAGGGCATGCTTGTCTTTCACGCGCACGTTGATAAGCGTCTGGGGGAAGCGCGTCATCACTTTGATCGCCTCTTCCACCGGCTTGCCGCTGCGACGCACCGCCGCCAGGAACTGGCAGGCCGTCATGAGACCGTCGCCCGTGGAATTATGCTCGAGCAAAATCATATGACCCGACTGCTCGCCGCCCAAAGCATAGCCGCCCTCGCGCATGGCTTCGAGCACGTAACGATCGCCCACCTTGGTCTGCAACACTTCGATGCCGGCATCACGCATGGCATGGACGAAGCCCAGGTTGGTCATCACGGTAGAAACGGCCACGTTGCCGGGCAGGCAGTCGCGCTTTTTGAGGTCGATCGCAAGCACGGCTTCCATCATGTCGCCGTCGATTTCAACGCCATCGGCCGCAAGCATCATCACGCGGTCGGCATCGCCGTCGTGCGCAATGCCCACATCTGCGCCGCTTTCGGCCATCAGTTCGGCGAGCGGACCCAAATGCGTCGACCCGCATTCCACATTGATGTCGTTGCCATCGAAATCGTCGTTGATCACGGTGACTTCGGCCCCCAGGCGACGCAACGCCTCGGCGCTCGTCAGCGAAGACGCGCCATGGCCCGTATCGAGCGCTACGTGCAGGCCGGAGAAATCGACACCTTGCGCTTGGATGGATTTCACCACATGCTCGATATACATCTCGCAGGCATCTTCCACCTCCATGGCAACGCCCACCATGGGACCGACAGGCATGGAAGCCTCCTCGCCCGCCTCGGATGCACGAGCCACAACGCCTTCAAGGCCGCCGCCCGCGATGAACCCCTCGATTTCGTCTTCCACCGTGTCGGGCAGCTTAAAGCCCTGGCCATCGAAGAACTTGATGCCGTTGTACTCGGGCGGGTTATGCGATGCAGAAATGACGATGCCGCCGTCGGCATGCAACTCGCGCACAAGCAGGGCAACGGCAGGAGTGGGAATGACCCCCGTCAGAAGAGCATCGCCGCCTGCACTCGTAATGCCCGCCACCACGGCGGCCTCGAGCATGTCGCCGCTTTTCCGCGTGTCTTTGCCCAACACGATGGTCGTTCCCATGAACGCCACCGCCGCCTGGCCAAGACGATATGCCATTTCGCACGTCAAATCGACGTTGGCGACGCCGCGCACGCCGTCGGTTCCGAAAAGTCGAGCCATAAACGCCCCTTTCATAAATGAACTTCCGTATTTTATCACTCAACAGAAACGGCTCTCGCGAACCGTCGGCAAGACGCGCATCTGTAAAAGGAATGAAACACGAACTTCGCAAGAGCCGCACGCATCGAAGAAACCGACAGCCCCTGAAAAAAGAATCAGGAAGCTGCGCTTTCACCGTGAGATTTCGGACGCTCGAAACGTGCCAGCAGAAATACCGTTGCCATAATGAGCGCAAACCCGACGAAATCCATGACCGCGAAAGACGTGCGGAGCCATATCGCGGCGAATGCGGTGGCCGATACGGTTTCGACGCTGGCGATCAAACTCGCCTTCGCCGCGCCGATATCATTGATAGCCGTCAGATACGCCGTGAAACCGAGCAGCGTGCCAATGCCCGTCAGACCGCCGTACATGGCAAGCATGCCGCCGAAATCAAGCGTAGGAGCACGGTGCCACGACCCTGTGACCAGGTACAACGCAATCCCGCCCATTAAAAGCCCGCTTCCCACCACGGCAAGGCTGCCATAGCTTTTCATGAGCGACCCCGGAAGAAGCGAATACAGAGCAACGGCCGCGGCGGCCGATAATCCCCAAAAAACACCCTCGGGAGAAAGCGCCATCGTCGAAGGGTCTCCATGCGTTGCCAGAAGAAACGTGCCCGCAACAACGCAAAGCACCGCAATGAACTCACGTGCGTTCGGAAAACGGCGCGCGGCAAAGCACGACGCCACCACGATAAGCACAGGCCCGACATATTGCAAAACCGTAGCCGTCCCTGCGTTGGAGTGCTGAATGGCGAGAAGATACGTGGCACGGCACAGCGTAAGACCGGCAAGCGCAAACAGCGTCAGACGCGCCACCGATTTCGGAGAAGACCACAACGCACGCAATGCATCCCTGCGCGCAGCAAGCAGATAGACGACGAGCACCGCCCCTGCAAGCATCATGGCAACCGCCGATGCCCACAGCGGATCGACGCCTTTGGCAAAAAGATACTGCGAACAAGCGCCCGAAAAACCCCAGCCCGTGCCGCCGACCAGCGCCAAAACAACGCCGCGTGCATGCCTGTTCGCCATGAATACCTCGCATCTCTTTCCCGCCGAATCTCGGCCTTTCTTCTTGTGGGCGATATTGTATATCGCAGCTCCACACCCTCGCAGCCGCAACTCGCGTGCGCCATGTGTTGCCCGCCTTCGACGTTTTTCCCTTCCGACCCCGCAGACCTCCCCCACGTGCCCCAAAGCGCCTCGGCTTCGTCAAAATGCGCGCCTTCGAACCCGAAGCGCACGTGACGACATGCCGAAGATGCGCCCTGGACGGCAGGAGCGCATTCGTGGACAACGGCGGTTGCGCTATGCTGTCCTTATGCAAAAGAGTGCAGTGCAGGCATCCACAAGCGAATACCATGAGATGCCGCACAAGAAGAACGGCCACGAAGAACAGGAGAGCCCATGGAACTCAAGCAAATCGCCAGCTTTCAGGTAGACCACACCAAGCTCGTCCCCGGCATGTACACCTCGCGCGTCGACGGCGACATCACCACCTACGACATCCGCATGGTCAAGCCGAACTGCGGAACCTACCTGCCTTACGCCGCCATCCACACCTTCGAGCATCTTTTCGCAACCTACGCACGCAGCACCGAGCTTTCCGACCAGGTGATTTACGTTGGACCCATGGGGTGTCGCACCGGATTTTATTTCCTCGTACGCGACATGGACCCCGCTGTGGCCATCAAGTTGGTAAACGACATGCTCGCCTTCGTCGCTGATTTCGAGGGAGCCATCCCCGGTGCCACCGAAATCGAATGCGGAAACTATCGTGAACAGGATTTGGACGGCGCTAAGGAAATCGCACGGACGATGATTCCTATCCTCAAGGATTGGACCGTTGAGAAACTTGCCTACTAAAAGATTCCTCATATCTTTTAGTAAAGCTCATTACTTTTAGATACTAATTATCTATATTTACTTATATTGAATAATATCCTATGTATCTTTAAGAAAGCTTTACTTCACCAGGCATATCGTTAGTTCAATATCCAACCAAAACCCTCTTACTAAAAGTAAGTAATGTACTTAAAGTAAGAGGGTTTATTTGATACTTTTGATTTTAAAAGATATCTACATCGTTTAAGAAATTCTCATTTCTTAAACCTGATGGAGAAGTTCACAGGCAGCAGATATTCGCCGTCGATCTTCTCGATAAGACTCCAGCTGTATTTCTTAGCGCTCACGTACTCAAACACCGTATTACGGAAAAGGTATTCCCTGAATTCTTCGCGATCGTTGGCGTGATAGCACAACACGTCGCCGTCGGGCTTCACCACGACATAGCCGCCGTTGACCTGTTCGACACCATCCCACGGCTTGGTTGCCGACATGCCCGAGAATGCTGCATACAAAAAGTCTTTCATGGCTTTCTCGTATACCGCCGAAGCAACAACGGGCGGATAACGCATCGGATTCTGCTCGGCAACCGATGCCGTGATGGCCGCCACGTCGGACGTCGTCGCACCGCCGATAAAGCGTTCGCGCACACATGCTGCAATAATCTCCAACATGCCTTCGCGAATGAACAGCAGGTTTCGCTCGAACGATCCCGCATTGCGGGCGCGGGCGAAACTGACGCGCAACCCTCGCTCGCTAAAAAACGGCTGGCAGCAGGCGAACCATCCCCTGTTCCCGCGAGCATCGTGCAACGTATTGAATTCCTTCATCAATGCATCGTCACAATGCGCAACCCAATACAGCAGCGGCGCGGAAGGACTTGCGTTGAACAACGTGGCAGGACTGCCGAACTGCGATTTGACCGAGAATCCCATCCTGTTGACCAGGGCACTGCGGCCGTCGCGCGTCTCGATGACGATATCGGCCTTGCCGCCGAACGCCTTATCGCGCCCCCGCACTCCTGGAGCCTTGGGATTGCGCACGCCGATCGAATCGACGAAATCGCACACCTCGACGGGCGCATGCATGGTTTTCGTACCAGATGCAGACGAGGTCAGATGGCGAAACAGAGCCTGCGCTGCATGTTCGCAAGCGGCCATGGAAACAACCCGTTCGCAGCAGCCTTCGTCATTTGCGCGCTCAGACGCCGCAATGTCGGCGACTGCCACAGGGACGGCAGACGGCAAGTCCTCGCACGAGAACAGCGACGCCTGAGACGCGGCATCCCTATCGAGAGGCGCACACCCGGCAGCAGGCGCATCCACATCGGCATGCTGAACCGTAACCATACCCGACGTCGGGTCGATCGCGTAGACGGTCGGCTCACCTGACGCTTCGCAGCGCAGAACCTTCGAAACCTCGAGGAACGAATCGGCCTTGCAGTTCAAGCCGCTGTCGGCCGCATGCAGCCTTCCCGTGCCGAGCAGGCGCAAAAACACGTAGAGTTCAGCCCATTCGCCCCTGTTGTATTCCTGGTCATGAATGCGCTTGCGCATACATCGCCCCTTCTCTACGCGCACCGTGCCGGCAACATTGCGCCCATGTCCGCGGCGCCGCGCCTTCGTTCATTCGCAATGCACCCCGGCTTTCCCGCCCTGCAGCAGGAGTTCCAAAAGGCTTCCTGGAGAATTCGCCATGCTGGAGCAAACGGCTACGACCGCGTTTCGAGCACCGCGCGAATCTCGCGCGCAATGGCGGCAATCACCGGCACTGTGACGCTGTTGCCAAGCTGCTTATACAGATGAGTATCGGAAAGCGGCAGCTTGTACGAATCAGGGAAGCCCTGCAAACGGGCCCATTCGCGCGGCGTGAGCTTGCGAATATCTGCATCGTTGATTTTGCCTTTGATTGCCGTGGTGGGCACCATGCTGTGCTCGCGATGGTCGGCGATCAGATTACGCTCGCGCCCCATGCCGCCGCAAACGATCGCACCCGATTTGCCATCGAGCGGACGCACCATGTAACCGAACCCATTGCCCTTCGACTGATGGCGCTGCTTATGGCGTTCCAACGTAGCCAGATAGGTGTCTGACAGGTAGTAACGCGCTGGAATAGGCGCCTCTTCCAGGATATCGCCGAGCACGACGCTTGCGTCAGTGGGCTCAGGAAAGCGAAAACCGCTCGAGTCTACGTCATTGCGAAACGCAACGATGTAGATGCGTTCGCGATTCTGCGCCACACCATAATCCTTGCTGTTAAGAACCGCGTCGTACACCGTGTAGCCAATCTGCGCAAGCGCGCCCTTAATCACCTTGAGCGTGCGTCCGCGGTCGTGCATGACCAGGCCTTTGACGTTTTCGCAAAAAATCACACGAGGCTTATGATGCTCGCAGATGCGCAGCACGTCGAAAAACAACGTGCCGCGGCTGCGACCTTTGAAGTTGTCGTCGAAGCCTTTTTTCGCGCCCGCAATGGAAAACGCCTGACACGGAAAGCCCGCCAGGCAAATGTCGAACGCAGGAATGTCTTCAGCGGCAATCTGCGTGATATCGCCGTACACATAAGGAGCATCGCACATCGGAGCCTTCGAAGAGCAAGGTGCGACCGGCGTATCGAAATTCGCTGCATAGGTTTTCACCGCATGCTCGTCGAACTCGCTCGCGAACACCGTTTCCACGCCTTCGCCGAACGCCGCCTCGAACCCCATGCGAATGCCGCCGATACCGGCGAAAAGATCGATCGTTTTCAGGGCTCGAGAATTCAAAAGCACTCCTTTCGGCTGATGGCGGGCACAATGAAGGCAACGCTGCGCCCGAAACACTCGTAGCCGATAAGCATAGATGTCGCGGCCGTGACAAAATACGGCAGCAAGAAAGCATAGAAACTGTATTGTAATGCGCGCTCGGACGCAACAGACCGAAAGCTGATCCAGTCCTAAAAAATCTACCATCCCAAACGTCGCTTTGACCAAGAGCATATGCTCGAAGCGAAATGCGCGGCACCGCTCACAAAGTAAAGATGGGTCGTAAACCATAAGGGTCCAGAGCCTCGGTCCAGGTTCTCAGCCCAAACCCCAAACCCCAAGCCGCAAGCCACAAGCCGCCCTTGACCATGCGCACAAAAGAAAGCCCGCCTCCGAAGAAGCGGGCTTTCGAACCGGCGTAAATAACGCGGTAAGCTTAGCGCTTGCTGAACTGCGGGCGCTTACGGGCCTTCTTGAGACCGTACTTCTTGCGCTCGACCATACGAGCGTCACGAGTCAGGAAGCCAGCCTTCTTGAGCTCGGGACGATACTCGCCAGCCTGGAGCAGCGCGCGGCTGATGCCGTGACGCAGAGCGCCGGCCTGACCGGAAACGCCGCCGCCATTGCAGCGAGCGATGACGTCGAAGTGACCCTGGGTGTCGGTGACCTTGAACGGAGCCATGGCGTAGTTCACCAGAGCATCGCGGCCGAAGAATTCCTTCGCGTCGCGGCCGTTGACGGTAACCTTGCCGGTGCCGGGGACCAAGCGGACGCGAGCAACGGCGTTCTTGCGACGGCCAGTGCCGTAATACAGAGCTTCAGCTGCCATTGTTAGTTCTCCTCCATCTTGATCTCACGGGGATTCTGAGCAGCATGCGGATGCTCAGAGCCGACGTACACCTTCAGCTTCTTGCCCTGGGCGCGACCAAGAGTGTTCTTGGGCAGCATGCCCTTGACGGCATGCTCGATGACGCGCTCGGGATGCTTCTGCATAGCCTCGGCGAAGGTTTCCATCTTCAGGCCGCCGGGATAACCGGAGTGACGGTAGTATTCCTTGCTGGTGGCCTTGGTGCCCGTCATGCGGATCTTGTCAGCATTGAGAATGATGACGAAGTCGCCGGTGTCGACATGGGGGGTGTACTGCGGCTTGTGCTTGCCCTTCAGAATATGGGCTGCCTTGGCAGCAACGCGACCCAGCACCTGGTCAGTGGCGTCGATGACGAACCACTCGCGCGCAACCTCCTGCGGCTTTGCGTAATACGTCTTCACTGTATCCTCCAATAGAATCTTTTTGTTCTAGTTCAAAAGTGCTGGCAACAAGACTGCTCGGGTTCCTACGCCAAGCCGACGCTCCCGGATCTGGACTTCCATCGGCGCCGTGTCCCGTTTTTGCGCAGCAAGTACGGGGCTTTTGAAAGCGAACTTTTACAGTATAGAAATCGCATTGCGCTGCGTCAATACGGCTCCATGAAAAATCGACCGGCATTTTTCCGCTATGACATGCGGTTTCTTTTAGTAACCAGGTTACGCACGACGCCATATCGAACGAACCCCGTTCTTGGGGAAACAACACCGCGCGCACGCCCCGAAACCCGATTCTCTTCTCACGCAACCGCTCCAATAAAAACAGGGCTGGAAGCCCCAGCCCTGTTTTTAAAATTCAGCCCAGAGTCTCCCAGCCCGTTTTGTTACCGAAAAGCCTCGCGTCTCTTATCTTCTTCTCGCCGCCTACATCACAAACGTCAGCGGGACAGCGGCCATCACTACCAGGTAGCGCAGCATGAAACCGCCAACAAGCACGCCTGCGTCGGAAGCGAAGCTGATCCAATGAGCCTTGCGGCTTTCCTCGAACTCCTTCGACGTGAAGAACAAAAGCCACGTCTCAAGCGCCGTGGGAAGAATCAGACCCACGAACACCAAGCCGAGCCAGAACCAAACGGCCCACTCGCCCGCCACCAGGCTCGCAACCGATTCGAAGCCTGCAGTGGAATTGAACGCCGTGATGAAACACAGCGAAGCAACCAGCAGCATCTCGATGATCGGCAGGCAGAAGTGGAACTTCTTCAGCACGCCCGCCTTGTTGAACTCGTCGGCATGACGCACCACGGCCACCAGCAAGACCGACGCTGCACCTGCGGAAAGGGCCGACACGGTGAACAGCACGGGCAGAAGCGCGTTGTTCCACAAGGGATAGGTGTTGCACACGCCCAGCAGTGCGCCGGTATAGGCCGCCACGCACAGCGCCACCACGGCCCCTGCCATCTCGAGCCAACCCGGCACCTTCCTCTTCATAAGATCGAGCGCCGCCGTAATCAGGGCAACCGCCATGAAGACGCTCAAGAAGACCACGCCCCACGTCATCACCGAGCCGAAGTTGCTCAGAAGCAGCGCGAAACGCAGCGGGTTATGCAGGCCCGCCTCGGCGTCCACCATCAAAAGTACCAATCCGATCGCCACCACGATAGGCGCAATGACATGGCCGGCGCGGCGCATACCGCACGCTTCGGGATGGCGCCAGCGCAAAAACGCCGACGTGATATAGGCGCCCGCACCCAGGCCCGCAAGGAACAGATACCATGCGATCGGCGCACCCCATACAGGTTCGATAGACATCCTTCATCACCTCACGTAGTAGATCTTGGACTTGGTCAGATCGCCCGCGATGGGCTGAGCATTCGTCTCGACGATGCGCTTGGAGATATCGGACTCGGGATCGTCCAGGTCGCCGAACATACGCACGCCCGCAGGGCAGGCCGTCAAGCACGTGGACATGCCTTCCTCAAGCGGCGCATATAACGTGCAGAAACGACACTTGTCCACCACGCCCGTGCGGTGGTCGACAACGCGGGCCTGATACGGGCAGGCGGCCATGCAGTATTTGCAGCCGATGCACTTTTCAGGATCGATGCGCACGATGCCGTCGGGATCGGTGTAGGTCGCCGCCGTCGGGCACACCGACTGACACGGCGCGTCTTCGCAGTGCATGCACTGGGTGGGAACGGTCTCCACGCGAACGCACGGATGGGAGCCGCGCTCGAACTCGTGGAAATCGATCAGCGAAACATCGGCGGGAAGATGATTCTGATTCTGGCACGCGATGCGGCAGGCATAGCAGCCGATGCACCTCGTGGTGTCGATAAGCATTCCGTAACGAGCCATTAGGCACCCACCTTCTTCACGTTCACGAGAACCTCCTGCAGCATGCCGGCGCCCGATTCGGGTTCGGCCTGACGCGTGACGAGCGCCTTATGCGACGCCCCGAACCCGAACGCCGTGCGAATCTCCTCCGATTCGCAGCCGTAATGCGGCGGCAAATACACGGCATCGGGATGAATGCGGCCGGTGACGCGGACCTTGACCTGCACCGAACCGTTGTCGTTGGAAAGCTCCACCACATCGCCGTCGGCAATGCCGAGCTCGGCAGCACGCGACGTCGCAAGCCAAACGCGCTCGGCCTCGAAATCCTTCGCAAGCTGCGCCAGCTTGTCACTTGCCATGGTGTAGGTCTTGCTTTGGAACACCTGGTCGCCCGTGATCAGACGCAGCAATCCGTCGGAAGGTGCCACGGCAGGTTCGATCCACGTAGGAACGGCCGACATGCCCCCCGTTGCATAGGCGTCGCACGAAAACTCGACCTTGCCCGACTTCGTGGTAAACATAGGCACGCTGCCGAACTCAAGTTCGCAGCCTGGAATAGGAGCCAAGCCGTCGGATTTCAGCGCATCGTAAGAAACGCCGTAAGCCGCGCAATACGTCTCGTTGAGCTGATCAAGCGTGAAAGAGAAATACTCGCCCAAGCCGCATGCCTCAGCCAGCTCGACGATGATCTGATACGTCGGCTTGGTC
>JAUNLI010000081.1 GCA_030532315.1 Slackia sp.
CCTGCATTCTTTCGACATAAGGAGAACTTCCATGGGCTTTTCCACCCAACCGCTTTCGGATAATTCCGCCGAATCGCGCCTGAGCGCATCCGGTCGTCCGCTTTCCAAAAACTGGCTCGCAATCATCGCCTTTATCTGGGCCGGCCAAGCTGTTTCCATGTTTACGAGCTATGCGGCAAGCTTTGCCGCCGTGTGGTATGTCACCGAAACCACGGGCAGTGCCATCCTGCTTTCCATCATGAGCATCTGCGCATATCTGCCGCAGGGCATCCTTTCCCCCTATGGCGGTGTGATCGCCGACCGTTACAACCGCAAGGCGGTCATCATCGTGGCCGACATGGCGGTGGGTTTGGTGTCGCTTGCGCTCGGCGTGCTCATTTTGTTGGGCGACGTGAGCATCGCGGCGATTATGTTCATGGTGATTGCGCGCAGCGCCGGCCAGGCATTCCACGGGCCCGCCATGATGGCGGCCATGCCCATGCTGGTGCCTGAAAAGCATCTTCTGCGCATCAATACGCTCGATATGATGCTGATGAGCGTGGCGGGCATCGCATCTCCCGCACTGGGCATCATGCTCTATGAGGGCATCGGCTTTCATGCGGTCATGTTTCTCGATTTCATTGGCGCCGCGCTTGCTTGTCTTGCGCTGGTCAAAGCGAGCATCCCTTCCATCCATGAGGAGGCGGACGCCTGCGAGAAGCGCCATCCGCTGAACGAAATGAAAGAGGGATGGGATGCCTTGCGTGCGAATCGCGGATTGTTCTTGCTGATCGTGCTGATCACGCTGGGCATGGTGAGCTTCGGCCCGATGGGCTCGCTCTATCCGCTGATGACCTACGATCATTTTGCAGGCGACGGCTTCATGGCGGCCGTTGCCGAGGCGACGTTTGCGGGCGGTCTGTTTGTCGGCTCGCTCATCATCATGGCGTGGGGCGGCGGCAAGCGTCTGGCTCTGCTTTTGGCCGTGTCGTGCGTGGCGTTCGGAATGCTGGCAACGGCATCGGGTTTGCTTGCGCCGTCGATGTTTTGGGCGTTCGCGGTTCTGTGCGTGCTGATGGGCATGGTGTGCGCTTGGTTCAACGGGCCCACGGTCACACTGGTGCAGCGCAACGTGCCCGAAGAGAAGATGGGCCGCGCACTCGGCTTCGTCACGGCGGCCATGGGCCTTGCCACTCCGATCGGCATCGCTCTTGGCGGCGTGGCGGCCGAGGCAATCGGCGTGGCGCCGTTCTTCGTGGTCGACGGCGTTATCTGCGCGATCATCGGCGTGGTGCTCTATCTGCCGAAAAGCGTCCGTGCGCTTGACGATTCGTCTGGCGAATAGCCGTTCATTGCTGCGGATCGGTTTCGGAACGGCCGGCCTGTAGTCGTTTCCGTGCGTTGCGGGACGGGCTGGCATTTACCGTGTGGAGTGCGGTGTCGCTCGGTTTGAATCCAACGTGAGAGGGGCGTCCTGCGGGGTGCCCCTCTTGCTTTTCTTCCCGTGCTTTTTCTCTTGGCCTTCTGTCACAGCGACCGTCGTGCTTCGGGGCTTTTGCGTGCTAAGATGCCATTGCAATCCGATGCGTCGGATCGTCGGCTCGTTCGTGCTCGTGAGAGGCGGGAAAGTTGGACGAGATATTCGTATGGTTCGCCGAGCGCATCACCGCTTCAGGCGGCGTGGTGCCGGCGTTTATCGATTACTTCGCCGTCGTGGTGGGCGTGGTCACGGGCGCGATGTTTGCATGCGATCGAAAGCTCGACATCGTGGGAACAACCGTATGTGGCTTGCTTACGGCTTATGGCGGCGGCATTCTGCGCGATTTTCTTTTGCAGGACGAGGGCGTGTATTTCATGTCGCACCCGTATCTGTTCTTGCTCTGCGTCGGGCTGTGCTTCTTCGTGTTCTATTTCCGCGGCCTGTTCCATCACCTGCCTTCGCTCATTTTTCTGTGCGACACGCTTTCGGTGGCGCTGTATGCCGTGGCAGGTGCCAGCAAGGCGTTCGATTGCGGTAGCGGCGTGGTGATGTCGGTCGTGCTCGGCGCGATCGTGGGTGTGGGCGGCGGTGCCATTCGTGATTCGTTCGTCGGCGAGGTGCCGGGTATCTTCAAGTCGAGCAACTATTACGCCGTTGCTGCGATCGGCGGATCGTTTGTCTACGTGACATTTGTTGCGTTCGGAGTCGATGCCGCTCTCGCTGCGACGCTGTGCGTGGTCGCGGTGCTGGTCCTTCGCTATGCGAGCGTGTATTTCGACTGGCGCACAGGCGACGACCCGGTCGACCTGACGCCGTACGTGTCGCGTCCGCTCGTGCGTCTTGCCTATGTCGTGCGCGCGTTGTTCTTGGGCGGCGGCAAAAAGGAGCGCCGTCGTCGTGTTCGCAAGCTCAAAATGCGCCGGTCCTATGGGGATGAGGGCGCGAAGGATTCAGACGGGGCGTTGCGCGCCGGCGAAGATGCGGCACCCGGCAGCTCGTCGGCGTCGGGCGACACGCTGAAGTATATGAGATAGGCATTTGTCGCGCGTTGTATCCGATTGATGACAGATTTCGGAATGCCTTGTTCCGAAAGGCTGAGTGCCTGATGCATCGGGTATTATGATTTGCTGTGAAAATCGGCTGCTCAAGCCGCATCGGTGCTCGCACGAGGCGGGCTCCGTCGAGACCCTTGCAACCGTCCCCGAAAGGAGAGAGTCTCACCCATGCCTGTTGGCCTAAGTTTGCTTCTTGTCGTTTTCTTCCTTCTCATGAACGCGTTTTTCGTCATGGCCGAGTTCTCGCTCGTCCGCGTGCGTAAATCGCAGGTGGACATGCTGGTCGAGGAAGGCCGTCCCGGTTCGAAATACGCCCAGCTC
The DNA here is from genome assembly GCA_030532315.1 of Slackia sp. GTDB lineage: Bacteria > Actinomycetota > Coriobacteriia > Coriobacteriales > Eggerthellaceae > Slackia. The sequence goes on from JAUNLI010000081.1 coordinate 2,836, forward strand.
ATTGCCAACAACGTTAATGCCTATCTGTCGGCATGCCAGCTTGGTATCACGCTTGCCTCGCTTGCCCTCGGTTGGTTGGGCGAGCCCGCCGTATCGGCTTTGTTCCATCCGCTGTTCACGCTTCTTGGCGTGCCCGAGAGTGTGAATTTCGCTGTGTCGGTGGCGATCGGCTTCTGCCTGGTCACTGCGCTGCATATCGTGGTGGGCGAGCTTATTCCCAAGTCGCTTGCCATTTTCAGCACTGAGAAATATGCCTTGTTCACGGCCGGCCCCTTGGTGTGGTTCTATCGTCTGACCTACCCGATCATGTGGCTGTTCAATTCGATTACCAACGGCGTAGTGCGCCTGATGGGCCATGATCCGGCCGATGAGCATGACGTCTATACCGAAGAGGAAATTCGTCTGCTGATCGACGAGAGCACCGAAAACGGCCTGATTGATTCCGAGCAGAACGAATTCGTGGACAACATCTTCGACATCGCCGACAAAGACGTCGAGGCCATCATGACGCCGCGTCCCGATATGGTGTGCTTGGGCCTTGAGGATTCTCTCGAGGAAAACCTGCGCGTGGTCGAAGAGCACAAGTTCACGCGCTTTCCCGTGTATCGCAAAGACAAAGACGACATCGTGGGCTTTGTGCACATCAAAGACCTGTACCACCTTGAGCCTGAAACCACGATGGCCGACATTCGCATCCGTCGTATCGTGGCCGCGCCCGAAAGCATGCCTGTGGTCAAGCTTTTGCAGCTGCTGAAGAAGGAAAAGACCAAGATCGCCATCGTGGTCGACGAGCACGGCGGCACGTCGGGCGTTGTTACCATGGGCGATATCTTCGAAGAGATCATCGGCGATTACGACGACGAGTACGTACACAGCAACAATGAAACGCTGACGAAGGTTTCCGAGGGTCATTACCTCACCAACGGTGCTTGCGCGATCGATGACTTCGCGGAATGCGTGGGGCTCGATCCTGCGGGCTTTACCGAATACGAAACGCTCGGCGGGCTTTTGCTGGAATCGTTCGACCGCATTCCCGAAGCGGGCGAAGAGACTTCGTATGCCAAAGACGACGTTACTGTGCGTTTCGTGGTTCGTTCCATGGATGCACGCCGCATCGGTCAGGTGGAATTCTGGGTGCGTGTCGAAGAACGCGCCGAAGGAGAGAAATAACTTTCTCGAAATACCTTTTTGAAGAGGGTGTTTTCGAGAAGAATCGCTTGAATAAAGCTATCGATCGAGAAGAAGAAGGCGGTGTCCCTGTGCATGGGGTGCCGCCTTTGTCGTTTCCGCTCACCGCCCGAAAAGACCGTCGGGCAGACCGCGTAATTCGCTGCGCACTCTCGATGGAGCAAATGTGAATATCTGATAGAATTTGCAGCTTGGAATAGGTTCAAACCAACGAAAAACAAGAAAGGGGGCTCTGCATGAACGGAGACCTGATGGACGGCCTTATCGCGATCACAGGCCAGATCAGCGACTTCATGTACACCTACATTCTGGTGTTCCTGCTTATCTTCTGCGCGGTTTATTTCACCATCCGCACGAAGGGCGTGCAAATCCGCTACATCAAGGATATGTTCACCCAGCTGACCGAGAAAAGGCACGTAGAAGGCAAGAGGTCCATTTCGTCGTTCCAGGCGCTTATGGTTTCCACCGCATCTCGCGTCGGAACGGGTAACATCGCGGGCATTGCCACGGCGGTTGCCACGGGCGGCCCGGGCGCGGTGTTCTGGATGTGGATCATGGCGCTGGCAGGCGCGGCTTCCGCATTCGTCGAATCCACGCTCGCGCAGATCTGGAAAGTGCGCGGCAAGGAAGGCGAGTTCCGCGGCGGTCCTGCTTATTACATCGAGCAGGCCCTCGGCAAGCGCTGGGTGGGCGTGCTGTTCGCCGTCTTGCTGATCATCTGCTATGCCTACGGCTTCAACGGCCTGCAGGCGTTCAACATGGCAAGCGCCCTTGAGTACTACATTCCCGACTACGCCACCAACGGCGCTGCTGTGGCATTGGGCATCGTGCTTGTCGTTATGACCGCGTTTGTCATCTTCGGCGGCTCCAAGCGCATCAGCATCATCACGTCCATCGTGGTGCCCGTGATGGCTCTTGCCTACATCGGCCTGGGCATCTTCATCACGCTGACCAACCTTGACAAACTCCCCGAGGTCTTCAGCGTCATCGCTGCATCGGCCTTCGACTTCCAGTCGATCTTCGGCGGCTTCGCGGGCTCGGTCGTGGTGCTCGGCATCAAGCGCGGTCTGTTCTCCAATGAGGCAGGTATGGGTTCTGCTCCGAACGCCGCCGCTACCGCAAGCGTTTCACACCCGGTCAAGCAGGGTCTCGTGCAGTCTCTGTCGGTCTACATTGACACGCTGATCGTGTGCACCTGCTCGGCATTCATGGTCTTGATCTTCTATGTGCAGTCCGGCGGCACCTTCGGTGAGCTCAACGGCATGCCGCTCGTGCAGATGGCTGTGAATTCCGCTGTGGGCGAGGTTGGCATCCACTTCGTGACCTTCGCCATCTTCGCGTTCGCGTTCTCCAGCTTGATCGGCAACTACTTCTACGCCGAAAGCAACATTCGCTTCATCAAGAACAGCCCTGTTGTTCTGACGATCTTCCGTGTCACCTGCCTGGTCGCCATCATGGTCGGCTGCCTGAACAACTTCACGTTGGCATGGAACTTCGCCGACATCACCATGGGCTTCATGGCCATCGTGAACCTGATCGCCATCCTGCTTCTGGGCAAGTGGGCCTTCAAGGCGCTCGATGACTACACGGCGCAGAAGAAGGCCGGCAAAGATCCCGTGTTCGTGGCCGACGGCATCGAGGGCATGCCCAAGACGCAGTGCTGGCATATCGGCAGCGACGATCTGAAAGACGTGGGCGAGCAGCCCGTCAAGGAATACTTCGAAGAGGCGCTCGACGTCGACGGCGATTCGTTCGAACCGGTGAAGTAGTTTCCGCCCGAAACGTTTTTTCCTCGAAAGACCCCTCCGCAGCGAGGGGTCTTTCGCGTTTTAAGGGAAAGAGCCTGGTTGGAAAGCCTGTATTACGCACGAATACGATTCTCGTACGGACGCGCGAAATCCAAGGTTGGCATACGGTTGGTGCATTGCATGATGCGACGCGGCGTTCGAGGGGCGCAGCGTTTTGAGGGAATCAGGAGGAATGCCATGGCAATGGTGGTCAGGGAAGTGCGCGATCCGGAATATGTGCCGAACGGGAACGAGACGGCCGTGATCGACACGGTGCGTGGCGTTATTCGCGTGAAGCTGTTCGGCGCCGAATGCCCGCTGACCGTCGGGCAGTTCGTCGAGCTTTCCCAGTCGGGCTTTTACGACAAGCTGACGTTTCATGCCCGCAAGGAAGGCTCCGTTGTTTTGGGCGGCTGTCCCATTACGCGCAACATGCCGCCCAACCAGGTCTATCAAGCCATGCGCGGCGTGCTGCACGGTATGCATCCGGGCACGGGCGAGGCCGACCATCGCGTTAAAGACGAATGGGCGAGCAATCCGAAAAACCGCCACCTGGACGGGTCGATCGTGTTGGCGCACAAGTCCGACCCCGATTCGGGAAGCTGCCAGTTCTATTTTTCTCTTTCCGAGCAGCCCGAATTCGACGACAAATATACGGTGTTCGGCGAAACCGTCGAAGGCCTCGACGTGGTGCATGCCCTTCGTGTGGGCGATCGCATCAATTCCATCCGCATCGAGGGCGCGACGCCGAAGGCGGAATAGGGCGGCGAACACAGGCAGGCTGTGCGAAGAGGGCTCGCACTTGATGCTGAAAAGCATCGGCACGAGCCCTCTTCGTGCGTTTGTCGCATTTTCGACTCCGTGGTTTCGCCCCGTGGCTGCAGGTGCCGAGCTTCGTCGGCCGTTGATGCGCGGCATCTTTCTACGTTTGCGGGTGCCCTATGCGCCTTCCACCATGTCGATCAGTTCTTGTTGCTTGTGCACGTCGAGCTTGCGGTAGATGCGCTCGGTATGCGTGCGTGCGGTGCCTTTAGCTATCTGCAGGTCGCGTGCAATAACGGGAACAGTGCGTCCTTTCGCAAGCAGAATCAAAACCTCGCCCTCGCGCGGGGTGAGCCCGTGTTGCGAAGCGATGGCGCAGCAGCGCTCCTCGAGCGACTTTTCTTGCGATGCGGCGTCTTCGACCGAAGCCCTCCCTTCCGCTTCGTCGTGCTCCTCGCTCGTTTTCCTCTGCTTTTTAGCGTTCGGGCGCAGGGGAGAAAGCTTGCTCATCATGCCTTCGGGGAACAGCATGAATCCCGTGAATACGAGTGAGATGATGGACGCCATGGCAATGACGGTCAGCTGTACGGCGCCGCTGGTGATAAGCGTGTGTGCAAGTTCTCCCGCAAGCACGCCGGCTGCCATGCCTGAGAACATGGCAGCGACGCCGAGGCCGTAGATGTAGCCCGCGCCGTCGCGGTGCGTACGCGACATGTCGGCGAACAAGATCCAGACAAGCACGTCGAAGAATTCGTATCCGACGCCGATCAGCAGGATGGCGATTGCCGAATTCACCTCGAAGAAAAGCGCAAGCACCGCGCACCCGAGCACCATGATGGGAACGGCGACGCGATAGGTCCGTGTGACATCGAACTTCTCTTTAAGCAGCAATGCCGCCGCCGTGAAGGCAAACCCTACCACAACAAGGGCGAACAGCGAGCTTCCGCCGAATGCGAGAAACGGGTCGATTCCGCTGGTGGGAATGGAGTCGAACATGCGCACGAGAAACGAGAAGATCGCGACGGACGCCATGAGCTTTCCCGCCAGATGCTTGCGTTCGCTCGACAAGGCGGTGTCTGGCTTGGGGGCGTCTTCACCCGGTTCGGCGCACGGTTCGGCCGGCGGATCGATTTCATCAAGCGAGCGTCCGGTGCGCCATGAAATGCGATTGCGCTTGCACTCCATGGTGAGCAGGAGAAACGAGCACAGCGGAAACGCGATATATCCTGCCATGCGCACGATTTCGGCTGAAGATGCCAGACATATCGCTGTCACGATGGCGGCGAGCGCCGAAGCGATCGTGACGAAAGTGTTCTCGTGCGCCGCGAAGCGTTCGCCCCAAAGAACCTGCAGCATGCCCGCCGCGACGCCGCCTGCCATGAACCCGACGAAAGCGAGCAGCAGGGAATCGAGCATAAGCGATGCGGGAACGACGAGCGCAGAGGCAAGAATGAGTCCGAATGTCGCCTCGGCGACATGTTCGCGGAAGCGTTCGCTTTTACCGACGGCCGTGTGGGTGGCAAAGGCCACGAACAAAGCGGCCAGCGCGCCCATGATCAGATAGAGCCAATTGGTGCCGTAGACGGTTCCGTGGATTGTCGGTATGGCAAGACATGCCACGATCCAAGCGCGGCACAGCCCGAAGCCTAAGGCGGCCAGGGCAAGACCCGCCTTGCGGTTCGTTGGCGATTCGGGGCGCAGTGCGCCCTCTTGACTGTCGTTCATATATTCCCCCTCCTGCAAGGACTCCCTCAGTCCTTTGCGCGGCATGCGCCCGTGCGCGCTTTCGCTTAGGTCCGTGAGCTCCTGCGTTTTGAGTCTTGCGCTGTAGGGCCATTCGATTTCTCATGGTTTGCGAACCGCGCCGCGCGTTGCCATTCAACCATACCCTGCAGGTATGACGAAGAGAATACGATTGGCAATCGTATATGTCGTACGGATGGCATATCACCTGGGGTTTCTCAAATTTCCCAAAATACGATTCTCTGTCTGATGCGTGATGCGTCCGTCCACGGCAAGATGGGCGGCGTCAAAGGCGAGCGAGGAAGAAAAGCGGCGAAGCGCCATGCAGGACGCAATGCCGGTCGTTCGCTTTCATACAGAGGAGGAGATAATGAGCAACAAGGGTATGAGCGTTTCTCGCCGTAACTTCTTGAAGGGCGCCGCTCTTGCCGGCGCTGCGACCGCCGGTGCCGCCGCGCTGGCCGGTTGCGCTTCGGGCGGTTCGGACAGCGCTTCCGCCGACTGGATGCCGGCTTCGTGGGACTACGAGACCGACGTCTTGGTCATCGGTTACGGTGGAGCGGGCATGTGGGCATCGCTGATCGCTGCCGACGAATGCCAGCAGAAGGTTCTCGTTCTTGAGAAGGCTCCGATCGAGGGCGGCGGCAACAGCCGTATCAACAATGGCGAATGGACCATCGTCGAGGAAGACAAAAAGGAACTCTTTGCAGACTACATCCGCGCGTTCACGCACGGCAAGACTCCCGACGACATGATCGACGCCTGGGTCAACGAGGCTGTCCGCAACACCGAGTATGCTGACAAATACGGCATGACCTACGAGGTCGTGGAGCAGGCTTTGGCCGGCGCCATCCCCGAGTATTGGTTCCTCGACAACGGCAAGTACGAAGGCGCCTGCAAGCTTTCTTCCGTCGACGGCTTCGGCATGCTGTCTTTCCGCGAACTCGACGCCAAGCGCGAAGAACTCGGCGTCGAAGTGCTGTTCGACTGCCATGACGAGGAACTCATCCAGAACCCCGAGACCAAAGAAATCGTCGGCTGCTACACGCTGATCGGCGAGGACGGCACCAAGAAGGCCGTCAAGGCTCGCAAGGGCGTCATCATGTGCACCGGCGGCTTCGAATTCAACGAGGAGATGAAGGACTACTACCTGAAGTGCTCCCCCTTCAAGTTCGAGGGCTGGAAATGGAACACCGGCGACGGCATGACCATGGTCGAGAAGGTGGGCGCGAAGCTGTGGCACACCGATATGGCCATCTCCATGTACTCCATGTGGACGCGCGACCCCGAGTATGACTTCTCCATCCTTTACTTCATGCCTGCGTTCTCTTACTTCAACGTGAACCGTCTGGGCAAGCGCTATGTCGACGAGAACAAGATGGGCTCGCCGCACAACGGCTGGCATACGCTTCTGTCCTTCAGCGACGAAATCGACGACTACGACCGCATCCCCACCTGGTGCATCTTCGACCAGAGCTGCTTTAGCGCAGGCAAGCTGTCCACCTCTC
>JAUNLI010000082.1 GCA_030532315.1 Slackia sp.
TCATGTCGGTAGAAATCCAGTCGGATCCGCTCGGCTTTACCGCCAAAAGCTTGCCTGCGCCCGTCGCGGAGCCCTCTGCGTTCACGTAGCCAGGCGCCGAAAGGCCATCTCCCGTCGCATTGAGCGCCAACGTAGCACCTGCGGCGATCGTCAAATCGCCTTTTGCCTTGGAAGTTCCATCCGCGTTCGTTCCGTTGGTTGCGCCCGTGTCGATGAGTTCATTCGGGCCCATCAATGCAAGCGTCCCGCCCTGAATGTTCACGTCACCGCATGAACGCAAGGCACCTTCGCGAGCCGTGCCACGCACGATAAACGGCGCCACATTGTTCGCATTGATTTGATCGACGGCGTATATCCGCCCGCATTCCATCGGCTGCGCGTTATTCAAATTGACAATACGCTCGCCTTCGACCTTGCCGGTTTCGTACGTATTGCCAGGTTTGCTATCGGCGTGCTGGTAGCCGCTAATTGCAGTCGCGCGATTGCCGATCCTACCGCCGTTTATAGTTAAGACGCTGTCGCCCGCAACATGGGTCTGAAGCGCGCTCAAGCTGAAATAATCAACCTGACCGCCATTAAACTCGACAAGAACGTCACCGTTGATTTCCTGAGAAGCAGTGCTGGAATAATTGGTTTCGACCGTCGAGTACACCTCACGCCAATCGCCGCCATTGATGACGATTTTCGCAGCAACTTCTTCGTCGTTTTTATTGAGAATTTTGGCGCCCTTGTCGTGCGCGCCAATGTTCATGCCGCCAGCAAAAACCCAATGATCGTTAGAACCGCCGTTCAAGACAAGCTCAGTCGTGCCATTGATGGTGTCAATGAAGCCGCCCGCATAAATATTCGCGGTATCGTTTTTGGGATGAGCCGTATTTTCCACCGTAACGGTCGCATTGCCGCCGAGCGTGCTCTGATCGCCACCGCCGTAAATCTCGTCATAGATTACTCGCCGGTCGCTCTGCTGCTGACCCACCGTCACACTCGAGTTGCCATCGATGCGGCCGTGGTACGAACCACCGTAGATACTTCCGAGACTACCAGACAAAGCCTCAACGGTGGCGTTTCCTCCAACGGGGGCAGACGCGACACCCTCAGTGGCTCTGCCGTTCGCTTTGTAACCACCGCCGCCATATATGTATCCGCATTTCGAATGGTCGTCGTTCGGAAGCGCGACCATTACATACGTGTCGCCAGAAACGGCACCGTTAAACCCTCCGCCAAACACTTCAGAGAATTGACCTCCGCGCAGCTCAAGATGAGTCGAAGGAACACCGGCATAGCCGAGATCCTTCCAGCCAAGCGTGTTGCCGTCGGCGTCGATGCCGGTGTCGCTACCGAAGCCCAGACCGTCGAGCCGTTCACGCTTACCCATCAACCCGCCGTAAAGAGAGGCGGGCTTCGTCATGGAAAAACGAGCGGTCGTTTCGAAACGGTGTCCTTGCGCGAAATAAAACACCTTGTCACGAACCGGATCAAGGGCAACATTATCAAGCACCAAGTCCCCCGTAAACGCACGGGCAGTTTCGCCGTTTTTCACCGAGAACCCCGCATTTCCCATACGCGTGTTTCCCCATGTTGCACCAAAGTTCTTGAGAGCGGACGGCTCGGCCCCCTCTGGGCTCTTCAACGTCAGCGTGACGCCTTCAATTCCGCTAAAGTAGTTGCGCCCAACATAGCTTGAGTCGAATCTCGACCCCGATTCGTAACCCGCATCGGGATGCTTATCGTAAGTGAATTCGACGTCATTCAAAAACACCAACGTGGCTTCGGTTAAGCCTTCGTTGTCGCGCTTTTCCTTGATTTCGGCGACGACAGCGCGCACATCGTCGTCACTCGAAACCTGCCACTCCTGGCCGCCCTTTACACTAGAAGCACCCCCCCCCCGCAGCAAAATCGGAGGTTGTCGCGAATGCTTGATTCCCGGTCATAAGGCAAGCCGCAGCCAAGCAGAGGCAGCACATGAGCCGAGATATCCCTTTGCTCTTTCGATACATGGCGTCTCCTACAACAACAATCTGAAACGAATCCGGCCCGCATCAAAGCACCATCCGGCGCGAATCAATACGGAGCCCAGACGCTAACCCTACGTATCCTACGCCTTTTTCGAATTCGTTTCACATTTGCACCCGGCTTGACGAAGAAAGGCACGTCACACCAACGCAACCGACCAGAAACATGCCGCCGAAACGCCTCGCGCCCTTGTCATCGCACGTCCGAACACCCTACAAAGCAAAATGAGGGCAGTAACCCCAAAACGCCATGTCGTAGAATGTCGACAACCGGCTATCGCAACAAGGGAGCGCACCATGACTAGACAATCCGTATTCGATATGACGTTTTCAAAGGTGTATCCGCTGCTCGTAAGCAAAGCCGAACGAAAAGGCCGCACGCGGGACGAAGTCGACCAGACGACATGCTGGCTCACGGGCTATTCCCCGGAAGAAATCGCGGCGCTCTTGACCTCCGAGGCCACATATGGAGACTTCCTCGAGCAGGCACCACGCTATAATCCCGCATCGGAACTCATTACGGGAAAAGTATGCGGTGTGCAAGTGGAAACGATCGAAGACCCGCTCGTCAAACGAATGCGCCAGCTGGACAAACTAGTCGACGAACTCGCCAAAGGAAAGCCCCTGGAAAAGGTGCTGAGGTCATGATGGACGCATAAACGATTGCCTTCTTCAACGGACACGAAACGGCGTTGCCTCTCTATGAAAACTTCGAGCAACAGCTTTTCGAACTTTTCCCCGACGCCTGCAAAAAAGTGCAGAAGACGCAGATCGCTTTCAGCAACAAACACGTATTCGCCTGCGCATCGTTCCTGCGCGTACGCCGGAAGGCCGATCTTCCCAGCCCCTATTTCGTCGTGACGCTAGGCCTTTCTTACCCCTTGGAATCGAAACGGGTCGCCGCGAAAGTCGAGCCATACTCAGGCAGATGGACCACGCACATCATCATCGCCGACACGACAGACATAGACGACGAATTACTGTCGTGGCTAGGCGACGCCTACGCCTTCGCTGCCACAAAATAACACGACGAAGTTCCTGCGACAAACCCGCTCACGGACGAGCCATATCGGTCAGCCGCGCCGACTTCCTCGAAATTCCGTAATACACATACAGCTCGAAACGGTTTCTGGACAACGGCACATCCTTTGAAAATGATTCACGCGGTGAACGGAAGTCGAAAAACCTTCGTCCTACATGCTGACAAGCAGGGGCCGGATCCCAGCCGACGAAGGGCCCAAACCCTCATATCATCGGTCGGCCTAGCCCCTTCACCATACGAAGCCCCCAAACGCCTTTCCTCAGTTGCAAACGCCCTTCACAACTGAAATTCCCGTTTCGGGCAAAACGCTGTTATCGAGCACGAAATCCCAGACATAGAAAAGCGAGAAGCCAAGAAAATGCAGCGGAGGGAACCACGCGGCCAGCTTTCTACACACCTTCACGGCCTTACACACAGATACCTCTTCCCTTCAGCACGTCTCTATCATCCCCGTGGCGATGTCCCGGAAGTCTTCCCAGCAGTAAAGTCGTAAAAGGCAGGAGTGCACGATAGGAGCCTGGAAACCCGGCGCATCACGGGTCGCACGACATTCTTGCCGCATACTTCGAGCAAGCCAACCTGGCAAGAATCACAAATGGCAATTCGGCAACTTTTCGAACCTAGCACGCCCCCTGTACACGCGCCCCTCGCTCGGCTTAAGATGAAACCGATTTCTCACAATTCAACCGAATACGGCATCACTACGAATACACGACGATGCAAACACCATGATATCAGGAGAGACCATGCGAATACTCCTTGTAGAGGACGAGCGCGACCTTGCAGAGGCCGTCGCAGAAGGACTCGATTTTGACGGCTACTCCGTCGAAATCGCCTTAGACGGCATACGTGCCTCCGAGCTCCTTGCCTACGAAAAATTCGACCTCGTTCTTCTCGACCTCAACCTGCCTGGAAAGGACGGAATCGACATCCTGCAGAACTTGAGGTCGCACGACACCGAAACCAAAGTTTTGGTTCTTTCCGCGCGCGATGCGGTCGAAAACCGCGTCAAAGGACTTGACGCAGGAGCAAACGACTACCTCGTCAAGCCGTTCGACTTCGCAGAACTTGAGGCCCGCATTCGCAACCTCCTGCGCTGGGAGTTCACGAACCGCAAAGACACCATAGTCGCAGGCGACCTTTCCCTCGACACGCGCACCAGGATCATACGCGCCCACGAAACCGAAATCCCACTCAGACGCAAGGAACTCGACATTCTAGAAACCCTCATGCTGCGCTCCGGCGAAACGGTAAGCCAGGAAGAACTCCTCGAACGAGCCTGGAGCAGCGATCGAAACATGTTCTCGAACGCGGTACGCGTCCATATCTCGGCACTGCGCAAGAAGCTCAACGCCGCCCTTGGCTACGACCCCATTCAGACCGTCGTAGGAAAAGGCTACATGCTACAGAAGAATGCGGGAGAGGCGGAAAATGAATAGCCTGTCGCTCGGAGCGAAGCTCGCCGCGCTCAATATCGCCGTGCTTGCCGCGTGCTCCATTGCGATTGCGGGAGCGCTCAACTTCTCAGCCCTTACCATGGCCGATGCAATCGAAGCCCAGGTCATGCTGCCCGCACAGAGCATCGACGACGACTTGGAGCCAGCAGGCTCTGTCGCTGCCATCCCAGAACAGCCTCAAACGGCCGCAACCCCAAACACAACAGAAGAGACAACGGCCGGAGAGCTTGCTCCCTCGGAGGCACGCGCCGACTATCTCGCAAGCAGCGTAGGAACGGTGGCCCTCTTCGTCTGCGTCGGCGCCGCAGCAACCTATTTACTTGTCAAGCGCGAGACGCGCGGCATAGAACAACTCGCACACCACCTGAGATCTTGCTCGCCCGATGATCTGGCGCAGCCGCTGCGCATCCTGGCGCAAAACCGCGAGACGGCATCCCTCGTCGATGCGTTCAACAGCATGGGGCTTCGCGCTTCCGACGCCATCGCATCGCAACGCCGATTCGCGCTGGCCGCGGCACACGAATTCAAAACCCCGCTCGCCGCCATGCGTGCGCGTCTCGACGTATTTGCCAAGCGAAAATCACCGACCGCCGAAGACATCGAGCGCCTTACCTCGACGCTTTCCACGCAGACCGACCGACTCTCGGCGCTCGTCTCGCAGCTGCTCGTGCTCGCCCGTTCCTCGACCGCCGAGCGAAACGAGCTCGTGGACCCCTCCGCGATTGTCCTTGACATCGCCGAAGAGATCCATGCGAAAACGGGCATCGAGGTAGAGGTCTCAAACAGAGGCGCACGACATGTCATGGCCGACCGCGAGCTCATGGTCTCCGCCGTTCGCAACGCGCTTGAGAACGCCGTGACGCACGGCCACCCGCCGTACCGCGCCTTGTGCTGCCCCGGCAGCATCGTAATCTCGAACGCAGGGAACCCGATTTCCACAAGCGACCGCGAAGCGCTCTTCGAGCCGCTCCGACGCGGAGATGGATCACGCTCGCGCTCGACTGGCGGATGCGGACTAGGCCTCGCAACGACCCGCGAGATTATGCGCGCTCATGGCGGCGACGCACGCTTTCTACCCGTGAAGTCCGGCGTCTCGCTCGAGCTATCATTCTCGCTGCCTCCACACGACGCGACCCGCTTAACAGAAAGTTAACACCCCTCGGTCTAGGATGGCTCCGATACGGGCACAAAACCGAAAGGACCATCATGATCGAGCTAGAACACGTATGCCGTTCCTTCGAGGGCAAGCAGGCACTCAAAGACATCACGTTACGAATCGGAAACGGAATCACATTCCTCGTGGGGCCATCCGGGGCGGGCAAGAGCACGCTTGCGAGCATAATCGCAGGGACGGACCGCGACTTCACGGGCACCCTTCGCATTGACGGACAAGATATCGCCGCGCGCTCCGAATCCGAGTCATATCACGCCCTCAACACGGACATCGGATTCGTCTGGCAAAACTTTCATCTTGTGTCGTCGCGCACCGTGGCCGAAAATGTCGCGCTTCCCCTGGAACTCGCCGGAGACGTCGACAAGCATTCCGTCACCCGCGCTTTGCGAGCAGTGGGAATGGAAAGGCTCGCCGACAAGCGCGTTCGCGAGCTTTCCGGTGGACAACGCCAGCGCGTAGCGATCGCACGCGAGCTCGCGAAAAATCCTGCCGTCATCATAGCCGACGAGCCGACAAGCGCACTCGACACCGAAAACGCGCGTTCCTGCATGAACGCGCTGCGTACCATCGCACAGGAACGCTCCGTCATCGTCGTCACCCACGATGAATCGCTTATCTCCCCCGAAGACGGCCTCATCAGACTCTCTGGAGGCGCAGTGGTGGAAAAACGCGACCCAAAGCATACAGGTGCCTCGCGCGGCCGCAAAGCGCGGCGGGACTTCAACGGCTTGGATATAACAGCAACGATACGCCTTGCGAAGAACTCCATCCGACACGGACTTCTACGCTGCGGTGCCATCCTCGCCTGCGCTGCCGCCGTCGCGGCTATCGCAGCACCGGTCCTCGGCGGCGCGGTCTCGAAACAGGCAGACGATGCCCTCGCCGGCATCTACGACTCTTACGGCGGAAGCGCACTGGATATCGGAATCATCGATAGCTTCACGGGAGGCGCAGGGACCGACGGAGAAGATACCGGCCCCGACGTCGACGTGAGCCAAGACACCACAGGCCTCCTCGAGCGATACGCAAACGACCCACGTGTAGAAGCCGTCTACGCCATGCAGCCGTACGACGAGATTGAAATCAAGGTAGAAGACAAAACCTACCAACCGGCTCCGAGCGGCAATGCGCCAGCGCTCGACCACCTCGTCGCGGGAAGCCTACCTAATCCCAAAGGAAACGAAGTGGTCATCCCCTTATCCGCCGCAAAAGGACTCGGCCTCTCCCCCGAGGAAGCGGTAGGAAAAACGGTCATGTTCAAAGCAACCGTCACAACCTGGAACGGGAACGAACCTGTATGGAAACCCGTAGAGACTCAGGCGGTCATCTCCGGCGTCGCAGACACGACCATGAAAGCCCCCTTCGAAGGCGAGATATATGAGTTCGAAATCGAGGACGCATTCTTCTTCAGTCCCGAGGCAACAACCGAAATGCGCACGCAAGCAGACCTTGCCGGAGACCCCGACTTCATGCTGCGCCCCAAAAGCCCCGATGCCATGATCGAGATCAAAGACGAGCTCTCGGCAGAAGGTATCGTGCCCTTGGGCAACTTCGAGCTCGTGGAAAACGCCGTCAGACTCCAGGAGGGCACGCGTGGCCAATCGCAAACAGCCTCCGCGACCATGCTCGCAGCAGCAGGAGCCCTTAGTCTCGCCGTGTTTGCCGGTGCAACCTGGGCGCGCAGGCGCGAAGGAGCCATCTTGCGCATCTGCGGCTGCTCGAGGGGCGATTTGGCTGGATCGATTGCCGCAGAAGGCGCGATAATCATCGCCATCGCTGCACTGCTCGGTGCTGGAGTCGGCTCGGTTGCCTGCGAAAACATCCTCGCCGGCGCAGGCGTATCGGCCGCAACAGCAACATGCGCCTATATTGTCCAAACCGCGACGTCCGCATTCGAAAATCCCTTCTCGATCCTCAAGCGTGCCCGGAGATAGCAAATGATCGAAATCCGTAACCTCACCAAAATTCGGGACGGGCAGACCGTTCTCGACCATCTCTCGCTCACCCTCCCCAGCCGAGGGCTCGTATGCGTGACCGGACCGTCGGGATGCGGCAAAACGACATTCGCCAACATCATTGCCGGAATCAACCGTGACTTTTCTGGCACCGTACGCATAAACGGAATCGACCTGTCCAAGCTCACCTCGAATGAGCTCGATAAGTGGCGGGCGAACACCGTCGGATTCGTGTTCCAGGACTTCCAGCTCATCGAAGGTCTCAACGCACGGGATAACGTCCTGATTGCGGCCAACCTACACGGCGCGCTTGGTGCCAAGGCTGCACGCGATCGCGCAGATAGACTCCTTGAAAACCTCGGTCTCAACGGAATGCTAGACCGCCCCGTTGAAACGCTTTCCGGCGGAGAACAACAGCGCGTCTCCATCGCTCGCGCGCTTATATGGGATGCCCCCATCATCGTTGCGGACGAACCGACAGGATCGCTTGACGCCAAGAACGCGCAAAGCGTCATGGGGACACTCGTGAACATCGCACGCAACCGCCTCGTACTCATGGTCACGCACGACCAAAGCCTGCTGCCCGCCGCAGATACCGTAGTGAGGATTCAGGACGGACATGTCGCAATCGAACGCGATGCCACTCCCACGACAACAGGAACGACCAGTAACGAAATCAGCCCCGCAACGAAGGAGCAGGCTCGCAACAAAGCCGCTGTGGACGGGGCCGAGCGGGGCGCAGGCGGAATACGCAGCCTCTGGAAAGGGCCTGGCGGAGCCATCTCCTCAATAAAGCGCCATGCAGGACGCAACTTCTCAATCGCCGTGCTTTTCGCGTTCTGCGGCGCACTCATCTGTGCCGCCCTGGCAGCAGGACAAGCCGTCGACCGCGCTATCGACGCATTCGAAAAGGCAAACGTCGGCTTCTACTCTGGATTTGCCGAAGGCGCAGACGACGAGCTCGTTGACAAGCTCAAGAACGACCCACGCATTGCAGCGGCCTGGGAGCAAAAACCCATCGGTCCCATCGAAATCGCGATCGGAGATGCGTCCGCCTCGATCGAACGAAAAGTTCCCCTTCCCCGTGCGACCGAGGCACTTTCCTTCGGAGCCATGCCGCGCCGCGAGAAACAGGAGATTGCGCTCTCGCCAAGCTTCGCACGTAAGTTCACCGCGGATATCTCCTCGTTGGTGGGAACAGAGGCTCGAATTTCCATCGGCAACGAAGAACTTGTGCTCACGGTGTCGGGAATCTACAACGCGGGATACGATGACGTATTCCTGAGCTCGGACATTGAAGAGCGTCTCTGCGCGCAAACCGAGGGGGATGCAACCGCAGTATCCTTCGAAGTGCGAGACCTGGCAGATATTCCGAACATACATCGGGAACTCGCGACAGACGGCACCACCGTCATCGACGCTTCGGAGGCGGTAGACGCAAGCTTGGAATCTTTCGAGATGCTCCGCACGACCTTCTCTATCGTCTCAGGAACGGTGGCCATCGTCTCGTTTGCCGCCGGCATAGCGCTGACCGCACGGGCGCAGGCAAGCCGCTCCTCCGAGCTCGGCCTACGGCGCGTGCTCGGCTTCACGCGCCGAGCGATATGCGGCCTTTGCCGGCGCGAGTCACTGCTCGTCGCCCTCATCTCCACGATTCTGTGCGCCCTCGCCACGGCCGCACTTCCACTCGCACCGCTTCCTGGCGGCGGACTCGCCCCGACAACAGGGCAGATGCTGCTCGGCATCATCTGCGCAGCAATCGGCGCCTTGTTCGCATTCGAATTCGCCACCGCAACGGTCGTGCGCAAACCACTTGAAAAACTGTTGTCTTCCGATTAGAACCGCGCAAGGGACGGGTTCCAACCGAATCCTGGAACCCGTCCCTATTTCCAGCATGGAGAAACGTGACGAACGATCCAACTCGCCCTTTATTCCCAGGAATGAAGGGCGAGCCAGCACTTGGAACACGTTCTGTCCTTTGGCTCCGAATTCTCTTTACGTTTTGTCCGTTAAGCCAAAATCTGAAAGCTAATCCCAACTCCACGGCTCTTTGGTCCGAGACAACAAGACGATATGAGCAGGACATAAAAATTGGAAGCCCCTCCTGCATGCATATCC
>JAUNLI010000083.1:0-6204 GCA_030532315.1 Slackia sp.
CGATTTGCCGCTTCCCTGCGTATGCCAGAACACGCCGATTTTTCCATCGCCCGCTACGGCGCCTTCGGCGCGCTCGACTGCCTTCCTGACCCCGAAGTACTGGTGATATGCGGCGAGTATCTTGACCGCTTTTTCAGAGGAGTTATTGAAGCAAACGAAATTCTTGATGATATCGAGCAGGCGAGCTTTCGGCATCATACCGTCGAGCATGGTTTTCCAGTCGGCAGCCTTCGTATTCGAATAGTCGCCATCAACGGACTTCCACGCAACATATCGGTCTTCGTCGGCGGTGATGGTTCCGACCTTCGTACTCGACATGTCGCTCATAACGCAAAAAACGTTGGGGACAAAAAGGCTTGGAATATGCTGCATATACGCCCGAAGCTGCAAGTAGGCATCGGAGGCGTCCACTTCCTCGCGCGAAGGACTCTTCAGCTCGAACATGGCAAGAGGCATGCCATTTACGAAAATGATCACGTCGGGTCGCTTTTCCGAATACTCGACGAACGTCCACTGATTCACTACGTGGAAATCGTTGTTCTCAGGGTCGTCGAAATCAATCAGATAGACGATATCGTCCCGTTCTTCCTTGCCGTCGAAATAGCGCACCTCGACGCCCGATTGCAGGTAGTCGTTGAAAATCTCGTTACGCTGCGCGAGCGTACCGCCCTCTACGTTGCTAATCTTGAGAATGGCCTCATCAACCGCAGCGCGAGAAAGATGCCCGTTAATGCGCTCAAGAGCTGAAGAAAGGGTGTCGAACAGAAACACATCACGATACTCTTCGGTGCTCCTAGGCACGTCGGGACCATACAAATGCACGTAATCCTGGTTGTCGCAAAGATGCTCGATGATGGCCTTCTCGTAGAAGTCCTCATCGATTGTAAAATCGTACTCGTAATGCGCCATAACGTATCTCGCCCGTTCCTTGGCCAATCCGCGTCAGTTCAATATCTGCCACGAATCCGGATCGAATTCATATTTGATAATTATATGTCACGTATCATGTGTTGCCTATTCGACCAGCACAAATAGCGACGCCAGGAAACAAGGCACTTCAACTTCTACAGGATAAACACGAGACAGCAAACATTCCCCGCCTAAAACTCGTCTGATATGCGCCGCAATCAGCAACGACCGCTGCAACATTCCTGCTGAAATCTGCAAGATTTCACCACGTGCGCACAAGCCATGCCATCGCATCCAAAATTGCAACAAGACCCGCATAATCATCGAATAATATACGGAACAGAACAAAGACTCACCCGAAAGAGGCGGCATGGAAAACATAAAAACAAGTCAGGACGCATTCATGTCGTCTTCATTCTTTTATAGCGCGAATTGTGTGGGATATTTCACTAAGTTCTTTTGCAGAAATGGCTACGACCTTCAAAAACTACGAATCGCTCTTGACGAGTTTTCTTTTCAGTCAAGCTGTACGTTTGACTCTCTGAGCGAGTCAAACCGCCACCTCGGCCGAAGCGAAAGGTGCGACATACTGTTGGAAGCGCTGGGGCCAAAGCAAGAAGTCAACCTATCGGACTCCTTTTTCGGCATCATAATAGGCTTATTTGGATCAATTTACGGAGCATCGGCATCCCCCGCACCCTCCAAGGCGCTCCCCCTCACTCTGCTTGCGGTAGGCGCAATTGCCCTGCTCTACTATTCCTATCGCTTCTTCACAATCTCCGCTCAAAATAAACTCCGCGAAGCGCTATTGATTATCAAAATGGAGAGTAAGCCCAACGAGACAAGCAACACGGCGGCGCAATCGTAGCCGCGATAAGCACAATGAACCGACGCGAGAACGACGGTATCTATGCTACAAGCCAGCAAGGTTTAACTTCGTTACCTCAATTACCTCCTGTGCGCAAAACTTGGAAATACCCGCCTCCGATGCAACCGCAAGCATATCCATATCAGAAATATCGCGACCCTTCCCATTAACCGTTGTCGCTCGCTCCCCGTTCATACCAGGATTGTCCGTCAGGTCATATGCTGGCGAAAGCGTCCATGTACCACACGAATCACAGATAAACGTGAAATTCTTTGAATGATCGTCTCTATTCCCGCATAGTACATTGAACACCATCAGCATGAACATGCGCTCGACTTCGGCCATGCTCCCCGTCAATTTAAGCGTCAATTGCATGAGCTGACCGTAGTCCAAATTAGGAATACGATGAGACGTTTCGAGAAGTGCCGCTGCAGATGCCATATAGACCTTCTCGATGCTTCCATCGGGCTTGCGAACTCGGTCGAAACGTTTTGTTGCGAAATAGCCGGCGCACTTCTCAGATGGCAACAAACGGACTTCGGGCATGACAATTCCGCATCGCTTCGCTGCAAGAGCCAACCTATATTCATCTTCACCTATACTTGCAGGATCGATTGACGAGGGGAATTTGACTATCCACTCCTCCCCATCGATTTCATAGAAGACCTTCGGGCGCGCACCGCCAGAAGAACCACCCATTGCAAACAACCCGTCCAAGTCCTTTGCATTTTGCGATGCGAGCACTGCGGAGCAGTCGGCCGCAATAGTGTCAAGGTCGGCATATGCCTCGGAGATCTCAATGTCAAAAGAAGGTCTATATTCAAGAGCGCCGGCGCCATTCGAACCGACAATTGTCAATCGCGCAAGATGGCCAATCTCGTGCGGATTCAAACCATGCCCTTTAAGCATCCTATCGACCAGGAGACGACCCCATCCATCCGGCAAGCTGTCATCGAACACACCGAATAACCCATCCAAAGGATGGCGATTGGCGATGAACACTTCATTGCTCAAAGGAAGACTAAAAGGACTTATAGAATACCCATCTCGAAGCCAATCGCGTGTGTATTGAAACGCCGCCAATCCTTCTTGCGTCATCGACAAAACGCCAACATGTTCGCCATGCAGAAAAACGTCAAGCCTATCGATCTCGAAGCATTCTTTTGTAAAAACCATCTATCGCACCCGCCTTTGCGCTTTTCTCTCGGCAATCACCTCGTCAATTGACCTATATCCCCTTTTGGCGAAAAGCTCGTCGAAATCATTGGAACATCTGAAAACAAAGGAAACCGCCACCAAGGATTGAAACGCAATAAGCCCCTTTTGCTCGAAACGCTTATAAGACGCAAGCGACATGCCTGCCCTTTCGGCCACTTGCGCCTGTGTGAAGCCGAGCTCCTTACGGCGCTTTTTCACACGCTGCGCAACCTCGAGAACAATATCCTTGGGCATTTTTTGATTGATGTCTATCATGGCTAATATATTGTCCTTTTTAATAGAATTCGGTTATTTTAGCTCATATATTAGCCTTATTTTTCACGTCATAGAAGCAAAGCCGATAAACGTGCATGACGATAGCAAGCAGATAATAACGATTGGAAAAGCCGTCACCGCCTGATTCGTCAACGAAAACGCCGAGCTCCCACACTGTGCTCCTCAAAATGAGAAAAGCCGGGGGAAACATCCCCGGCGCTTGAAAGCCTTCCTTTTCGGAAAACCAAAAATCTTATATCACGATTAATAGCAGAAAATCCGGCGAATGCAAAAGCAAACGGAGCCACTCATTGAACATTGCTCTTAGATGGTTTCGTATCCGCTCAAGAGGTTTAACGCCCTCATCCTCTGCAGAATATGACCCATTGCCTCCATAAATCGCCGGCGTGACAACGCGGTCATTGCCAGCGTACTCCGCTTTGACAATGAAGACCTCGCCCGTTTCTTTGTGCTTAACGACTGTCAATTATCGTTTGCAATATGCGTCAACGATGACATTGGAACTCGTAGTAACCTCCAAGTTCAAGAAAGACTACAAAAGGTAAAGAGCTGTTCGACGAATAAATCTTAGGCCTTCTGCAGCGCCAAATACTTATTCATCGCACCAGTGCGGCCGTCGGCTTCGAAGACGTCAATCAGGCGGGCTCGCGGCGACACGGCGTCGATCAGGCAGTCCACTTCCTCGTCGGAGAAATGATGGCAGTAGCGCCAGACGCCTTCGACGTTTTTCCAACCTAGCAGATAATCGCCCTCGTCGAACGCATCCGCCGCAAGGCCGAGCATTTCGCTCGCTTGCGCATGCGTCGTATGGGCCTTCGCCGCCAACGTGGGGTTGTTCATAAACTGCCAGAGCGACACGGCCACGCATCCCCCAGGGCGTACTGCATCGATCAGTCCGTCAAGCACGCGCACGCGCAAGTCGGCTCCCGGCACATGATGCAGAAAACCGAACGACACGGCCATATCTGCCTGCGGCGCATGATGCAGCTCGTGCAACGGCGCGCCTGCAATCAAGCCGCCAACGATATCGGACGATTCGTAGGCCACGGGAAACGTCAGGTTCCCGGCATCGGCTGCAAGCTCGTCGCAGCTGTCAACCGCATACGCGCACACGTCCGCATACGGCAGAGCTTCCGCCAAATATCGCTCGAAGCGCAGGTTGCCGCACGCCAAGTCGAACACAAAAAGGCCCGCGCGTAAATCCGCTTCAGCTGCGCACCGCGCGCCCCCGCTTGCACCCTCGTCAGGCGCCGTTTCGCCATGCGTTATTTTCCCCTCGGCACAATTCGCGCAAAACGTCTTCCCGCCCGATGCCGATGCTTTCAGGCAATCACCCTGTGCGACACGAGAATCCGGCGGCATCGCCCCCGATGTGGGCACTATCAACGCACCGTTTGCCCCACTTGACCTCTGGGGCCCATCGCACGAAACACCGCCCGCAACACCCAGCGCTTCGGCCATCACGGCCACGCAGCGCCGCCAACCATGCCACGGCGACATGCGCGTCGCGGAAAACGACGCGGCTTGCGCGCGATAAAAACCCGAAGTCACGTTACAGAGTATTTCAGCCGTCTTCATATCCATAAGAATCGCCCGCAATTCCTCGAACGAAGCGCAGCCGTGCCACGCTATCCCTTCTTCGCCGGCCTTCCAGCACTTCTCGGAGACGTGTCGTACTCCACAACCGAAGCTATCGACACCATGCGTCGCCCGTCGAATATTTTAGACTCAAGCCGCCCCGAATCGATGAGAGCCGAAATGCGCGAAAGCGTCACGCCAAGATACTCCGCCGCTTGCGACTGGGTCTCGTAGTGCATTCTGTCGATATCCTCGTCAGACACCTCGACCGAAACCGTGGCCACCTCTACCACGCGTTCGTATGCAGGCGGAGTTTCACCGTCTTCGATATAACCGCCCATCGCAAGCTCAAGAACTTCAGCCGCATTCGCAATGGCTTCCTCACGCGTCTTCCCGTCCGTATAAGCCTCGGGTATCTGCGGAAACGAAACGCACCATGCATCGTGATCTTTCATAATGACGCAATCGTACGTGAACCGCCTATCCATAGCACAACTCCTTTCGGCGGCAGCGGGGAGACGTCTCTCCCCGCTTTGCCGGCTACCAGCCCGCCTGTCTCTGGATGTTCGACCAGGTGCCTTTGGGCGGTCGGTCACCACCCGTTCCACTCACGATGACCACAAGGCCACCCTTCACGTATTTGACATGGCTTCCAACCTGAGCAACCTTGACGAACCCTTCACGTCTGAGCCTGGCAACGATTTCACGGTATGTAGGTGGTTGCACGTCTGCTCCTTTCCTCAACCGCTGCATTTATTATAAAGCACTTAATGATTAAAATGAACATTACTTTATATTTACAAGGCCCACCTCTGCGAAAGAGCGAATCCGGGGTAGACTTACCCGCATGGATACTATTTTGCTTGAAATCATCGAAGAGATACGTCGCGGCACCGACGTGGACCACAAGGTGCTCGCGCGCATCCTGCACGAACACAACCAGAATCGCACGCGCAACGAAGACCACTTCGCCAAAAAGCAGCTGCTGCCCTATTACTTCGCGCTGAAGAACCGCTCGCCCGAAACGGTGGCGGCATGGGGCCTCGACGACGCCACCGAGCGCGCGCTGATCGCCGCGCTGCAGATGAAGCCGCGGCGCACCGCATCGGGCGTGGCCACGATCACCGTGATCACCAAACCCTGGAGCTGCGGCAGCAACTGCCTGTACTGCCCCAATGACGTGCGCATGCCGAAAAGCTACCTGCACGACGAACCCGCCTGCCAACGCGCCGAGCGCAACTGTTTCGACCCGTATCTGCAGGTGGCGTCACGCCTGCGCGCGCTCTACCAGATGGGCCACCCCATCGACAAGATCGAGCTGATTGTGCTGGGCGGCACCTGGACCGACTACCCCG
>JAUNLI010000083.1:6304-9668 GCA_030532315.1 Slackia sp.
TGCCCGACGAGGTGAAGATCTATCCCTGCGCACTCGTGGACGGCACGGGCCTGGTGAAGCATTACGAAGACGGCAGCTGGCGCCCGTATTCCGAGGACGAGCTGATCGACGTGCTTTCGCACGACACGCTGATTACGCCGCCCTACATGCGTATCTCGCGCATGATCAGGGACATTTCGGCAAGCGACATCATGGCGGGCAACAAGAAGACCAACCTGCGCCAGATGGTGGAGCGCCACATCGAGCAGACCGGCCACGGCAACCAGGTGTCCGATATCCGCTACCGCGAAATCAACAACCGCGCCACCGACACGGGCGAGCTGTCGCTTCATATGGTGGAATACGGCACCTCCGTTTCGACCGAACGCTTCTTGCAGTGGGTCACGCCCGACAACCGCATCGCCGGCTTCTTGCGCCTATCGCTGCCGAAGCCTGACGCCGTGACCGCACGCGACGGTCTGCCAATCGGCGAAGACGAAGCCATGATCCGCGAGGTGCACGTCTACGGCGCAGCCGCCAAGCTGCATGCCACAAGCAAGGGCGCGCAACATCTGGGCTTAGGCCGCACGCTGGTCGAAACCGCCTGCTCTATGGCGTGCGATGCGGGTTATCGGGCTGTCAACGTGATCAGCTCCGTGGGAACGCGCGAGTACTACCGTAAACTGGGATTTACCGATGCTGGGCTATACCAGAAACGCATGCTTTCCCTACACGACGAAACGTGTATCCCGTCGCTATAGCCCCGTCATTCGAAACACACGAAGAAACAGGAGTGAGCAGCCATGGTCAGCGAAACCCAGAAGAGAGCAGCCGCTCAATACAACCGCGAGAAAATGGTACAACGTGTCGTAAGATTCAGCCCTAACGAACGCGACCCGCTCGCGCATCTCGATGCGCAGCCGAACAAGGCAGGGTACCTTAAAGCACTCATACGCGCTGACATGGAGCAAAGCCGCGAATAACCCAGAGGCATGCGACGAATCCGGAAACGAGCTTCGCGCCAACGTGTCGACGATTGCTTTCGCCGAATTCCATACGAAACGTTCGAAATGCCGTAAATAGTTCTCGACCAGGAGGTTTTATGAACATCTGCGTTTTCTGCTCGTCATCGAGCAATCTGGATAGCATCTATCTCGATGCCGCCACGGCACTTGGGCGTACAATCGCCCACCACGGACACACGCTGGTGTTCGGCGGCTACGATATGGGCCTCATGGGCGCCGTTGCCCGCGCTGCCGTGGAGGCGGGCGGCCATGTGATCGGCATCACCACCGAAGGACTGAGCGCCAAGGGCCGCGCCGTGGTAGCGGGCATCGAAGAGGAGTGCACGGCCGACCTGTCCGCGCGCAAGGAGCGTATGGTGGAGCTTTCCGATGCCTTCGTCACGCTGCCTGGCGGGCTGGGCACGTTCGACGAATTCTTCAGCGTTATTTCGCGCGTGAAAGCAGGCGAGCTCGACGCAGCCAGCGCCCTGCTTGACGTGGACGACTTCTTCAAGCCGCTCGCAGCCCTGCTCGACGACGCCTGCGCACGCGGCCTGAACTCCACCGACTGGCGCGCCACCTGCGAAATCTTCGACAATGCCGAAACGCTCGTGTCCTGGATCGAGAGCACACGATGAGCAATCGCGCGAACGTCGGCCGCCCGCCGCTGCCTCCCCTGTCGAAAAAGCAGAACCCCGGCAGGCAATTCTTTGGCGGCGCACATGCATCCAAAGGCATCGGCCCCAATAAAGCCTGCGGCCATAAAGGCGGCATCCGCCGCCAAGGATCGAAGCGCGGCTAAATCCGCACCACCGCCCCTTCATACAACGCAAAACCGCCGCGCAGGCCGTATGCTGCGCGGCGGTTTCGTCTAACGTGCAATATGCGCGATGCCCGAATGCGCCCTTAGTGATGGCACGCGTGCTCGGGGCCCATGGCAGGAAGCTCCCCTGCCGCAGCAAGCTTGGCCACATCTCCCACACCCGGGGTTTCAGCATCATAGAACACCGTGATGCCCGCCTGGGCGAAGCCCTGCATGGGACGCATGCCCATGCCCGCCGCCACAATGGCGTCGGCGCCAGCATCGGAGAGAATGCTCACCGGACGCAGGCATCCGCCGCTTTCGTGCGGAGGATTGGCCACGATGGAAACCTCCTTGATTTCGCCATCCTCGATATCGACCATCGTAAAGCAATCGCTATGACCGAAATGACCTGAACGCACCGCGTCCAAACCGCCCTCGCCCATTGAAGGAATTGCCAGTTTCATGCTTGCCACCACGCTTTCTCTCGTCGCGAATAAGCCTTTCATCCTATGGTAGCGCTTTTTGTGAGCGCGGCGGCATCATTTTCACCAGCGGCCGAAAGCCTGCAGCGAAACCGTCGCAAACGCGCCGTAAAAGCAGCAGGCCGACATGCCGCCCAGCAAAACCTAACGTTCGAACCACATGTCCGCCGCCCTGCGGTCTTCGCATGAGCCCACCTCGCAACACCGCTACTCCCGCAGCCGCCCGCATCGCGCAAGCATCAATCCTGCGGCCTGACCGTCGCGTCCTGCATGGCGCGCATGCCCACTTCGGCGCATGCATGCATGGCCATCTTCTCGGCAAGCAGCATCTTGCAGAATTCGCGCAGATCCGCCTCATTGTCGGGAAGAATATCCTGCTCGTAATCATCGATCGTCTCGATGGCAAACGCAGCATTCACGTCGAAGATATTGAAATATTCGGGGTCGAAACGCTCGCCTGGACGAAGCCCCAACCACTCGCGCGATTCTTTATAACGAGCATCGAGCGGGTTGTTCAACACCTCGCAGAAATCGGCGTAGCCAATCGTTCCCCCGACGCCTTCGGGCGGCGCTGCGCATGCGCCGTCCAAGCACACCGGCATGAAGGGGAACATCGTTTCGTCGTCGAGGGCGACGCGCTCGATTTCCACCTCGACTTCCCAGTAATCTTCCATATCGTAGTAAAACGACACGCTCTCGCCCGCCTTGAGCAAATCGCAGATTTTCTTCTCCTCGGCGCCGATATGCACCTCGCCTTTCATGCGCGGCATTTTGGCATTGTCCTGCATGAGCACCGGGTCGTCCAAAAACACGCCGTCCTTGAGGAAGTAGAACCCGTATTCACCGCTCCAGCCGAACGCTGCAAGCAGCGCGTCGCCAAGCATAAAAAACGTATCGTCGGCGGGAATGAGAAAACGCCGCCACACGACGGGCTTCGTGTAAAGAATGGTTGCCTTCACCTGAAAGACGCTCTTCGTCGGATCGGGTGCGGCATCGGACTTTGCCGTGGGAAATTGGAACACGTTATCGGCCATAGCCGTCCTTTCGTCGCAAACAAGCCAGTTCGTGCATCTTTTTTGCAGTAGGCGGTCTTA
>JAUNLI010000084.1 GCA_030532315.1 Slackia sp.
CGCATGCCCTTGGCGAGCTTGGAGAGGATTTCGGCGCGCTCGTTCTTGCGGCCCTCCTCCAGCAGCACGCGGCGGGAAAGCACGACGTTGTTGCGGTTGCGATCCATCTCGATGACGCGGGCTTCGATTTCGGTGCCCAGGTACATGTCCAGATCCTTGACGCGACGAAGGTCGACCAAGGAAGCAGGCAGGAAGCCGCGCAGACCGATGTCGAGGATGAGGCCGCCCTTGACGACTTCGATGACCTCGCCGGTAACAACCTCGCCGGCCTTGAACTTCTCTTCGACCTGAATCCAGGCGCGCTCGTACTCGGCACGCTTCTTGGACAGGATCAGACGACCGTCTTTATCTTCCTTCTGCAGGACGAGGGCCTCGATTTCGTCGCCGAGAGCAACGATATCGGAGGGATCGGCATCCTTGCGGATGGAGAGCTCGCGGGAAGGAATGACGCCTTCGCTCTTGAACCCGATGTCGAGCAGAACCTCGTCATGCTCGAGCTTCACGACAGTGCCCTTGACCAGATCGCCTTCGTCGAAGTTGGTCAGGGTGCCATCGATCATCTCGTTCATCTGGTCGTCGGAGATGTCCTCGAAGTCGATGACGGACGTGTTCTTGATTTCGGTCAAAACGGACCCCTTTCAAGCACGGGGACCCTTCGTCATGGTGGTTAATTCAACATGTCTCGGGGGCCTACAGTTATCTACCCGCTCGCGGATTCGAGACGGGGCCGTCGGCCGTCGCCGACAAGCCGTTGCATTGTATCACAGGGGCTTTGAAACACTGCGTGAAAAAACTGCGTTTCCCCTTCCCACGCACCCCTTTCACACGAAACGCAAACACGGTCGACGCAAAGCGCCGCGCAGGAGGGTGCGCGGCGCTTAAGGGAGGGGGACGGTATGTCTTATTCCGTTGTATTCAATCGCCGAAATGCGGCTGAAACGCTACGCCTGTTTTGCAGCGGCGGCCTTTTCGCCGGAGATGCGGCCCAGAACCGAATAGCCGCTCATAACGCACCAGTAGTCGCCATTCATGATGCCGCCAGCAGCGCCCGGCACGGCATACAGGTTCGCGATGGGACGGTTGTCCGTGCCGATGACCTGCGTGTCGGCATTGATTTTCAGGCCGCCGAACGTCGCCATGATGCCGCCGACAACGGGAATCGCGTAGAACGGACCGTTCTCGATCGGCATGGCGGCCGAAACGCCCGCATGCGGAACACTCAGTTTATCCGCAGACTCGCTCTTGGCAGCCTCATTGTACTCGGCAACGGTCTTGAGCATGTTGTTCGCGTTGAAGCTCACGCCATCGGCAGTCTCCTCGACGATCTTCGCTCCGAGCTCTTCAAGCGTGTCGGCCTTGACGACGGTCATACCCAGCTCGATCATATGATCGATGCGGTCGCCGCCGAGAACCGCCGCGTTGCAGAACGGCGTCTTGCGGATCACATCGCGGATGCCCTCGTCGAGAATGAGGTAGGCACGAGACATGTACTGCTGCATGATTTCCTGGTTGACCAAGGACGAACCAAGGCCCTCGTTGACGAAACGCTCACCAGAGGCGTTCACGTAGATGCCCATGGCCTGAATCGAGTGCTCGGTAGTGCCGTAGTACAAGATGTGAACGTCGTCGATATCCTCGACCGCCTCGTAGCCGTCGACGGTGTCGATGCCGTTGAGGTAGGACGTCGGCCAAGGCTGGGGATGACCGTAGAAGGAGCCGAAGCTGCGAGACAGCTGCGCACCCACTTCGACGCCCATCTTGATGCCGGAGCCGTCAAGATAAGGAACGCACTGGGCCTGGCTCAGGTCAGCATGGCGACCGATGTACTTGGTGCACATTTCCTTATCGCACTGCCAACCGCCCGTCGCCAGGATGACAGAAGATGCCTTGATATCGTATTCGCCCTCGGCATCGGCCACACGCAGACCGACAACGGCTCCGGCCTCATCGGTCAGAAGCTTGATGGCGCGAGTGTTCAGAAGGGTGGTGCCGCCCTTGTCGGTGAAGATTTGACCGAACTGCTGCAAGTACTCGTCGGTGAAGCTCTTCGACCCCTGGGAGGCATCGCGCTTGCCGCCCATCCATACGTACGGGCTGCCGGGCGCAAGCTCTTCGGTAGCCAAGCCGAGCTCGGTGATCCACTCGAGGTACGGAGCCCAATTGTCAACGACAAGCTTGCCCAGTTCGTCATCGCTCATCGGAGCCTTCTTCTTCGCAGTCTCCCAATCGGCACCAAAGCGGGGGCCGAATGCGCCTGCGGCGAAGCGGCTCGTACCGCCCACCTTGCTCGAAGCCTCGACCAAGATGACATTCGCACCGGCCTCGGCCGCGCTCACGGCTGCGGCCAAGCCGCCGATGCCTGCGCCGGCGATGACGACGTCGCATTCATGTTTGGCCTCAGCCGCGCCCGAACCCGATTCGGATGCGCATGCCGTCAAACCAGCCATGCCCGTCAAAGCAGCTGCACCGGCAGCAACCAGACCTGCGCTCTTGAAGAAATCCCTTCGCGTCTGTTCCATAGCAAAATCCTCCTTGCGTTATAGACGGCACTCCCTTTTGCCGTACATACCCCGTTTACTAAGCTCTGCCGACTAATGGCAGGTATTGCATTCGTAGACTCCGGCGTGATGGCACGTCACACAGGTTTCTGCAGCCGTCGCACCTTGGTCATGGACCGTGTGGCAGCTCACGCACTGGATGTCGGCATGGCCCTCGGTCAGCCCCATGACCGTATGGGGGTTCACCATGGTGCCGTTCGCATCCGTCAATTCGGTCACGCCAGCCGTCAAGGCCTCGAACTCTTCGTCGCTGACGGCATGACACGTCTCGTTCATGCACGATTCGGTGGAAACCGTCGTCTTCTTAAGCTTGGTGGGTTTGGGCGAGTCGGCAGATTTGCCCTCGTGTACGCCCGACAAAGCAGCTTCGTCCGCATGGCAGCTCACACACGAAACGTCCGTCTGCTCCAAATGGACGCCCGCAAGCAACGCGCCGTCCTGCATGGACGCATGCTGCGCGTCGTGACACACCGAGCAATCCATGTCGATAGACCAAGCCGGTCCCGCAGCAGCGGCCTCTCCGCCATCGGATTCCCCGGCTTCCGGCGCCTGCTGAGGCGCGCACGCCATCAATCCCAGACAAGTCGTCAACGCGACCGCGGCTACCAAGAATTTGTTCTTGGCGGCCCTCCCCTTTTCCGTCATCGCTCTTTCTCCTTTTCACCCCGAGCGGAACGTTTACCGCAACTCCTGGCCGGCGAGACGAAATCTAGCGGTCGAATCAATACTTGCCATCAAAGGGAAGATGCGAAATAGTAAAAAAAGGGGAAATGGCCAGTCTATCTGGTCTTTTGTAAAGAACGACCATGTCATGTGAAGCATTCTCACTAGTTTATGGTGAGATTTTCGGGGAGGGCGAAAGCATGATAATTAAAAAATCGGCCGGCAAAGCCGAAGGCAAAACCATTCTGTCGACGTTCACATCGGAATGGAGCAAAACAAGCGGCACCACTGTGTTCGGCTTCGCGCTCTGCCAATGCTGGATAGCGCTTTGTTTTTTCGCACCGCAGCTTTTTTCAGGCAATGTGGTTACGAACGTCTATGAGCTTTCGCTCGCAGTGACCGCGATAAGTCTCATACCTGGCATTTGTGCCGCTCGAAAAATGGACGCCGTGACCGAAAAGAAATCGTTCGTGTACGCGACGGCAGCGGCCGCAGGCATCGGCACGATGCTCATACCGTTTTCGTCCATGAATACGCTTGGCGGAATCTGCCTTATGGTGCTGGCCGCCGTTTTGACGGGTTTCGCATCCGGCTGGCTCTTCATTTCCTGGTACAAAGCATTCTGCAACGCCGATGATTACATCGGCTTCGTCCTGAGCGTCGCCATGCAAAGCGTCATCCTTTATGTTTTCACGAACATACTTCTGCCACCCGTCATGTCGCCGTGGGTAACGCTGGCGATCGCCTGCCTCATTCCCCTCGTTTCGGCTCATATGCTCGTCAGAACCGCCACCGCAACAAGCACCCCATCCGCCCATCGGGTCGCCGACTTGAACAAGCAGCAGCGGCGAACCATCATCCACCTGTGCGTCAGCATGTTCGTCGTCAGCCTCGTCGACGAATTCATGAGGAACTACTATCTTGAAGACACCGATCTGGCGTTTTACGCCGGCGAAGTGAACCTTCTTCTGATAACCCTGAAAATCGTCTTCTCGGTTTTGACCGTCGTGTTTCTTTCACGATGCAGCTCTTTTGTTCCCACAATCTATAAGGTCTCGATCCTCACATCGCTTACGGCCGTACTCTTCATGCCGTATCTGCCAAGCGGCATCGGCTACGGCCTCACGAACTTCGGAGCTTTCATTTTCAAAATCATGGTCATGCTCATTTCCTTCAACTGCTGCAGAAGGTCCATGATTTCGCCCATCCTGCTCTTTTCCCTCACCAGGATCACCTGGTCCCTCGATTTGCTTTTGGGATACTCCCTCTTTGTTTTCTTCAAGTTCGTCGATTCCGATGGAAGCTTCATCGGCATATTGTCAGTCGTCGTGGGGCTATTGGTCATTGCGACGTATCTGTTCCTGTTCACTTCTTCCAACGAGAACCCGTTGTGGAGGCAGGATATCGCCCAGCCCAAGCCCGCTCCCCTCGACGACCTTCCCATGAAATGCGACCACATCGCCAAAGTCGGCAAACTGACGAAAAGAGAGGCCGAGGTGCTCTCGCTTATCGCGCGCGGCCGATCCACCCCGCGCATCCAAGAAGAACTGCGCGTTTCCGCAAACACCGTCAACACGCACACGAGCCATATCTATCAGAAGCTCGGCATCCATTCGAGGCAAGAGCTGCTCGACCTCGTAGACAAAACGGACCCCTCGGGAAGCAGCTAAACACATCGTTGAGGAATATTCTCGGAAAACGAGGGTGCGCGTTTGTCCAATCAGCCCACGACCGCTACTATCGCCGTTAGAAACACCGTGCCCGACCGCAGTCGAAGCTCGCCCCGACTGAAGCCTCGATGTCGGGAGACGACAGAAAGCCCATATCAGAGAGCGAGAACAGCCTATGGAAAACTTTTTCGCTGCAATCATCGAAATAGCATCCCAGGAATGGGTGCGCGACATCTTCTGGACCGTCGTGTTGGCCGCGGTCACGTTCGCGGTGTCGCACGTGGTGGTCAAGGGGCTGCGTGCGCTGCTCAACCGCGACAGCAACCCGCTTCCTTCGTCGAGCATCATCGTCAACATCGCGCGCGCCGTCATTTGGATCATCGGCGGAAGCATCATTTTGGACTCGTGCTTCGGCATCAACCCCAACGCGCTGATCACCGCCCTCGGCGTCGGCGGTATCGCCATTTCACTGGGCTTTCAGGACACGCTTTCCAACCTCATCGGCGGCATCCAAGTCACCTTCATGGGCATCGTGCGTCCTGGCGACAACATCGAAGTGGGCACTGAAACAGGCGTCGTCCAAGACGTCAGCTGGCGCCACACCACCATCACCAATGCGCGTGGCGAAACGGTGATTATTCCCAACTCCATCATCTCGAAAACCTCGCTCGTGCAGCTGCCGCCCGTCAACCAGATTTCCATCCCCTTCGCCGTCACGGGCGACCGCCCCATGGACGACGTGAAGGCCGATCTGCTCGCAGCCTCGAAAATCGCGGCCGAAGAGGTGTCGCCCGTCACGCAAGACCCCAAGATCTTTTTCTCAGAGATCACCGAATACGGATTCAAGGGCAAAATCATCATGCGCGTCGAGGATGCGGCGAAGGCAGGGCTTGCCGTCGATGCCGTCGTGCGCGCCATCGCACCCCTGACGCGTTAGGCGCGGGGGTGCTGAACGGCGCAACCGGAAAACCCGCGCCTTTCGCCGACGCCGTAAAAACCGGCGCAACAATCTCGAAGACGAAAAACCGCGACGGCCACCTGACGATATCCTGACGTTTTGTCGACCCCTTTCCCACGCTTCAAACATCGCCGCCGCATCGCGCGCACCATAGCCCATCATAGGAAAGGAAATCGAAGGCGCCGCATCATGCGCGGCGCAAAATGCCGACCCGCACCCTGAATGAAAAACGAACGGACTATGGAAACCATCACCCGCTTCCTCGGAGGCTATACCGACAACTTTATCGTGGCGATCGGGCTGTGGCCCATCGCCTCGTTCATGCTCACGCTGCCCATCCTGGCATATCTCTATCGATACGACGGCCGCATCAAGGCGGCGTCGTTCGTCTCGGTCTATCTGACGGTGCTCTATATCCTCGGGCTCGGCTGCTTCACGCTCTACCCCCTGCCCCAGGGAACCGAAGGCCTCGGCATCACCTACGGCATCGCGCCGCAGCTCAATCCGCTCGGGTTCATCGGCGACCTGCAAAAAGACGGCATCGCCGCCATGCCGCAGATTCTGGCCAACGTGGCGTTTTTCGTGCCTTTGGGATTCATCGCATCACGCCTGCTCAGGCTTAATTTCTTCTGGACCGTCGTCATCGGGTTCTTCGTGTCGCTGGCCATCGAAATCACGCAGCTCACGGGCTTTTTGGGCGTGTATCCTTACGCCTATCGCACCTTCGACGTGGACGACCTGCTCTGGAACACCTCGGGCGCGATTATCGGGTGGCTCATCGCCGCCGTCGTGGCGCGCGTCCTGCCGCCCGGTTCCCTTGCCGAAGAAGGCGACATCGAGCGCGCCCCCGGGCTCGTCCGGCGCGGCGTGGCGCTGTGGCTCGACATGCTGCTGATGGGAATTCTCACCTCGGTTCTCGGCGTTGCGGTGCGGCTTGTCGCCCTGCTTCTCGGCTTCGACGATTTCACTTCAATCAACGACACGTGCCTGCCCTGGATGAGCGCGGGCGCGTTCATCGCCGTCGAAGGCGTCATCCCCTGGCTGCGCCGCGGACAGACGCCGGGCGGCGCGTTCGTGCGCATGACCTGCGAGACGCGCGAACGTGCAACGATGCGTCGCCTCATCTTCTATCTGGCCCGCCTTGTCACGCTCGCCTTCGCGCTGTGGTACTTCCCGCCTATCGCGCTTCTTTTGCTCGTGTTCTACGCGTTCAAAAAGAAGATGCCCTACGACTGCATCTAAAACGCGAAGCAAAACGCCCCGATGAAACGCGGTCGAAACCGCGCTGCACTACAATGCGGGCAGCACAGCGCGACGAAAGGATCGAGCCATGAGCGTTTCATTCAAACCCGTCGAAAGCGAAGATGAACTGCGCGAACTTGCCCGCCTTGCCGACGAAATATGGCACGAATACTGGCCCGCCATCATCGGCGACGCCCAGACCGACTACATGGTGGAGAATTTCCAGTCGCTTAGCGCCATGCAGCGCGGCATTGCCGAACAGGGATACCGCTACTGGTTCATCGTAGACGACGCGTGCGAAGGCGGCGAAGCGAACGGCGCGGCGGACGGCTGGAGCTCGCAGGGCATCGTAGGTTATACGGGCGGCTATGCCGAACCCGAAACGAACCGGTTTTTCGTGTCGAAAATCTATCTGCTCGCAGACGCGCGCGGACACGGCTACTGCAGCAAGACCATCGGGTTTTATGACGAACTGTGCCGCGCCGAAGACCTGCATGCGATGTATCTGACCGTGAACAAACACAACGAGCTGGGTATTCGCGCCTATCTTGCCAAGGGCTTCGAAACGATCGACTCCGTGGAAACCGACATCGGCAACGGATTCGTCATGGACGACTACATCATGGAAAAACAGATGTCGTAGCAGTCGGCCCGAACCGAAAGCGCGGCCTTGCGTGCCCTCTGTGAAAAACGCGGCCGCGCCTCGATTCGCTACATGGCATCGGTTGCCGCTTCTCCAAGACTCATCACGCGCTTTCGCAGAGCAGGACACGCCTTGAACACGAAGGCGCGTCCCTCATGTTCGCGCACCAAGCAACCTTGACGCTCAAGCTCGAGAAAATCAGCACGCGCCGTGGCATAAGCGACGGCGAACGTTCTCTGATGAGGCCCGATGCGCAAACTCGCGTCGGGCTCTTTACACAATGCCGAAATGATCGATTTCTGCCGATCGTTCATGGGGAAGTCGAACATGGCGCCGATACGGTCGTTTAAACGCTTCAGCCGATCGATCGTCTGCTCAAGGCGATCGATTTCATTGAGGTAGAACTTCGTGTACATGAAGAAATACGACGTGAAATCGAAACCGAAGCCGTAATCGATAGACCAGCTTTCAAAGACCGATTTCATCAAAGGCGTGTTCAGGTTGCCGAACGGATAATAGCCGACAGGAACCCAGCTGAGCACGGGAAAGCCCCATTTGACGGCAAGCACGTTGCGCAACAGAACGCCCACCAGGGAATTAAGGCAGGGAAACACCTCGAAGTTCCAGAAATACCAGGTGATGTTGATGATGCGCTGAATCGGACCGAAACGGCGCTCCTCGCCTTCTTCAAGACGCGCCAAATGCAAAATGGAATCGAGGCAGGCGGCGCTATCAGGCGGCGAGATGCGTTCGTCGAGCGGGCACACTTTGGCACGGCGAGGAATCATGGAAACGTCGACTCCTTCAACCAGGCGGTAGTACAACGTTTCTATCGGACCATGTGTGATCTCGCGCGTAGCAAGCGCATCGGCATCGCGGCTTATTTCGATGTAGTTGCCGATCACGCGGTCAAGAGGAGTGCGCGGCGTGCGGCGTGCGGCGAAAATGTCGTGGATGCGTCCGTCGGAAACATCGACGCCTTCGGCCTCGAGGGCCTTGGCGAGCGTGCGCTCGATCGAACGCGTCAAAAAAGGCGAACCCTTCAAAACAGCGATATCGCGATCGAGGGGGTAGTCGTTTTTGCATCGAAGCTCGAGCATCTTCGAATCGAACGAAAGCGCCGTCGTCGTCACGAACCAGCAATCCGCCGTACGATACGGCTCGGCGGGCATGAACACGGCCGCCTGCTTGCGAATGGCCGTGAGCAGCTTCCACATGTCTTCTTTGTCGTAGCCTTCGGGAAGTTCGTAGTCATCGAGATTTTCATAGAGCAGAAGGCCGCTGTCTGCAGCTGCACGCAGACGGCGCAGTCGCTCGTCGTTCATAAGCGCCAGAATGTCATCCTTGGCGCAAGCGGAACGTACTTCCATGGGCGACCTCCAATCGCCTTCGAAACCTCGAACCTGCTGCGATGAACGGAACGCATGGCATTGCGTGCGGCAATAAGGACAACGCGAAAGCCGCACATGCCGAAACGGCCGCTCATCAGCGCTTCTTCATATACTTTACTATCAATTCCAAACAGAAGCACTATCGAAATAAATCATATTAACTATTAGTTTTTTAGATATTGATATTTAATAAGGAGCATTTATAGTAGAGACATGCAAAGGCAAGGCATCTCAAAGGAGAACGTCATGAAGTCAAGCATCACCAACCATAAATCCGCGCTCCATCGTCTGCTCGAAGCCATGGGCCTCGAGAACGCCCGCTCTTCGTGGCCGGTGACGATGCGCTAGAACGCCTCCTTAAAACCAGGTTCACCCCGGTTTTCGAGAACTCCCCCAGACCGATGCGACACACGGTCTGGGGGAGTTTCTCTTTTTCATCACGTTGAAC
>JAUNLI010000001.1:0-44910 GCA_030532315.1 Slackia sp.
AGCACGCGATCGAGCAGGTAAGACCCTGCTGCTTCGCCGCCGTGCCCCAGGTTGTAAATCATCGAGGCGCGAGCCGCTTCGATAGATGCGCGCCAGCGTTCAGGATTTGCGACCATCTCATCGACCACATCGCCCAAGCCATCCAGTGCATCGACGCAAAGCGACACGCCGATGACGTTGCGCAGGGAAATGTCAGTCGGCTCGATGCCAAGCTCTTCCCAATGCGGATTGCACGTCTTCATGGGAGTGTCCACGAAAACGCAGGGTTTCAGCGTGGCGAACGCGAACTCGCACGAAATCGAAGACCAATCGGTGATCAGCACGTCGGCATCGAAGATCGAATCGGACGTGCTGAAGTCTTGCTCGAAATACAGCTCGTCGGCCGAAAAGGCAGCAAAGCGCTTCTGCAAGGCCTCCCAACGCGCGCGGTAGCGTTTGGTGTATTCAGGGTGCGGGCGCACGATTACACGGTAGCCGCGTCCGAGCAAAGGCGTTATCACCTGATCGGCGCAAATGTCTAGAATGCAGTCTTCCTGCCACGAAGGAGCAAGCAGCACCACCGGACGTTTATAGGCCGGCTTCTCGCGCTTCGCATATGCCGCGATCTGACGATCGAGCAGGTCGTATCCGCACTCCACGAGCGTGCGCGGGCGAATCTCGCGCAGCTCTTCCATGCGTTCGTATTCGCGTTTCTGGTGAGGGCCCACGCACAGAATCGCATCGTAGTGGTCGAGCGATTCGCGCGAGGCAACCAAATGCGCCGAAGTCATATGGTGGAACATATAGACGTATTCGACATCTTTGCGAACGTAGGAGCGCTTGATATAGAAGTTCTCCAGATCGTCGAGCGTGGTCACCACCACGTCGCAGTCGAGCTTCATCATGAGCGTGATCAGGCGCCGCTCGCCGATGTAGTACGGCATAAGGCGCGGATGGGTTTCGTGCAACGCGAACACCTGGTCGGACGGGTCATTCGTAATGTAGTGAATCGTCATGTCCGAATTGGCAAGCAGCCACTGAATGGCGCCTTCGAAATACTTGTAAAAGCCGCTGCGCTCGGAATAGAACACGATATGTTTACCCACCACGTTCATGAAACGCTTGTAATCCTGCTTTTCGCGCTTGGCAAGCGGATCGCGTTTGTACCACGGAGCCTTACGCGCGGCGAAGGCATT
The DNA here is from genome assembly GCA_030532315.1 of Slackia sp. Taxonomy (GTDB): domain Bacteria; phylum Actinomycetota; class Coriobacteriia; order Coriobacteriales; family Eggerthellaceae; genus Slackia. The sequence continues at coordinate 1,176 of JAUNLI010000001.1, forward strand.
GAGGGCCTCCAGCTCGACGCGGCTTTGCGCAAGCTCGGTGTAGTCGATGTGCTTGGCAGGCTTGATGCACACGTTGCACAGCGCCTGTACGACGATAGACATCAAGTTCGAACAAATCCAGTAAAACGCCATGCCTGCGGCAACATAGACGCCCAAAACGAGCGAAAGCACGATGGAAAGCCCGTTGGTGGTGTTCTTCTCCATCTTGGACTGTTCGCGCTGCAGCGGGTTGATGCGGTTTTGCGCGAACCCCATAATCACGGCGGAAAGAGCCGCCAAAACGGGCATGACCCACGATGCGCCGCCGTCTTCGATAGGCACCATGCCTAAAAACTCGGTGCCGGGCGCGCCGTTGCCGGTAATATCGCGCACCACCTCCACCAGGCCGAACAGCACCAGAATTTGCACCGCCAACGGAACAAGCGAGAGCAGCGGATGGTAGTGGTGCTTCTTATTGAGCTCGGTCTGTTTCTCGCCGATGGTTTCGGCGTCGCCGAAATACTTCACCTTGATGCGGTTGAGTTCGGGCAGAAGCTTCACCATGACGATGCTATTCCACTGGCACCACAGCGCCAGCGGCATAAGCAAGACTTTGATGATGACGGTGAACAGCAGAATGGCCATCCACCAATTGCCCGTCAAATCGTAGCAAGGTTGAACGATATACGAAAACAGCTGTGCAAGCGCCTCTAACATAGGTCAGCTTCCTTCTTCTTGTCGAACCAGCCGAAAGCTGCATCGAACACGGCCTTCGCGCCCTTAACCGCGGTGGAATCAATCAACCACGCCGCCGCAAGCGAAAGCGCAAAAGCGACGACAGACAAAAGAACATGAACACCCATGGTGGAAAGCCCCTGGTCGAACATGAAAAACTTCTGAATGGCAAGCAGTACCATCATATGGCACAGATAGATACCGAACGAATGCTTCGCCACAAACGATACGAACGAGAACTTCGGCAGCTTTTCGCCCCAGTCGAGCAAGGCGAGATAAAGCCCCACCGCCATGATCGTGTAAAGCGGAGAGGTTTCGTAAGCGTACAGCGAGAAGCCCGCATACTGTACGGCCACGTTGAGCACAAAGCACACAAGCACCGCCCACTTCAGCGCACGACGCACCTTCGGATCCGAAGCGAAACGTTCTATGAGCACACCGAGACAGAACGCGAAGCCGAATCCGCTGAAAAGATATCCCCAGGAAAACCCGATGCCGGCGTTGTCGAGCACGGTCAGCACCGTGTTGAACCCGATGCCGATGCCGATGAACACCTTCACCTCGAAATCGGACATGCCGTCGAACGCGCGAGCGAGAAACGGCGCCACGAGCAGAAAACCGACCAGCGTGAAAACGAACCAGTATTCGATGCTCGCAAAATCGGAAAGCGAACCTTTCACGAAATAGGCGGCGGCATGACCCATGCCTTGCCAGTTGCCCCACAGGTCGTACACGGTGCGGATGAGGAAATAGACCAGCACGGGAACAATGATATTGCGCGCCTTGCTGCGATAGAACTTCTTCAAGGCAGCATCGCCTTCACGCACGCGCAGGTTGAACTTGCCCGACATCATGAAAAACAGCGCGTTGCCCGCGAAAAACAGCGTTCCGCACGCCAAAAACCACAGATTCCCAATCGTGGAACCCGTATCGACCACCACGCGGCAATGCACCGCGACCACGAAAAAGATTGCTACGGCCCTTACCAGGTCGTAGCCGAAAATGCGCGCCTGCGCCATGGAGCATCCCCCTTGCAATGTAAAACCCACCATGCAGTCGAAAGCCGCCGACAAAGCGGCGGCCCTTCTCGAAAACGCGAAACGAAACACCGCCGCGCATCGTCAAGCACGAAACTCGTCAGAACGCGAGCCTCGTCACAAATTCGAAAGAAGCAGTCCTTCGAGCGATTCGGCCAGTCGCCTATCGCACGCCGCACGCTCCTTCTCTGCATCAAGCCAGCCCGCAAGTTCTTTTTTCGACGGCCCAAGGCGGCGGCGCAACGCATCTCTCGCTTTATTGACAGGTCGCATGAACAGGCCTTTCACGTAGGCTTTGCGCCCCATGCGAAACGCCACATAGCGCCACAACGCCATACGCGGCAGCCCTTCGACCGTTCCGTTCACGATGCGGCGATACACTTCGGCAGGCGCTTCGGCCATATGATCGACCACGTCGCCGTGGCCTTCCAGGTATGCATCGTAAAGCGCCTTCAAACGTGCAAAGGCGGCCGTCCGATCGCGCTCTCCCAAAGCACGCATGTCCAAAAACAGAAAATCGAGCGACCAGTCAGCCAGCTGAGCAGGCCCCAGTTCGATCAGATCGCGCCTTTCCCACGTCTTGAAGACGGCCTCCGCAATATCGAGGTGCTTTCCCATGCGGCCCGCAAGATCGTCGAACAAGACACGCATGGCCGAGCCTTCGCGCACAACCCGGTAGTCGTAGAGTTTGTCGGAAAGAAGCGCGGTCTTTTTCGCAAGCGGATAGACCTCGAAATGAAACGCCTGGTCTTCGCCGAGCGGCAAAGATTCATCGTATTCAATGCCGTTATCGACAAGAAACGCCCTCGTGGTTGCCGTGCGCCATGCGAACGGCCGCGATTTCTCTTCGAGCAGAAGTTTCCAGTCGAAGCCCTCATAGACCGCATCGCGCGGGCTCAGGCAATCCACCAGCCACGGATAGCCATCACAGGATGGAACGCAATTCGCACCGAACGTCACTACGTCGGCGCTCGTCTCTTGAAATGCGCGCACGATGCGCTCGCATGCGTGAGGCTGCAAGGCGTCGTCGGCATCGACGCACAAAACGTAATCGCCCGTCGCAGCGCGCAGACCTGCGTTTTTCGCCGACGACACGCCGCCGTTTTCCTTATGGATCACACGGATGCGCGCATCGCAGGCCGCATGCAGCTCGGCGATGCGTGCAGAATGGTCGGTCGCACCGTCATCGACGCAGATGACCTCGATGTCTTCGTAAGTCTGGGCGCGCACCGAATCGAGGCAGTGTGACAGGTATTGCTCGACGTTGTAGACAGGAATGATGATGGAAAACTTCGCCACGGCGAATCTACCGACCTTTCGTCTTGCGCGCAAGGCCGCGAACCAGCAAAGAAATGCCGCCCTCTTGCACATAACAACGCGCCTTGGACAGCGCACCCTTCGCGGCGCTCGAAGCGCGACCCGCCTTGAACAGTTCCGGCGATTCGCAAATGATAAGGAAATCTTCCTTCTTCCACGGCTCGAACACATCGAAATCGACGCGGCCCGCCTCGAGGTCTGCTTTGAATTCCTCCTGCATCCTCTGCAGGAATTCCTCGTTGAGCGGGCTTGCCAAGCGCTCGTAGTTCCACAGGTAGTTATCGAGCTTGACCTTTTCCTTCACGCCCCACAGCACGCTTTTCTCGGGGTGCGCTTCCAGGAAGCGGTCCATTTCCGCATGCTCGTCGCAGATGCAATACACCTTGGAGGGCGAATTCACCGAAGACGCCTCGTTGTCTTGACGGTAGTGCAGAACGGCATCGCGTACAAACACGACGCGATCGGCGCTCGCCCATACTTTAAAATTGAAGGCAGAGTCCTGAAACGACGCCCCGGGGGTTTCAAGAAAATCGATCCCGTGCTGCTCAAGAAAATCGCGACGATAGACCGCCGACCAGATCGAAGGCTTCGCATAGAAGATGTCGGGCTCTTCGGTCGGGTTCACCGGACGGTCCGTCATCTTTTTCGGCACCACTTCGAACAGCTCGTTTTTCTCCTGCGGCACCGACCAGTAGAACCAGAAATTCGCCTTGGCAACCTGGGCATCGTGCTTTTCGGCAGCGTTCACAAGAAGCTCGAGCGCGTTCGGCTCGAAGAAATCGTCCGATTCGAGAATGCCGATATAACGGCCGCGCGCCTCGGCAAGGCCCCTATTCATCGAGGAGCCATAGCCCGAATTGGCCTTGTCCACCATGCGCACGCGTTCATCACGCTGCATGTATTCGCGGATGATGTCGGGGGAAGAATCGGTCGATCCGTCGTTGAGGCAGATGATTTCGATATCGCGAAGCGTCTGCGCACATGCGGAATCGAGACATTCACGCAGATATCGCTCGACGTTATAGATGGGAACCAGCAAGGAAACCACAGGTTCGGACATGACATATCCTCTCAATGGGTCGATTAATCGGACAACAGGGTAACACGCGTAAAGACGCGCTCCTAGGCAACGATGCGATACAGGCGCATGTCGCCTTCGCTCAAGACGACTTCAAAGCCGGGCGTTTCGTCAGTGATGTCGACGATGCCCTGCCAGGCTTCTTTGCTCACGCCATGAACGGGAAGGAAGCGTCGCGCCTCGCCGTTAGGGCCGCGCGGCTCGACTTCTCCCTGGTCAAGCACAAGCACATATTCCGCACCAAGGCGCTCGATTGCTTCTTTCACCTCAGCATTCGTCGCAATTTCATCAAGATGCCCGCGAATCAAGAAGCTGTCTTCGCTTTCCCCCGACTCAAGGCCGTACCCGGTGAAATAGCGGTAATAGGTGCGCATGCCGTCAAGACCGTACAAGAAGATGCTGCCGTCGTCGGGCTCGTTGATGATCAGTTCGTCTTCGCCAACCACCTTCTGCACCTCGTCGACGAAGCGACGCTCGTCATCGCCCAACATGTTCAGGGGAACCTCGGCGTTTTGTTTTTCAACCCGATCGCCCACCACGCTCGATGCGCTTTCGACGCGATGGACGCCCGCGAAATCGAACGCAGGAAACGCCACCGCAGTCGCCAGCACCAACGGCACTGCGGCCAAGGCCGCACGGCCGTAGCGCAACGCGTCGTCGCCCGGTGCGGCAATGCGCATGACCAAGGCCCTCATCCCCCGCGCAATCGTGGCCGCGCCCAGGGCAGCAAGCGGCACAGCGAACAACGCCGCCATAGCAGCCGTACGCCACTGGTCGGTATACCAAAAGCCCGACAGCAAATGCTTCAAAAAGCCGTTCGTCGCCATGTCGAAAAAGTAGATGACGCAGGCGAATGCATAGGAGAACACGATCCAGCGCCTAGAACGATCGACGAGCGCCGCCACGACGCCCGTCGCAACGACAAGTGCCAGAATCGGCTGGGCGGGCGTGTCCATAAACGACAGCAGCCCGATGTTGGCAAGCGCCTGGACGGGTTCGGCTTTCGCAGGCCAGTCGAAGCCGACCACGGCGCGCAGAAACGGCATCTTATACATAACGCACCAGATGCCCGCAATCACGACAATGGCAAGAAGAGCAAACGCGACCTTCGCCCACGGGCGAGCGGAATCAGGGATGCGTTTCGCGCCGGCAAGACGCATGGCCAAGACAACGCAGTACGGAGCAAGGAACACACCCAGACTGAACACGGCATTAGGCTGCGAAAGGGCCAATGCGACAAGCGACGAAACGAAAACGAACCCAAGCACGGCGCGCTGCCAAACAACAAGCCCGCGTGCGAACATTTTGACGAACACCGCAGCGGCCGCAGGAATGAGCACATAGGAAAGCAGATTGGGATAAAGCGGGCCGAATGTAAGAAAACCCCAGGGAAAAGCAGCAAAAAGAACCGAAACGAATGCGCCGGCATAAACAACGGCGCGCCTGCCTGCAAAAAGAGTGCGCAGCAAGACGAACATGCTCGCGGGCAGCACCATCGCGGACAGGAAGGCGTTCACCGCGTTGGCGGCCGTCGCGCACGTCGCGCCCGAGAAGGTCATAGCCATGGCGACAAGGCAGTGCCAAGCAGAGGGATAAAATGCCGAATCGTTGGCAAACGGATCGATGGCCTTGTCTTCAGGAAGAGGATAGGAGGTCGTGGTAAACGACGAATAATTCCCCGCCTCGACAAACGCCTGCACCGAACTTAAGTGGTGAACGTTATCCCAGGTTTGCAAAAACGAGTCGGGCGACGAAAGGTTGGCGACGAACACCGTGGATACTGCAACGAAACCGACGGCAATGTACAGAACGAGAATCGTCCAATCGGCGGACAAGCGGCCCGAGAAAAACGACCCGCACGAATCGATTCGCGCGAAACGCGGCTTCGACGAGCGAAAAAGCACGAATGAGACAAGCCACGCCGCGACGCCGACCGCCAGACACGGCACAAAAAGCGTGCTCCACGACGCAAAAACCCCCAAAGACGGGTACAGGGCGGAAAGCACGATGTAAAGAGGAATGGTCACAAGCGGCGCGCAACAAAATGCAACGACCGATTCTGCACGCAAGGCTTTCAAAACAAAGAAACCGGGCGCATATAAAAACACCGCGGCTGCAAGCATCGTAAGGAAAAAACCCGTCCACATAAGGGAAACCTACCTCGGATCAATGCCGCTCACCGATGGCCGAAAGACGAAAGACGACGCCAGCGCAAGCAATCGGACGCGAGCGAAAAAGCAAAACATGAACCGTCCAAATATACACTATGCCCGTCGTGCTTGTCCTTATATGCACGCTTCGCTATATTCATAACACGTGATACCATGGGTATTTCTGAATTCAACCGAGAAAATGGACCTATGAAACTTCTTGTCATCATTCCCGCATACAACGAGCAGGACTGCATCGTCCAAACCGTCGAAGAGCTGAGGCAGACCGCCCCTCAGTACGATTACGTCGTCGTCAACGACGGATCGAAAGACGCCACCAAGAGCCTGTGCATCGAGCACGGCTTCAACCTGCTCGACTTGCCCGTCAACATCGGCTTGACCGGCGGCTTTCAAGCCGGCATGAAATACGCCCTACGTAACGGCTACGATGCAGCCGTGCAGTTCGATGCCGACGGACAGCATATGCCCGCCTACATCGAAAAGCTTGCCGAAGAAATGCAGCGCACGAACGCCGACATCGTAATCGGGTCGCGCTTTGTCACCGAGAAGAAATCGGCCTCGATGCGCATGGTCGGATCACGCCTGATTTCGGCCATCATCAAAATCACCACCGGCACCTCGATCTGCGACCCCACGTCGGGCATGCGTTTGTACAATCGCGCCATGATCGAACGCTTCAGCAGCAAATCCGATTTCGGCCCCGAACCCGATTCGATCGCCTACCTTGCACGCAAAGGCGCCGTCGTGCGCGAAGTGCAGGTGAGCATGCGCGAGCGCCAAGCGGGCGAAAGCTACCTCACCTTCACCCGCTCTATCGAATACATGATGCGCACCTGCATCTCCATCCTGTTCGTCCAGTGGTTTAGGAGCTAGCCCATGAACATCACCTTGCGCGTGTTTTTGGTCGTCAGCGCCGTCGCGGTTCTTTATTTCGTGGTACGCAAGATCAAAAAGTCGAAATTCGAAGCCTCCGATTCGATCTTCTGGCTCTTTTTCATCGCCGTGCTCGTGGTTCTGGGCGCATTTCCCCAGGTTTCCTACGGACTGGCAAACATTCTGGGGTTCGAATCGCCTTCGAACTTCATCTTCTTATGCGTCATCGCAATCTTGCTGATCCGTGTGTTCTCGCTCACGGCCAAGGTGTCGCTTCTGCGCACCAAGCTCGATTCGCTTGTCCAGGAAGTCGCGCTCGACAGAAACGAGCGTGCGAAAAACAACGGGGATGCATCGTAAGCATCGCAAACCCGAACGATGCGACAAAAGGCCTCCGTTTCCTTTCGGTTTTACCAAGGAAACGGAGGCCTTCGTGTTTTAGACGAAACCGTTGCAAACCGTGGGCGAGCAGGCAGCGCTTCGACGCTTTACCTGTCGTTTTAGCCGCGGGCCTTCTCGAATGCGGCCACGGCATCACAAGCCGTGCGTTTCCACGAATAACGTTCGCGTACGCGATCGTAGCATCGCCTGCCCTGCTCAACGAGGCGCTCCTTGTCGAGCGCAGCCTTTGCAAGCGCCGCGGCAATCGTCTCAGGGCGCGCGTCGTCAAGCACGGTTCCAAACGACGCATCGGGGATCATCTCGGCAACACCGCCCACGTCGGTAATCGCAGCAGGGGTGCCAAGCGCCGAAGCCTCCAAAAGCGACGTCGAAAAACCCTCGGAGCGCGTGGGCAGGCAGAACAGGTCGGACTCGCCCATCAACGCAGCCACATCGCTCGCATCAAGCTTGCCCGCCACGACGATGTTTGCGAGCCTTGCTTCGCGAATGCGGCCCTCGAGCGGTCCGGTTCCTGCCATGACCAGCTTCGCCGCGACGTTTTGCGCCTCGAGCATACGCATGGCTTCGATTAAAGCATCCACGCCCTTCTCGGGAATGAAGCGCCCGACGAACGACACGAGCAGCGCATCGTCTGCCACGCCGTATTCCGCGCGAAACGAACGACCCGATGCCTTGGCGCAAAACGCGTCAGCATCGATCGCATTGCTCAACACGCCACATCCTTCAATATGAAACGTCTTAAGCCAAGCAAGGCCTTTACTCGAAACCGCATAGAAGTCGGGGCGATAATGCTTGACGCGCGCCGTGATCAGATGCTCATAGGCAACCACCGCCTTGTCGAGCAAGGCGTTGCCGAACGTCAGATAGGCCGAACCGTGCTCGCACAGCACCGCACGCATTCCCTGGCGTTTCGCAAACTTCAAACCGAGCAGCGAATGCAGATAGAAACGTGTGTTCACCAACACGCCGTCGAAAGAACGCGCTTCCACTTCGCTCAGCAAACGCCTGAATTCGGCGTTTTTGCGCGGGACGGGCATACGGCCGCCGATTAAGGGAAAACACGGAAGGCGCACCACCTCGACGCCCGGAGCCGCCTGCTCGACGCCCGCAGGCGCCGAAGCGTCGGTCGTCACCACGACGACCTCGTGACCAAGCCGCGCAAGTTCTCGCGCCAAGTTGTCGGTATATTTCTCCGCCCCGCCGACATTAGGAAGGAACTGGGCTGAAAATATCGCGAAGCGTTTCGGGGAGCCCATTACGCAACACCGCCCGCATGCCATACGGTTCCGTCGCCGAAATCGAGGAATTCGGGAAGGTGCGTGCGACGGTCTTCAGGCGCAGGAATCTGCCGCCAGTCGCCGTACATGTTCTCGAGATACTGTTCGGGTTTCGCGGCGATCGGAAGAGTATGCCCGCAGAATGACACGCGCGCAGGGGGAACCATGTCCTGCTTGCGACAAGGCTTCATGGAAGGCCACGAGAGCAGCATGTATTCGTCGGACGCGGGCCCTTCGAACGAACGAGACGCATCGAAACGACGTTCGATGGCCGCTCGGCTCGTGAACGCGCGTACAAAATAATGCGCCATGCGGCAGCCGAAACGCTCGATCGCGCCCATGACGCCCTTGTGCGGAACCGTGATCGTCTTGGCATGATACAGATAGGAAACCGACTGCCACGTGCGCGCCGTCTTCAACTGACGGGCGCGCTGGGCGGCATCGGCGGCAAGCACGTCATAGGGAAAGATGTCGACGAAAATTCCCTGGTCGCAGTCGGCCTCAATGGTTTCCTTCGTATGAAACGCCGTGCCGTTCTTGTACACCTTGGCAAACAGTCCCGCGAACGATTCGTTGTTTTCGAAGGTCTGCAAGGAATAACCCTCGGGCAAGCCGTCCTGGGCAAGCTCGACGAAGTGCTCGTAATGCTCGCGCATCATGCCGATGTCGATGTCGTCGTCCCACGGAATGAACCCGCCGTGCCGCATGGCTCCAAGCGCCGTGCCTGAATCCATGAACCATTCGATTCCGTGCTCTTCGCAAAACCCGTCGATCGCAAGAAGAATATCGAGCTCTGTCTCTTGCAGCTTCTTCAACGCCTCGGCGTCATTCATAATTCAACTCCATCGCTCGTGAACGCGCATGCTGTCAGCGCGTAATACGCTTCTTTTAGGCGACGAGGCGGAAAGCCCCACACCCCGTTCTTTCATCGATGCATTATAGGCAAATTGACGGAATGACATCTGCCGCAAAAGCCGCCTCCGTAACCACAGAAAAGCGTCGGACGCGCGTCTCCATGCGATCTTGCACCGATACACTCCCAACGATGCTGTTGTTTTTGTTCGTATCCGCCATTTCTGCGCCGTTGCCCTATCATTGATGATTTGCAGAAAGCATATTCACCTTTGCATCACAGGAGGCTTCGTGAAAAGACGGCTATCCTCGGCTGAAATAAAGAAAATCGAACTGGACATTCTCCTCGAGCTCGATCGCATTTGCACAGAGAACGGACTGACGTACCTTCTTGCCTACGGGACCTGCCTGGGCGCCGTCAGGCACGGCGGCTTCATCCCTTGGGACGACGACATTGACGTGTTCATGCCGCGCGACGACTACGAAAAGCTCTACAACCTGTTCCGCGAGGGAATGGAAACCCCTTACAAGCTGGTGTCCTATCGCGACGAAAGCTCGATTTACCAGTTCTTCAAGCTCGTAGACCCCGCCACCGAATCATACGAGACATTCGTCGGGAAAAGCCACCCTATCGGCCTTTGGGTGGATATCTTCCCGCTTGAACGCGTAAATCCCTCTTCGGAAAAGCAACTTCGCACCCTGATGAAAAAACACGAGCGCATTGGCCTTGCGCGCAGTTTCGCCGTGGCGGATTCCTCCGTCGCCTCGACGCCTGCGATCAAACTGGTGAAAAAAATCGTCTGCCCGATCGCACGCACGCTCTTTAACGTGACGAAGCTCAACCGACGCCTCGAGGAAAACGCGCTGGCTTTGCCGAAAGCCACCGAAGCCGACATGTCTGCCCCGACTGAAGAGGGGTATGTATGCGACCTGCTCGGCGACGCCCACGTCATCGACGCGTCGATTCTCTTCCCCGTACGCAAGGCCCCCTTCGAAGGACACGAGCTGCCCATTCCAGGACGCGCCGAAACGTATCTCGACATCAACTACGGCGATTGGAAGGCACTGCCGCCCGAAGAGGAGCGCCATCTGCACTTCCCCGAGGCATACGCCGTCGAAAAGGAGTAGCACGTGGGCGTGTCGCAAAACGAAAAACCCCGGGAGCTTTCCCTGAAGGCGAACGTGTTGTGGAATTCCATTGGATCGATGTTCTATCTGGGGTGTCAGTGGCTGATCACGGTGCTCGTGGTTCGCCTTTCCTCGGGCTTCGACGCGGCGGGCCTGCTTTCGCTCGCCATGTCGGTCGTGGGAATCTTCGGAACATTCGCCAACTACAAAATGGGAACTTACCAGATTTCCGACATCCACCGTGAAAACACGCTCGCCGAATATCTCGCATTCCGTTGCGTCACGCTTGCGTTGTCATTTTTCGCTTGCATCGCGTATGCCCTTATCACCTGCCCGCCGCACGCCATCGTAACCGTGGCGCTGTTCTTCGTCTATAAAGGCGTCGGGCTGCTGATCGACATCCTGCACGGCACCGACCAGCAGCACCGCCGCATGGATTACATCGGTAAATCGTTCATGCTGCAAGGCATCGTGTCTATCGGCGCTTTTGCCGCAGTGTTCTATCCGACGCAAGACCTTAATCTGGCGATCGTAGCCATGACCCTCGGCGTCAGCCTGGTCTTCGTCGCCTTCGACATGCGCAAAACGCGCCAGTTCGAACCCATCAAGCTGCATCTTACGCGCGAAAAAGCGTTCTTCTTCCTGAAGACGTCGCTTCCTGCCGTCATCGCCTCGGTTGCCGCAAGCGCGATTTTCACCATCCCGAAGCAATATCTCGCGCTTGTCGGCGGAGATGCCGCGCTGGGCATTTACTCCTCGGTGGCCGCGCCGGCGCTCGTCGTTCAGATGGGCGCGATGTATTTGTACGGGCCTTTGCTCGACATCTTCCCCAAGCATTTCTTCGACGGCGATATGAAAGACTTCGTCAAGCTGCTCGCCCGCACCGTCGCCTCGATCGTGGCCGTCACCGTCGCCTGTTGGATCGTGCTGCTGTTCATCGGCGAACCCGTGCTCGTGCTATTGTTCGGCGAGGCCATCGCCGAACATGTCTATCTGCTCTATCCGGTGCTCATCGCCACGTCGGCCACGGCGTTTCTGTGGTTCTTCGGCGATCTGCTCATCGCTCTGCGCGATTTCAAAGCGAATTTCATCGGCAACGTAGTGGCGCTTGTCGCTGTTTTGCCATTAAGCGTGGTTTGCGTGAACGTCTGGAACATGAACGGCGTGAGCTTCGCAGGCATCGGAGCATGCATCGCCGGCGTCGCTTATCTGTCCTTTGCGCTTGCATCCGCCATTCGCAAACAATCCGCGCGCAAGCAGAACGAGGAGGCCCCTCATGAACACTAACCCCGTTCGCGTCCTGCATGTGATCGGGGCCATGAACCGCGCAGGCGCCGAAAGCATGATCATGAACCTGTATCGTGCATGCGACACCAGGCGCGTGCAGTTTGACTTCCTCGTCAATGAGACCGGTGATTACGACGGCGAAATCATCGAACGCGGCGGACGAATTTATCGTATCCCCCGTTTCACGCTGGCCAACTATGCGTCATATCGCAAAGCGTGCGCCGAGTTTTTCGCCGAACATGACGAATTCGCGATCGTCCATGGACATATCGGATTGCCGGCTGCCATCTATTTGCGCATCGCTCGCGAAAACGGCATGGTCGCGATTGCCCACAGCCATGCGCAAAATTACCCGCTCTCCCCCCAGGAGCTGGCATTTCGCATCGCATCGCGCCCCGTGCGTCATAACGCCGATTACTTCATGGCCTGCTCGATGCAGGCGGGAATAGACCGCTTCGGCACAAACATCGCGCATGACGAATCGCGCTTTCATGTGCTCAATAACGGCATCGATCTTGCCTCTTATCGTTTCGACGAAAACACACGTCACAGCGTGCGCAAAGAGCTCGGCATCGACGCGGAAACGCCCGTATTCGGACACGTAGGGCGTTTCGACCCCGTGAAAAACCACCGCTTCCTGCTTGAGGTGTTCGCCTGCATCTTGAATGACATGCCAAACGCAAGGCTCGTCTTGGCGGGACGCCCTGATGAAGACGGATCCGTTCGCGCCTACTCCCACGAGCTCGGTATCGAAGACCGCATCATGTTTTTGGGAGTGAGAAGCGACGTCGCCCGCATCTTGAGCGCTTTCGACGTATTCGTGTTCACGTCGTTTAAAGAAGGGCTCGGAATGGCAGTCGTAGAAGCACAGGCAACAGGCCTTCCCTGCGTCGTATCAACCGGCGTTCCCGAAATTGCCCGCGTAAGCGACCTGGTTTCATTTCTCGATCTTGACGCCGGCGCGCAAGCATGGGCGGATGAAGCGCTGCGCTGCTATCGAAATCGCAACACGCATCGCGCGAGCGCAATCGACGATGTGCGCCGGGCCGGGTTCGATATCAACGAGTCGGCCGCATGGCTGCAGGACTTCTACCTCGAACACGCATGCCGTCAATAAACACCGAACGTCACGCGATGCAACTTCCCAGTTCAGCAAAAGGGCCTCATGACGAGGCCCTTTTCTCTTTAGCTACCAGCAACCCTTGATTAGGACGGTTTGCTGGTAGAGCTCGGCTTTGTTTGCGTTGTTGAAACAAGCCGAAATGCAATTCTGCGGATAAATCTGGTGCCACATCCTGTTCTCGTACGGGGTGTTGCCCCAGAAGAATCCGATATGGCAATCGATTGCGCCATTGGTTTTGAAGAAGATGATGTCGCCCTTGTCGGCCTTGCCGCTGGCAAGCATACTCGCCACGCTGTCGAACGTATACATCTCCGCACCGTGTTCGATAGCGTATCCATACCAGCGCCATGCGTTGATATAGCTTCCGCCGCCAGGGCCGGTCGGCCACGGAGAATAGCTCTGCGTCCAGCCGATGGCGTCAAGATCGCCCGCGCCACCCGTCATGGAATAGGCATGGGCAACAAACCCCGTGCAGTTCATGCCCGCAAAACCGTCCCAGCGCGGCGCTCCGTTCGGATACAAACACGTGTTCAGGCTGAACCCGCTCGAATACGGCGTGCCCAGATAATACCAATCGTCCTCATGCGACCATAGCCATTCGACAAGCCTCGTACGCGACACGCCGAGCACCGAACCAGTGTTTTCAACCCAACGTCCGCTCAGATCAAGCTTGTAAGCCGATCCGCCGATATTGATCCAGCCCGTAGCCATGGCACCCGAGCCGGAAAGCCAATACCAGCCGTCATCAAGCTGCAGCCATCCGGTTGCCATGATGCCCGTCTCAAGATCAAGCCAATACCACGCGCCGCCCACATACTGCCAGCCCGTTGCCATCGATCCGTCATCGCGGCAGTAATACCACGATCCCGATTCGTTAATCCAGCCCGTCTGCATGAAGCCCGCGCTGTCGAACTTGTACCAGACGCCGTCGACCTCCGTCCAGCCGATGGCCATGGCACGCGTTTCCTCATCGAACCAGAACCACCAGCCTCCGATATGCTGCCAGCCTGATTTCGCTACGCCGTCTGAACCGAGCCAATACCACACGCCTTCGTCAAACAGCCAGCCTTCGCCTAAAGCCCCGTGCTCATCGAAGAAATAGCGCGTGCCGTCATGCTCGAACCAGCCGGTGGCAAGAATTCCGCCTTTGCCGACATAGTAGGTCTTGCCCGCAACGCTTTGCCATCCCATCTCCTCGAAACAGATCGCTCCGGTCGAATCCGCGAAATGCAGTTCGCCATCGAGCAGAACCGACCCTTTCGCCAACGCGCCCGATTCATCGAACCAATACTTCTTCCCATCGAGCTCGACAAGCCCCGTGGCCATCGCGTTGGTGGCGGGGTCGAGCCAATACGTTCGGCCCGCAACATCAAGCCAACCGCTTGCAAGCGCGCCCGACCCGTCGGCGTAATACCAGGCGCCATCGAACGAACACCATCCGTCGATTGCAACCGCACCTTGCGAGGGTGCGCAGTATTTGAAGCCATCGACTTCGAAAAGCCCCGTGGCCATGAGGCCTTCATGCGCGGGATCGAGCCAATACCAGACGCCGTCGATATACGCCCAACCGTATTGCAAAGCGCCCGTGCCATCGATCAGATACCAGCCGCCCTCAACGAACACCCAGCCGGTCTCCATGACACCGTCAGCACCAAGATAGAAACGCACCTCGTTCACATCGACCCACGAATCGTGCGCCATGGCTCCCGTTTTCGGGTCGAGCCAATACCAGTCTCCCCCTGCGAACAGCCACCCCGCATACAAGCTTCCCGAAGGATTCGCGTAATACCATATGCCCTCGTAAAGCGCCCAGCCATCCTGGACAAGAGCACCCGACGTGGAGCTTACATAGCGAACGCCGTCAACCTCGAAAGGACCCGTGGCCATCGCGCCACCGTTTGCAGGATCGAGCCAATAGCGCGAATCGCCGACATACAGCCAACCCGTCGAGGCCGGGGCGCCGTCGGCTTCGGCCCAATACCACAAACCGTCGCGATAGTTCCAACCACGCACGAGCGCAACGGAAGAATCGCTTTGGTCGCTCTCGACGCCTTCTCCCCCTTCGCCGCCAAGCGCCGCGGCGGTTTCGCCCGACGCCTCGAGCACCGCCCTGTTTTCGAAGTCGCCGAACCCTTCGTCGGCATATGCGCTTTGCGCAACCAGCAATGTCATCGCAAAAAACAACACACCGGCCATGTGTCGTATCGGCAAAACCCTGCGCATGTCCACAGCTTTCCCCTTTCTCCTCTTTTCTGCCATGGTATCGAAAACGGTTGCAACCGCAAGCTCAACGTATTCGCAATCCGTTCGATAATGCCAGGTCAACAGCGAACGGCAGTAAAAAGAACGCGCCTTCGATGCGCACCGCACAAGCGCACGTCGAAGACGCGTTGTTCGAGCCCCTATAAACGTCTAGGCGAAATAATCGTCGATCATGGCAGCAAGGTCGTATCCGTAGCCTTTAGCGGCAGCCCATCCGCCGCCGTAAGGATTATCGGGAATGCCGAGCCATTCGACGTACGGAGCAGTGTTGCGCTTCACGTAGGAGAAACGCCCGTCAACGCACGGTTGCGCCAAAGGCGCGTTCGAGCCGTATGCCTTCAAATGCTGCGTTTGGGCAAGCAGCCCCTGGGCAACGTTCGAGAAGCGCTCGCCCGCCACACCGCCGCCCGTCGCCCCCAGGCCGCCGAAATTGAACTGGTCGATCTTCACATCGCCGCCGAAACCCAGCCATCCTGTTTCCTTCATGACCTGGCAGAACAAAACCTCAGGCCGCACGCCCTCCGATAATGCCTGGTCATAGAGGGTCGAACAGAAATCGCGCAGAGTTGTCGCGCCGCCGCGGCCCAGGTCGCCTGCGGGATACGTTGCGCCAGAGCGCCCGTACGCGGCGACCATGGAATCCACGAGCGCTGCTTTCGAGGCAGACGGAGCACCCATCACCGACTCCAGGCTTTCAATCGCATCGGGAACGAAGCGGCCCGACGCATCGAAATAGCAAGGCGCGCCGTCGACGATAGCCCAGCCCGTCACCATGGCTCCCGATGCGGAGAGGTAATACCTGTCTGCGCCGATTTCAAGCCAGCCCGTTTCCATGACGCCATCGGAGGCCAGGTAATACCATGCACCTCCCACATACAGCCACCCCGTATAAAGCGAACCGTCGGCGTTGAGGTAAAACCACTTGTCGCCGTCCAAACGCCAGCCGGAAGCGCCCTCGAGCAAACGGCCCGAATCGTCCGCAAGCCACAGCCTGCCTGCGAAATCATGGAAGCTGCCCGTCGCCATGGCACCCGAGGCATCGAACCAATACCACGACCCGTCGATCAAGCGCCAGTCTATCGCCATGACGCCCGATCCATCCAGCCAAAACCACACATCGGAAAGCTTGAGCCAGCCGGTATGCATAGCACCCGAATCGCCGGAGTAGTACCACAGCCCGTCGATGCAATACCAGCCCGTGACCATAGCGCATGAATACGGGGCGAAGTAGTACCAGGATCCCCCCAAATACCGCCAGCCCTGAGCGGCACAGCCGTCTTCGAAGTAATACCAAACGCCGTCGATCAGCGCCCAACCCGAAACGATATTGCGACCGCTCGGGTCGGCATAGTGCCATTCGCCCGCCTCGTCGAGAATCCACCCCGTGACCATGGCTCCCGAAGAATCCAGATAATACCGGTCGCCGCCTGCGGTGATGAAGCCCGTCGCCATAGCGCCCAGCTTGTCGAACCAATACCATGAACCGCCGAGGAATCGCCAGCCTGTGGCCGCATACGGCCCGTAGTAATGCCAAGTTCCGTCTTCGCATTGCCAACCCGACAAAAGCGCGCCCGATCCGTCGGCCACATAGCGCGCGCCATCTACCGTAAACCATCCGACGCTCATGGCGCCCGAATAGGAAAGACGGTATATCGCACCGTTTTGCTCGAGCCATTCGGCGCTATACATCGAGCACGAATCGGGGTCGAAATAATACCAGGCGCCGTTGATGAACTGCCAGCCCGTCACGGCATGGCCGCGCCCGTCCATCCAATACCACGACCCGTTTGAATACAGCCACTCATCGACCACCGGCGCGCCGTCGATCAGATACTGATATGAGTTGCCGTCGGCCACCCAAGAACCGTTCGTGCGCAAACCGTACGATTCGACGATTCCTTGAGCGTCGGCGCGGCCCATACGCTCAAGCGCCGCCTCGTCGGCGAGCATCGCAGCGTCTTCCTCGTTCGTGATGAAAGCATGCTCGACGATAATGCCCGGAATCCCCGCTTTACGCGCATGGCGAATCACGCCGTAATAATCGGCCGTCGAACCGTTTTCATACGAAGATCCCGCCCAATCGCGCACCTTCGTCCCGCGGTCGGTCAAGCCGAGCGCAACCAGCTCATCGAGAATATTGCGCGCAAGTTCGCCACCTTCTTCATGCGCCTGTTCGTATTTCCAGCTGCTGGCGTTGGGATACCACACCTCGGCGCCATGAGCGGAAGGAGATGCCGAATTGATGTGGATGCTCACGAACACGCGCGCGCCGGCCGCAACGGCCCTGTCGACGCGCCCGATCAACGAATTGAGCGTCTCGTTGCGACCGCGCGTCATCACCACCTCGACGCCAGCGTATTTCTCCAGTTCGTCTTTGCAATATTGCGCAATCTTCCAATTCAGCTCGGATTCTTTCAGGCCGTTCGCAACGGCACCCGGATCGCTTCCTCCGTGGCCAGGGTCGAGCGCGATGACGATCTTGCCGCTTTCCGCATGCGCACGTGACAGCAAGCTTGCTGTCTGCGTACCGGAATCTGCGCCGTCAAACGACACCGACGCCGCCCCGGCAATCGACGAAGCGCTCTTCAGAGCACCTTCATCGGAAATCGCATAGACGGAAACAGATTCGCTTTGCGCGCTTCGCCCCAAAGCCTCGATGCCGCTTACTTCAAACGAACACGGACGACCGCCGTCGGCAGAAAAATCGACGATACGCTCGTCGACACCGCCCTCGAGAACATAACGCATGCCGTCGAGTACATACGTACCCGATTCTTCGACGGGAAATTCAAACAAGACACCGTTGCCGCTGCATACGGCCGCCTCGTACGAGAACGCCACGCCGTCTTCGACCCTGGTAAAAGCGGCCGAGGCCGAAGCGATGCATGCCGATTCATCCGACAAGACCACGACAACGGCCTGGGTTTCGCCGACGTCGAGGTCAGCCTCATCGGCGTATACGAATTCCACCGCCTGAGCACCCTGCTCCGGTTCTGCGGCATAAGCGCTCGAAAACGAAACACCCGCAGCAAACAGGCATGCAGATATGACCATGAACGAAGCGATGGCAAACGATTTGAAATGCGTCACGATGCCTCCCGATAAACGAGAACAGAAAAGCGTTCGGATATTGTAGCCCGAACAAGCGCTGCTCTGCACTCCAGAAACAAAGCAGGCCCTTCGGTCGGGCAAAGTAATGCCGCAAACCGTAGGGCCTGAACAAAAAACAGAAACCGTCCGTCGATCGAAACCAGCCTATCAATATAAGGTCCGCCAGGCAAAAATCCGAATCCGCAAAGTAAAACATCATGGACAAACAGGCCGAAAGGCCGATTCTCACCTGTCCCGACTAGCCCAGATAACGTTTCACCATGCCTTTGCCGAAATCGTTCATGCGATAGAAAACAACCAGTTCGCCAGCATCATCGAGGGCACATCGCGTCTCATCGAGGATGCCGTTTTCTTTCGCGGTGGCAAGAGCTTCTTCAACATCGCGCCGCGTGAGCATCTTGTAATCGCCGTAATCAGGCGCAAGCGCAGACACGACACCTTCCGCGCAATCCTCGCGGCCGTCGACGAAATGCTCGATGATCGCGTAATGCAAAGGAACCAATGCGTTGCCCATGACCTAGCCCTCTTTCTTGTTCGAGCGAAGCAACTGCACAGGATTCACCGCGATGCAGAAAATGCCCGCAACCATAATCAGCGCGCCGACCCACTGCACGACAGACAGCGGCGGATAATCGGCCGCCATGCCGCCGATATTGCACAGGCCCATAAGAACCCAGATGAAGAACGGCCCCCAGAATGCATACATGCCGTTGCATGCCATGCCGAGCGCCGTTCCGCACATCGAATTGCCCTTGTACCAGAAGGAAAACGCCGGCATGGCGAAAAAGCCCGATATCAAAAAGAACAGAAGCGCCGGACTCGTAGCTGCAGCGCCCGCGACGGCAGGCAACACGTCGATGCCGCCGCCAAAGGCCATAAGCAGGGGAAACACCACGAAAAGCTCGAGGACGCCCGCCGTAACCTGGCGGATGGCAATGCCGATGCGATAATCAATCAGAATGGTGCCGAAGCCGGCCACACACCCTTCGAAACCCCAACCGAACGCCGCGAGAAACGCGAAGAAGCAGCCCAGAAGCGCCTCGGGGCCCATGGCCGCAAAACTCGTGCCGCCGATAAGCGCCGCCGCGAACAGGCATATTGCAATGCCCGCAACCTTATGGGGTTCAAGGCCCTGCTTGAACAGAACGCGCCCCAAGACGGCGCCGATCGCGCAGTTCAAGGCGGCGATGGGAACGATGACGCCGGGATTGCCCGCGGCAGCGGCCGAATTGAGCGCAACCACATAAGCAATCGTGGCAAACGGCCCGCCGATCGCCGCGCACAGCATCATGACAAGGCCGGGCCTTGTTTTCACCGTCTTCAGCAAATCGCCCATCTGGCGGTTTTTCGCGCACACGGCCATCGACCAGACGCCGCTGATAAGGTCGTTGATGCCCGCAGCAAGCGCAGCCAAAGCGAACGTGACGACAAACGCGCTCAGCGCCGCCTGCCCCTCGCCCCATTCAAGACCCGCAAACCACGAACCCCACACGCCCTGCGTCTGCGCAAGGGTCAGAAAGCCCGTATACAACCCGTAGCACACGCCCGAAGCCATCGCGAATGCCAAACCGCGCATGAAATACGTTTTCCTGCGCTGTTCGCGAAGCTGCATAACACGCTGTTCCACAATTCCCCGCTTTCCTTCGTTTTCCCACGCCCTGACGGCTCTCGCGCCCCAGCCGCACGCCGCCGCAAAACACACTGGGCCAAAGGTGTCGTTGCAACGCAAAAGACCTGTTCGCAACAACCGAAACGCCCCGCGCCGTCCTACGCCTCCGACACGCCCGTTTCGTACCACGCAAGCGTCTTTTCGAGATACTCCGCCGCATACCGGTAATAGATATAGAGCCATTCGCCCACGCATTCGCCCTGCGCCTCTTTCAGCAACGACCACACATACCAGCACCAACCCGCAAGCGCCACATAGGCGAAGTTGTGACGAAGCTCCTCAAACGTCGGCGTGCGACCGAAATAAAACGCCAGCGCCTCTTTCGCCTGCTCGAAACTCAGCTCGCAGCACACCGTGAACGTACCGAAGTCGCTCGCGTAATCGGCCATGCCCGAATATTCCCAGTCGATCAGATACATCTTGTCGTGCTCATCGATCAGGAAATTGAGCGAGAAGAAATCATTATGCGTCAGGCAGCGACGCGCCTGATCGGCATCGGCGAAACGCTTCAAACGCGCTGCAGCATCGGCCATTTCGGCAAAGCCCGCAATGTCGATCCTGCCTTTGATTTCCTTCAGATAGGACGTGTATTTCTGCGATTCTTCGTAGAAATCGAACGTGCGCTGCGTTTTCATCGGAGACGCATGCAGCGTATGCGCCATCTCCATCGCACGCCTGAGCTGGCCGGGATCGTTCGGGTCGAGCTGGCGCGCATGAGCGACGAAACGCGAAATCTTCCACCCCTGCGCGGGGTCTTCGAAAATATAGGTATCGTCAAGCCCGAGGTCTTTCGCCAGCGACTGCGCCACCAATTCGGCCTCGCGATCGATAATCAAATCGGTGCCAACGCCCGGATGACGATAGACGTATTCGTCGTCGCCCACGGCGAAATGGCACGACAGATTCGTCAGGCCCTGCTTCAACGGGTAGACGTCATGGATATCGTCGACATCACAACCCAGGACGGCAACGATGTTGTCGAAAACCTCGGAATCGACGTTGCGCAGGAAATACGGATCGAAGTCGCGCAGCTCGTCGAGCGAGTCGAATTCGTTGATCACTCCGCTTTCGTAAGCACGCACCACCATGTCGAACTCTTTGATATGGTCGACATAGATTTCCTCCCAGAGCTTTCCCGCCGTGGCAGGAAGGTCGTATTCCTCTTCCAGAATTTCGACGAACCTATGCGAGAAGGCGCGATCGAAATATACATGGCCCAGCATGATCTGCGCATCATGCCCGCCGACGCTCACCGCTTCGATGCATCCGCCCGCACCCTGCTTGATGCACCATTCCTCGGTTTCGCCCTCCACGAAAACGGATGCATAAAACGCCTTGTAGACATAGGGTTCGAAGGGGTTGACCGTGAAATAGTCGTCCGACGAGCAGACGTACGTGTTGCCGAGCTTCTCGCGCACGGCCATCAGCGACGAATTGTTGTTGCGCGATGCGTATTCGTCGTTGACCACGATTTTCACGCCGAATTGGCGTTCAAGGTAGAAGAAATGCTCTTTTTTGTAACCCACCACCACGGTGATGTCGGTTATGCCCGCCTCTTGCAGCTGGCGGATCTGGCGCTCGATCAAAACCTCGCCTCGAACGACGAGCAGGCCTTTGGGCTTCTCATAGGAAATAGGCGCGAAGCGCGACGAGAGACCCGCGGCCATAATCACGGCGTTTTCCACCTTGTACGCGCCAAGCTCTTGCAAGCCATGCGGCGTCGGCGCATAGCCCTCGACCAGACCCTTGTCTGCGAGGCTTTTCAGCGCACC
The DNA here is from genome assembly GCA_030532315.1 of Slackia sp. GTDB lineage: Bacteria > Actinomycetota > Coriobacteriia > Coriobacteriales > Eggerthellaceae > Slackia. The sequence goes on from JAUNLI010000001.1 coordinate 23,249, forward strand.
GTTCACGCTTCCCAAAGAAATTCCCGTCGCGGCTGCCAGCGCGCGCTGATTTTCGCAAGGCTTCAGTACAAGCGTCTTGAGCGCCTTGAATTCGTTTTCCGTCAGCAAGAAACCCCTCCCCGTATTCACCATCACAACGGTCCGCCTGATTCGAACCATTATGTTCAATTTTTCTTGAAGATATCATTACTTTGAACATACGTAAATATGACGCGGATTTTGCACACAAGCAACCCCGAAATCAGCGCCCAGGCGGCAACGGACAATCGGCCGAGGGGTGCAGGAAGGCGAAGCTCTTTCGATGGAGAACACGGGCCTTGCGCGCCATGAGGTATAATTTCGGTTCGTTTGTATTCCGACGGACTATCAAGAAAGTCACAGGTACGCCATGTCCCACGCGATAAACAAGGCAACCTTGAAACGCAACTGGTTCACCATTTCCTCGCTCGTCTCGAAAGACTTCAAGCTCAAATACCGCCGAAGCGCCCTGGGCGTGGTATGGTCGGTGCTCAATCCCCTGCTCATGATGATCGTCTTGAGCGCGGTGTTCAGCACGTTCTTCCGATTCGACATTCCTAACTATCCGCTCTACATCATCCTGGGAAACACCTTGTTCGCCCTGATGTCGGAGTCCACGACGGGCGCCATGTGGTCTATCCTCGACTCGTCGTCGTTGATTAAAAAGGTGCGCATCGAAAAGCTCATCTTCCCGATCGAAAAGGTACTCTTCCAGCTGGTCAACTTCTGCATTTCGCTGATCGCGGTGGCCATCGTCATGGTGTATTTCCAGGTTGCCCCCAGCTTGAGCCTGCTTATGCTTCCTGTGCTGCTTTTGTTCGTGGTGCTGTTCAGCGCAGGTCTCGGCATGGCGCTTTCTGCCCTGGCAGTATTCTTCCGCGACGTGTGCCATCTGTGGAGCGTGGTGATCACCGCATGGACTTACGCCACACCGCTGTTCTATCCGGTCGTGGTGCTGCCCGATTGGATGATGCCCATCATGGAGCTTAACCCCATGTATCACTATGTGTCGTATTTCCGCCAGCTTCTGCTTGACGGCACGGTGCCAGGCCTCCAGGAAAACCTGCTGTGCCTCGGCATGGCCGTGGTCACCTTCGCCATCGGCCTGCTCATTTTCAAGAAGAGCGAAAAGAAGTTCATCCTCTACGTTTAGGAGAAGCCATGCCTGAAGTTGTCAATACCACGCCGCTTTCCGGCTTCTCCGCGCTTCCTGACGAATCCGGCCGTGCAACCGCGATTTCGGTCGAAGACGTATCCATGATTTTCAACATGGCCAACGAACAGCTCAACAGCCTGAAGGAATACGCCATCGCGCTTGCACGCAAGGAGCTTCGCTTCAAGGAGTTCCGCGCGCTCGACCATATCACGCTCGACATCAAAAAAGGCGACGTCTTCGGCATCCTGGGCACCAACGGCTCGGGCAAATCCACTTTGCTCAAAATCATCGCCGGCGTGCTCGAGCCCACGAAGGGATCATGCACGATTCACGGCAACATCGCGCCGTTGATCGAACTGGGTGCCGGCTTCGACATGGAGCTGACCGCACGCGAAAACATCTTCCTGAACGGCGCACTGCTTGGATACTCGAAGAAATTCATCCAGGACAATTTCGACGACATCGTGGAATTCGCTGAAATCAAGCCGTTTCTGGACATGCCGTTGAAGAACTATTCGTCGGGCATGGTGGCGCGCATCGCGTTCGCCATCGCAACGGTAATCGTGCCCGACATCCTGATCGTCGACGAAGTGCTTTCCGTGGGCGATTTCATGTTCCAGAAGAAATGCGAAGAACGCATCCAGTCGCTGATCAAAGAGCACAACGTCACCGTCTTAATCGTCTCGCACAACAACGACCAGATCGAACGTCTGTGCAACAAAGCCGTCTGGATCGAGAAGGGTCACATGCGCATGCTGGGCAGCGCGCACGACGTGTGCCAGACCTATCGCGTGCTGGGAGGCCATACCGGCAGCAAGGCGGCCGAAGACCGCGTGTTCTCTATGCTGACCTCGCCCGTTCAGGCCGATGAATCTTTGATCAAGCCGCTTGAAGCCGACACCCCCTACGCCATGGCGGCGCGCCTGAGCAGCAGCTGCCGCGAAGAAGCGACCGACACCGTCGTGGTTGCCTATGGCGAATACGAGATGGACGGGTTTTTGGGCGCAGGACTTGCAAGCGCCCTCGATGCGCCGGTGCTGCTCACCAAAACGGACGGCATTCCCGACGCCACCTCGCAGGAAATCAAGCGCCTCAAAGCAAAACGCATCATCCTCGTGGGCAAAACTCCCTACTGCGATTCCGCCGCCTTCGCTGCCGCACTCGAGGCGGCAACCGAGCTGCACTGCGAAGTCGAAGCGCTTTCGGCCGATACCTACGAAGGCCTTTCACTTGCCGTGTTCGATTACGGCGCGCAACGCGGCCTGTGGCACGGCCCTGTCGTGCTGACGCACATCGGATGCATGGGCGACATGATTTCCCTTTCGCCCCACATCAGCGAGCAGCGATGCCCGCTGTTGATCAAATCGCCCGGCAAACCGCTCAGCAATGCCATTGCCGAGCGCATCCTCGCCCACAACAACGACACGGTTCTTGTGCTTGACAGCGAGGAAGGATGCCCCGACGCACAGCTTGCCCCCTTGCGCGAGCACGAAAAGGGCATCGTCCGATTCTGCGAAGACGACGCCTATCAAGCGAACACCGTCATTCGCGACTGGATCGAACAGCAACGCGGAGAAGGCCATCGCGTGCGCTCGTTTATCGCGGCGCCGTCGTGGCAGCCTGCCTATTCCTACACGATCGGCCCCTACGCAGCCAAAACCGGATCGCTTGTCGTGCTCGACGATCCACAAGACCTCGACTGCGTCGCCCGTGCCATCGATCTGTTCGAAAGCCGCCGCGGCGAAATCGACCAGATCGTCTTCGTGGGCAGCCGCACGCAGTTCAGCCCGCTCGACAAAACAATGCTCGCAAAAGCGGCCACGGTCGAAACGCAAGCTTAAGGGCTTCGCTCAACCGCCCGCACACCTTGCGCGAATGCACGACCGCCTGCCCCGTTGCAGGCGGTCGCGTCAAAAGCGCTTCCGTCCGCAACGAAGATCGGAGACACGCCATGGCCTCGCAAGCCGTTCCGGAAACGAACCAGCCCGCGATTTCGGTTCTCATCCCCATCTACAACGTGGAAAAATACCTTCGCCAGTGTCTTGATTCGCTGCGCGACCAGACGTTTTCCAACTTCGAAGCAATTTGTCTCAACGACGGCTCGACCGATTCATCCTCTGCGATCGCACACGAATACGCCGAGCAAGACGAACGCTTCCGCGTGATCGACAAGCCCAATTCGGGCTATGGCGCCACCATGAACGTCGGGCTCGACAATGCCTGCGGCACGTTCGTGGCCGTGCTTGAATCGGACGATTTCTTCTATCCCGACGCACTTGAAACCTTGCACGCTGCCGCTCTTGCCCACAATGCCCAAGCGGTCAAAGGCAACTTCACGTTCTACTGGACCGAAGGAAACCGCGACGAGCTGCACCGCATGGTGGAACCCGACATGTGCGCGCACGTCGTGGATACGCGCGAAGACACGCGCATCCTCTTCCAGAAGCCTTCCATCTGGAGCGGGTTGTATCGCCGCGATTTTCTTGCCGCAAACGACATCCGCTTCCTCGAAACGCCCGGCGCGTCATATCAGGACACCTCGTTCGCCTTCAAGGTATGGGCAAGCGCCGCGCGCGCGACGTTCGTCGAAAACCCCATCGTGCACTATCGCCAAGACAACGAATCCTCCTCGGTCAATTCCAAAGGCAAAGTGTTTTGCGTCTGCGAAGAATATACCGAAATCAACCGCTGGCTCGATGCCCATGCGGATGCAGCGCACGAACACGACCTGCGCCTTATGGCTCAGATTTCGCAGTACAACGCCTATCTGTGGAACCTCGACCGTCTTGCCCCCGAGTTCAAACTTGAATTCCTCACGCATATGGGAAAAGAGTTCCGAGCATACGAGGCAAACGGCACGCTTTGCTGGGACGAATGGAACGGCTGGCGTGCCCTCAATCTGCGCACGTTGATGGACGATCCTGAGAAATACCTACGCGTACGCAACCGTTCCAACGATAGCAGATCGGTGGCCAAGGCGCTATTCGCCCTGCGACTTGGCGGGCCGAAAGCGCTCGTTCAGGCAGTCGCGGGACGCGCGAAGCAGTAAGTCGAACCCCGCGCCGAAAGGCGGATGCCTAACCGGCTTTCCCAGGAGCGACCAAGAAGATTTTCGCGCGACGCGCGACTTTGCTTCGCCAAAGCACGCCATGGCTCCGAAAACACACGCTTCGCCGCCACAAAAGCCGACGTTTTGCGTCAGGAGGAATACCGTGAAGATATCCATCATCGTTCCTGTGTACAAGGCCGAAAAACACCTGGGTGCAACGCTTGATTCGCTCATCGGCCAGACGCACGCCGACCTGGAGATTATCTGCGTCAACGACGGATCGCCCGACGGATGCGCCCATATACTGGAAACGTATGCCGCCCGTGATGCGCGCATTGTCGTGTTCGACCAGGAAAACCAAGGCGTTTCCGCAGCGCGTAATACGGGCATAGCGCACGCAACGGGCGATATCCTCATGTTCGTCGACGCCGACGACACGCTTGTCGCCTGCGCCTGCGCGCGCGTGAACGAAGTGTTCGAAACCCAACAACCCGATGTGTTCACCTTCGGTCTGGAATGCGATCCGCCCGAAGCCGCCCCTGCAAGCCTGCGCCGCGAACTTGCGCCGAAAGACATGGTCTACGAAGGATTCGAGCCCGCACTGCTTTTCAAAGACCATGCCCGCCCCTACGCCTGCCGCACCGCCATCGCACACGATTTCGCGCAACGCGAGCAGGTGCGCTTCGAAGAAGGGCTGCCGCTTGCCGAAGACCAGGTGTTCTATTTCGGTGTCTATCCGTTTTCGAAGCGCACCGTGCTCTCTTCCGAAAAGCTTTATATCTATCGAATGAACGACGAATCGGTGACTCACGAGGCAATTTGCGGACGTGACGCACTGCTCAAGAAACTCGACAGCCACCTAACGGCGATCGAGGCGATCTGTCGAATCTGGACCGAACGCGGCATGCACGACTTCTGCGCGGCCGAGCTTTTGGAATGGTGCCTCGATTTCACGATGCTCGACATCGGCAAGCTTCCCGCAGCCGACCAGCACGCGTGCTATGCGCGGCTCATGGAGTGTCTTGATGCGCATTTCGGCAAACCGTGCGAAAACTTCGCCCGTCGTCGCCCGACGAAGGCATGCCTGGCCGACATCCGAGGCGCACGCGAAAACGACCCCGTCATCGCGCCTTCGCATAAAGTGCGCTATTACCTTATGCGGCGCGGGCTTTTGCGATGCGCCGAACGTGTGCTCATGAAGCTCGGAATTGTTAAGTAAGTGCGCCCCAGGCCTGTTTTTCGCCGATACGGCATGAATCGCAATGCCAAACGCATCGATATCGTAGCGAATTTCGCGACGCAAGAGCGTTTCCCCCGTTCCTAAAATCAAGAGCGGGTCGCGGGAATGAAAAACGAGCCATACCGGCGAAAAAAGGCCTCGTTCAAAAAAATGAACCGCGTCCCAAATCTGCAGAAATGGGAGGCGGTTCAAAAACGAGGCCTTTTGTGTGGTTACGTTTTCGGTCAAGCCCCTACAGCTCGACGCCGAGCTCCGCTTTCACCAAATCGAACGCGGCGGCGATGCACTTGTCCATGTCGTAGTATTTGTAACCGCCCAAACGGCCCGCAAACACCACAGAACCCTCCTGCTCGGCAAGCTCTTTGTACTGCGCGTACAAGGCTTCGTTCTTGGCGTCGTTCAGAGGATAATACGGCTCGTCGCCCGGCTGCCAATCGGCGGGATATTCACGCGTAATCACCGTTTTCGGCTGCGTACCATATTCAAAATGCTTGTGCTCGATGATACGCGTCCACGGCACGTCGCGCTCGGTATAGTTCACCACAGCAACACCCTGATGGTTCTCTTCGTCAAGAATTTCGCTTTCGAAACGCAGCGAGCGATACTCGAGCGTTCCGAGCTTGAAATCATAGAACGCATCCACCGGACCGCAGTAGATGGTACGCTGCGCGATATCCGGCTGCTCGGCAATAAGGTCGCGGTATTCTACGCCCAGACGCACCTCAACGCCTTCGAGCATGCGCTGCACCATCTTGGTGTAGCCACCCATCGGAATGCCCTGATAGCGATCGTTGAAATAGTTGTTGTCATAGGTGAAGCGGCACGGAAGGCGCTTGATAATCGAAGCAGGAAGGTCTTTGCAATCGCGACCCCACTGTTTTTCGGTATAGCCCTTTACCAGTGCTTCGAAAATATCGCGGCCCACCAGGGACAATGCCTGCTCTTCGAGGTTCGCGGGCTCACCGATGCCTTCGGCAGCGATCTGCTCGGCGATCTTCGCCTTGGCCTGAGCAGGGGTGACCACGCCTTCCCACATCTTGGAAAACGTGTTCATATTGAACGGCATGTTGTACGTCTTGCCCTTATAGAGCGCCACGGGGGAATTCACATAGTTGTTGAACTCGGCGAAACGGTTCACGTATTCCCATACATTGGCAAGCGACGTATGGAGGATATGCGCACCGTATTTGTGCACGTTGATGCCTTCCACCTCTTCGGTGTACACATTGCCGGCAATGTGGTCGCGACGGTCGATGACCAGGCACTTCTTGCCAAGTTTCGCGGCTTCGTGGGCGAAAACGGCACCGGTAAGGCCGGCGCCGACGATGAGGTAATCGTAACGAGAATCAGACATGATGCTCCATTCATGAAAACAGGACAGACGCAAAGCGCCTTGCTTCTAACGAACCATTATCGCAAAAGCAAGGCGCGCAAGCAGACGCCGCATGCAAAAAACGCGACTGCCGCCTAGAGCTCCTTTTTGCGATACATTGCGATCGCCGCCACGCAGCTTGCCGCATACACCGCCAGCACGACCACGATAAATATCATCGACGCGAGTGCAACGTGCTGGTCGATCCAAAGCGATACATCTGCAGCCAACCGAGCCACGTCAGGAAGCTGCTGTATGAAAAAAATCGACACGGGAATCAGCATCATGGCGAACACAGGGATGATACGGATGGATTTCGTCATTCCAAAACGCATGGCGAATGGAAGCACGAACGCCGCTACTGCGAGCACGATGCCCGATCCCGACATGCCGGCAAATAAAAACACCGCAGGGTCAGATGCTTCCTGCGCAAACGCCGCGGAAACCTCCCAGTCGGGGAAAAGCGCAGGAAGCGCGATTGAAAGAATCATGCCGATACACCATGCCGTCAAAACCATTACGACCGTTGCAATCAGGATGTTGGCATACCGGCTCACCACGATCGCCGCACGGGACACGGGCAGCGTGGCACGAAAGCGTTCCCAACCGTTTATGCCGTCAAGAGCGCAAAAGGTAAACGTCATCAAGAACGGCGTCATCGCCCCGATACAGGCCACCATGGCAATGGGGCTCTGCATGGAAATGCCGATAACAAGCGACACCGCGGCATAGATGGCAAACGATTGAATGAGCACGTTTTTCGATGTGATGAGTTCGGAGAGCAGGGCGGTTTTCATCGGGTCTCCCCTTTCAGGACAAGCTGCATATAGTCGTCGATCGTCGCCTTGTCGCAAGCAACATCGGGAAAACGACGCATGAACGCAAAACGGTCGGGAACGAGCGCATCGATCCCGTACGCATGGCGCAAAAAGCGCAGCGCACCGGCATCGACGAGGCCGCTTGCCGCCACCTGTTCGAACTCGGATGCGCGACATCGCGCAATGCCTGCCATATCGCAGATTTCGTCCTTGTCGCAGTCAAAGACGATACGTCCCGCGTCGATGCACACCACACGATCGGCTATCTTGTCCAAGTCGGAGGTGATATGGCTCGAAAGCAGCATCGAGCGGCGTTCGTCGGCGGCAAGGTATTCGCGCAGGATATCGAGCACTTCGTCGCGCGCAAGCGGATCGAGACCTGCCGTTGCCTCGTCGAGAATCAGCAGCTCAGGCTCGTGAGAAAGCGCGCATGCCAGCTGCAGCTTCATACCCATGCCGCGCGAAAGATCTTTCACCTTCTTTTTCGGCGTCAAAGAAAACCGACGCAGGTATTCTTCGAAAAGCCCCGCGCGCCACGACGGATACGCCGCCGCCATGACGGCGCCAACCGTCTTGACGGTAAGATCACCTACATACGGGCAGGTGTCGAACACCACACCGATGCGCTGCTTCACGCAAGCGCATGCTGCGGCATCGGCATGAAGCCCGAACGGCTCGCCGAGCACTTCCACCGTTCCGGCGTCGGCATCCATCAGCCCGAGAATCGCACGGATCGTGGTGGTTTTGCCCGCGCCGTTGGCGCCGACGAACCCCACAACGCTGCCCTGCGGCACAGACAAAGACACATCCTGCAAAGAAAAATCATCGCCATAGCGCTTATTCAGCCCTGAGACGAAAATGGAATCGGCCATGACAGCCCCCTTCGATAAGTGCAGCCGATTTAAACGTCATCGAAAAGCATGTCGAGCATGCCATGCAGCTCAGCCTTCTCCACCCCGACGCCGCGTGCCTCGCGCACTGCCTGGTCGAGCAGCGATTCCACATGGCGAAGACGCTCTTCGCGCAGCAATTCCTTATTGCCGCCTGCCACGAAGCTGCCTTTGCCCTGCACGGTTTCGACGAAGCCCTGGGCCTCGAGTTCGGCATAGGCGCGCTTGGTGGTGATCACGCTGATGCGCAAATCGGCCGCCAACGCCCTAATGGAGGGAAGCATGGCCCCTTCTTCAAGCTCGCCCGACAAAATAGCGTCTTTCAGTTGGGCTACGATTTGTTCGTAAATCGGCTTGTTGCTTGCATTCGAAATAACGATATCCAAGGAAAACCCCTTATCGCGAACGCCCCGATGCGCATCGGGGCGCGTCTGAAACGTTCGACGGGCACGACCGTCGCCGCATTCGTCGAACATCCTGCCCGCCATGTAGCGCCGCAAACGCCTTCGAGGCAACCGCATGACAAGGACGCGCTGCGTTGCACGCCGCAATTTCAAGCAGGACCGCTGTCGAGCGCCCCCGACAGCGGCGATTCGCAGATGCGTCGCCTACGAACCAAGTGTATATACCCTACAAGCACAGTATATACACGCTATATACAGTTTGCAAGAAAAAAGAAGCGCACTGCCCGTGCGATCGCACGCGAGCCGTCCCGCCCACACCTTGCGCTACACTGCTGCGCGAGACGAAACGAAAGAAGGAAACGATGGGAGAGTTCTCCGATAAGGTATTCGATCGGGTACGCCGCATTCCATGCGGCAAAGTGTCGACCTACGGCCAGATAGCACGCCTGATCGGCAGCCCGCGCTCGGCCCGCTACGTCGGATGGGTACTGCGCGGCAACGATGAGCCGGTGAAAACCCCGTGCCACCGCGTCGTATTCAAAGACGGCAGCCTTGCACAAGGCTACGCCTTCGGCGGCGACGGCGTGCAACGGGAGCTGCTCGAAAAAGAAGGGGTGGCATTCGTCGACGCCGACCAAGTGGATATGGACACATGCCTGTGGAACCCCGAAGAAGACATGCAAGGGCGCCCCGCCGATATCGACTGGAAACGCGAAATGGCCGAAGAGTAAGAAGCTAGAAAAGCCCGTCCGTCTTCTCGAAGCCTTCGTCGACAAGAAGCGGGCCTTCGTCGGCCGACGTGGTGGCCAGCTCGTCGCACCGCTCGTTCTCGGGGTGGCCAGCGTGCCCCTTCACCCAATGAAATACAACGTTGTGCGGCTGCTTCGCCGTCAAAAGACGCTTCCACAAATCGGTGTTTTTCACCGGCTCCTTCTTGGCGTTTTTCCATCCGCGCTTAAGCCAGCCGTCCACCCAATGCTGGTTGAAGGCATCCACCACGTATTTCGAATCGGAATACAAATCGATATCGCACGGACGGCGCAGGCTTTCGAGCGCCACGATCACGCCGAGCAACTCCATACGATTATTGGTCGTACGACGAAAGCCCTGCGTGAGTTCCTTGACGTGCAGCTTGCCGGCAGGATCGACATAGTGCATAACCGCGCCATAGCCGCCAGGTCCCGGATTTCCACGAGCCGCCCCGTCGGTATAGATGGTCACACGCATACAATCGTCCTTTCGCCGCCATTGGGCCTCATTTCAAGCGCCCTATGGTATCACAGCCGCGCAATCCCCAGAACGCGCGACGATCAGCTCTCGCAGCATCCGCTTGAAACGCCTCGCACGCGAAAGTGTATCCACAGCTTGGCCCAAGTTCGACAGCACGCTCCCGCCAACCGCCCTTGACCTCAAGCGCTGCTCGAAACGACACGCCTTAAGAGAAAGCGAGCAGACAAAACGCCTCGAATATACGAAAACGCCGACGCACTATGGCGTCGGCGTAAGACAGCATTTAGAAAAAGCCTACTGCTGCGGAGCCACGGGCGCTTCGTAGCTTTGAGGCGCAAAGGGCTGGTCAACCGCCGCAAACGGCGATGCGGCATCGGCCTGCGAAACGGTGACGGTGGGTTCGTCCTGGAAGGGGTCCTGAGGCGCCGCCTGCACAGGAGCCAAAGCAACACCGCAGGCATGGCAGAAACGGGCGCCAGGCGAAAGGGTCGCCCCGCACGAAGGACACGAATACGTCACCGCCGCCGCCTTGGAAGCTTCCGCTTTGCGCGCTATGGCTTCAATATCCGCTTTAATCTGCGCGATTTCCTCGTCGCATGCCTTCATAGCCGCGATGGTCTCTTCGCAGCCTTCAGGCAGCGCGGAATCGGAAGAAACCGCTTCGTAGAACTTCTCGCCCAAATCGCAGGCAAGATCGCGCTTTCTGCGCTCCACCTCGCCGAGTTTGAACTTTAAGCTCGTCACGTCGGCAAAACGCCCCGCGCCCTCGACGCCCTTGTTCAATGCGCCGCTGATATCGTCCCAGATTCCCATCGCCATTCCTCTCTCGCGCTTCGTCTTGCTCAGGCACATGCATGACGTTCATTATCGTACGGACGACGAAAGCTCCGAGCATCCGTTGCCGAACCGCCATGTCGAATCCAGGCAACGGCCATGCCCGCGACAACCGTCCGAAACGCACCTCGCATCTTCGTAGGGCGAAGACGCCCCTTGCGAAAAGCATCAATCCTCTTTGCGGCCCGACTCCCATGCCTTCTTGCCCACCATAAGTTCGCGATAGGCCTTGTATACGGCAGCATGCGGCGAAAGCGCGATCTGGCTTTCGTAGCCGTCTTCGAAACGACGCTTGAAAACAGCAAGCTCCCTTACCGCCGCAGCCGCAAGGGCGCACCCCAAAGCGCAACCTGCAACGCTTGAAACGGTGCGTGAAACCGTGACGAGGAAATCAGGCTCGGAACCGCCAAGCGCCGAAGCCAGCATGCTGCACGCCGTCGCAAGCAACAGCCCCGCAAACGCCACCAGAATGTACACGGAAAACTTCTGCGACGGCTTCGGAAGACGCAGGATGCATTCGCCGGCAAGCAGAACCACCGGCACGCCCGACATCAACACATCGACGATAACCACGCCCGTCACGACGCCGTTCGCCTCCATGACAAGCCCCGCAGCGGCAACAAGCAGCGCAATAATCGAGGTGATCACCGGCACGCGCTTCAAAAGGCGGTGGCGATAGAGCGATTCTTCAGGCATGCTGTCGCAATGCACTGCAACAAGCCTTCCGTGCGGATGACGAAACGAGCCGCGCACCACCTTGCGCCCCATTCCCGACATTTCGTCGCTTTTCACAATCGCCCACGAAAGCACGCCGACAATAGCGACGATCCCGAACAGAACAGCCATCGAAACCCCTTTTCTTTCCCCGTGCGACCCGCAGCGGACGCATACGCTTTCATGCCGCACGCAACAAACGGAACCTCGCGCGGACACATTCTTCGACAGGCACGCATACACCTCGGCCCGTCTTGAAACGAGCACTTTGCCGAGCTCTTCGCAACGCCAGCCGCCCGCATAGCGAGCAGCATCCATCGCCGAAGCGCCAAGCCCGATGCTGCAGACAAGGCGTTCGCCGCGAAATCGGCGACAGCGCCTTATCTTACCAAGGAGCATGATATGCTTCATCCGACAAAGAAGCGTGTATCCGAACCGATACCGTTTCGCCGCATCGTCATGCGAGGAGAGCCATGTATCAGATTTCCAATTTCACCGACAACGACGACGTCAACGTCCTCACCGAATTCGGCGCCTTCAAGGTCATCGAATGGAAACGCGACCTCAGCGTTACCGCAATGACAGCCGCAACGGCCTATTTCTCAAGCGAGATGAACGTGCGTCGCCGCCAGGTAATCTGCGACCTTTCCCAGGCGCCGGTCACCGTACAGGCGGGCGCTATGCAGTGGTCGATCGGCCAGGTGAACTGCACTACGGGCGTCAAAGGTGTCGGCGACTTGTTCGGCAAGGCCCTGCGCGGCGCAGTCACCAACGAATCGGCCATCAAGCCCGAGTACCAGGGCACGGGCATGCTTGTGCTGGAGCCCACCTACAGCTACATCATCGTGCTCGACGTGGCAGACTGGGGTAACAATATCGTGCTCGACGACGGGCTGTTTTTGGCCTGCTATTCCAGCCTCGAACACAAGGCCGTCATGCGCACCAACATGTCGTCGGCCGTCGCAGGCAACGAAGGATTGTTCAACCTGGGCATCCAGGGATACGGTGCACTGTGCCTTGAATCACCCTGCCCCAAAGAAGAGCTCATCGAGATCACGCTCGAAAACGACGAGCTGAAGGTCGACGGCAACATGGCGCTCGCCTGGAGCGGATCGCTCAACTTCACCGTGGAGCGTTCGGGCAAATCGCTTGTGGGCTCCGCCGCATCGGGCGAAGGCCTCGTCAACGTCTACCGCGGAACGGGCAAGGTGCTGCTTGCTCCCACCACCTACTAGAAACCAAGCCGCCATATCGGGCTCAGCCCGCACAACACGAAAGGCCGCGCTTCAGAACCGAAGCGCGGCCTTTCCGCATCAGGCAACAAGCCGGAAACTAGCAGCCGTCATCAGAATTTTTTGCAATTTCGCCATCCAAGGCACCAACGGATCTTTGGACACGCGACTTTTCCGCACAAGCTTGCTCGTCGCGTTCGTGCTCTTGCTCTGCCGCACGCGCCCTGCGCTCACGTACCTTCGCCGCACGATCCATCGCAAGCGTACGCAACGTGGCAACCGTAGGAACGCCCAGGAACATGCCCAGCACGCCGAAAAGCGCGCCGCCCACAAGCACTGCGCCGAACACCCAGATGCCCGGCAGGCCCACCGAAGCACCCACCACGTTGGGATAGATCAAATGCGATTCAAGCTGCTGAAGCACCACCAAAAACACGATGAACCAGACGGCCTGCATCGGATTGACGGTCAGGATCATCAAAAAGCCGATCGCGCCGCCAAGCCATGCACCGAAAACCGGGACAAGAGCCGTCAGGCCGACGGTAGCACCCACCGCCACGGCATACGGCATGCCGAAGATGCCCATGCCGATAGCGCACAGCGTTCCCAGAATGACCGCTTCAATGCACTGGCCCGTGATGAAACGGGAAAATGCCTGGTTCGCAACGCGCCCGGCATGGCGGATCGAGGAAGCGAAACGCGCCGGAACAGCCAGGTCGAGCAGCGTGTTGAGACCTTTGAACACACGGTCTTTGTCAAGCAGGAGATACAGCGAGAATACGATCGCCACAATGAAGGAGAACACGTTGTGCGCAATCGAAGTTGCCGTTGAAAAAACGGACTTGAGCATGTTCATGACGCTCGACGAATCGCCGCTTGAAACGCCTGCCATGAAATCGGCGATGCTGCGTTCGAGATTCTCGAGGCTTGCGCTGTCAAGGGAAGCGAGCACTAGACTCAAGTCGTCTTGCGCCCAACGATACAGATCCTGCAGCACCAGCGCGACGCCCTGCTGGATGACGCCCGCCGACGCTTTAAGTTCGGGAAGGATCAAATTCACGATGATGGCGATGACGGCGGCGATGATGGCAAACGATGCGGCCATGCACACCGGGCGCCGAGACGATGCGATCGGACCGAGTTTCGCCGAAGGAAAGTACACGCGCTCGAGCCGCCCCATAATCAAATTGACCAGAAACGCGATCACGCATCCGAGCACGAGCGGGAAAAACGCCGCCCACACCGCAGAAGCGCCTGCGAAAAGCTGGCGAGAATACATTACGCCGATAGCCGCCAGAAACGCGAAAAACGCTGCTGTGGCCAAAAGAAAAACCGAGCGCCTCACGCTCGCGTTTTTTTCATCGATATCGCCGAAAGGCATATTCCACCGCCATATCCGCCCGCATTGCATGGGCCTTCATAGCGCCGTTGGGCGCAATTGTCCACCGAGCGCAGAAGCGCACATTCCGCATGGTAGCGCAAGCGCGTCGCCGACGGGTGCGGCCGTTGCCGAACCGCCACGTTTTCATGCAATTCGTTGCGCAGCAAACCCGAGCCTTTCAGCAAGCGGGCGTCGCGAAACGCCGCCAGACGGCCCGTGCCATTTACCCATGCGTCACGGCACCGTAACAACCACGAAACAGAGGGGCTTTATTCTGCTAGAGTGCATCACGGACAACGCAGGGCGCAATGCCCGCAGGAGCGATACAGGAGGAAGCCATGTCGTACGCACAGCGCGTCATCGAACAGGTCAAGGCGAAAAACGCCAACGAACCCGAATTCATCCAGGCAGTCACCGAGGTCTTAACCTCCATCGAACCCGCGCTGGCGGCACATCCTGAATACGAGGCGGCAGGCCTGCTCGAGCGCATGGTTGAGCCCGAACGCGTCGTGATGTTCCGCGTGCCATGGGTTGATGACGCAGGAAAGGTGCAGGTCAATCGCGGCTATCGCGTTCAGTACAACAGCGCTTTGGGCCCCTACAAAGGCGGCCTTCGCTTCCATCCCTCCGTCAACCTGTCCATCATCAAGTTCCTCGGATTCGAGCAGTGCTTCAAAAACAGCCTGACCACGCTTCCCATGGGCGGCGGCAAAGGCGGCTCCGACTTCGACCCCAAAGGAAAGTCCGATGGCGAAGTCATGCGTTTCTGCCAAAGCTTCATGACCGAGCTTTCCCGCCATATCGGCGCCGACACCGACGTTCCCGCCGGCGACATCGGCGTGGGCGGACGCGAAGTGGGCTACATGTTCGGCCAGTACAAGCGACTGCGCAACGAATGGACGGGCGTGCTCACCGGCAAAGGACTTTCCTTCGGCGGATCGCTCGCTCGCACGCAAGCAACTGGATACGGCCTGGTCTATCTGGTGCAAGAATTGCTTGCGCAGAAAAACGACTCGTTCGAGGGCAAATCCGTCTGCATCTCGGGCGCGGGCAACGTTGCGATCTATGCTGCCGAAAAGGCCCAGCAGCTTGGCGCAAAGGTTGTCACGATGAGCGATTCCACTGGATGGGTGTACGACCCGGCAGGAATCAAGCTTGACGTGGTCAAGCAAATCAAAGAAGTCGAGCGCGGCCGCATTTCCGCCTATGCCGAGCGCGTCGCAGGTTCGCAGTACCACGAAGGCCGCGGCGTATGGAGCATTCCGTGCGACATCGCACTTCCGTGCGCCACGCAAAACGAGCTGTTCATCGAGGACGCCAAGGCGCTCGTCGCAAACGGCTGCAAGGTAGTTGCCGAAGGTGCCAACATGCCCACGACGCTTGATGCCACCGACTACCTGATCGAATCAGGCGTAGCCTTCTTCCCCGGCAAAGCCTCCAATGCGGGCGGCGTGGCAACATCCGGACTTGAGATGAGCCAGAATTCGGAGCGCCTGTCCTGGAGCTTCGACGAGGTCGACGCCAAGCTCAACGGCATCATGGTGAACATCTACCATGCAGCAGCCGATGCCGCAGCCGAAGTCGGCCGCCCCGGCAACTATGTCGTCGGCGCCAATATCGCGGGCTTTAAGAAACTCGCCGACGCAATGATGGCCCAGGGCATCGTCTAAGCGCCACGCGCTCAGGCGCAATGCGGCATTCGTGCCGTCGAAAGCATCCTCGCCACATGGGGAAATATATCTGTTTTGCAGCCTCCGCTCCCACGTAGAACAACGAGCGGAGGCTGCTTTTGCATTCAAGTCAAAATCGTTAGACACAATGCTCGCTTTGCGCGAAATTGCACGCTGGGCACCCCTGCGGACCGACACGATTCCGCCGCGCCTTCTTGCCCCACGCTTTTCTGCTTGGCTCGAAAAGAATGTCTGGACAACCGATACGGGCTGCCACGCCGCAAAAGAGTTCGCGCTCCGTGGGGCCGCTGCCCTGCTCCGTAAAACCATGTTCAAGGGTGGAGTTTTCGCCCTGCAACCAAAAAACGGCCCCGCACATTCGCGAGGCCGTAAGGGAATCGATTCGAAGCGGCGGCTCTACGAACCCTTCGTCTCCCTCTCAAGAAGACGAATGCGACACAGGGGGTTCGTAAGCGTTCTATGCGGAATTACGTATATCGGCAGAATTATCGGCAATTCCGAAAGAGGACGAACGCGGCGCTGCTGTCCGCAAAAACCCTAAAGTGCTCCTGTCATCACAAGCGCAGCAACGCTGAGACACGCAATGCCGCAGATGGAAGAGATGGCGTAAACCACAGGCGCACAGGCGGATCGAAGAGACAGCTCGCGTTCGGTCATTGATATCACTCCTTATCAGGTTCGGTTCTTACCCTGCCGACGCCGCCATAATACTCCCCATGAACATTAATTTCGAGGGATATTTCGTATGTTTTTCGCTTATATATCCACCATTTTGCATAGGCTGTGCATATAGGAGGAACCCTTCGAGAAAAAAGCGCATAACACCTGGTCATGCGCTCATTCGATATATGCATGTATGCCCATGCCATGCATATCCTCGCTTTATATTCTGCGAAATAAAAGTTTTCCGCCATCCGTTTCCATTCACCGCCGAAAACACGCCGCCTGTCTGAAACAGTTTGGAAACAAAGTAAACTGCGCGTCGGAACCGCTTTTCCGACGCGCAGGCAAAGCAGTCGAAAATCAGGCGCATGGCTCGCCTTCGCTAGAAATTAGCCAACAGGGCCGTCAACGCCTACCGCGCACGGCATAGACCAGTCGGCATGGTCGCTATGCAAAAGACGCTCGGCAAGTTCGGAAAGAGGCTCGCCAAGATAGTCGTCATAGCAGGCTTTCACGGAGGGGTTCTCGTGACTGAAGCGCAGCACGCTTTTCTCATCGATTCCCCGCAAGACCAAACCACGTCGTTCGGCCAGCTCTTCGCCCTCGCTGATAGGCTGGCCTCCGCCGCCCACACATCCGCCAGGACATGCCATGACCTCGACGAAATCGTAAGACGCCTCTCCCCGCTCGATCGCCGAGCACAACGCATCGGCATTCGCCAAGCCGCTTGCCGCCGCAATACGCAGCGTCCGGCCCGCCAAATCGAAGGTCTTCTCGCGCCAGCCGCGCTCGATTCCGTCATAGCGAACTTCCGCAAATGCATCCGGGTCGGGGTTTTCGCCCGTTGCAAGATAGAACGCAGAGCGTAATGCAGCCTCCATGACGCCGCCCGTCACGCCGAAAATATGCCCCGCCCCCGTGGCGGTTCCAAGCGGCGCATCGAAATCCTCTTCGGCAAGCAACGATACGTCAAGAAAGCGCGATTTAATCTGACGCTGCAGTTCGCGCACGCTCAACACTGCATCCACATCGGAAATGCCCTCGTGAGAATTCATGCCAGGGTATGCCCTTTCGGCTTTCTTGGCGATACAGGGCATATAAGAAACAACGAACAGCTTTGCGGGATCGATGTCGAGAAGCTTCGCATAATAGGTTTTCGCCAGCGCTCCGAAAATCTGCTGAGGCGACTTCGTCGTGGACAGCTTGTCGGCAAGACCAGGATGACGCGCCTTCAAAAAGCGCACCCAGCCAGGACAGCAAGAGGTGAACATAGGACCCTGTACACCTTCGTTCAAGCGATGCAAAAGCTCGCTTCCCTCTTCCATGATGGTCATATCCGCCGCGAAATCGGTATCGAAAACGTAATCGAAGCCGAGCTTGCGCACCGCCGCAACAAGACGTCCGGTCGTCACCATATCAGGCGAAAGCCCCAGACCCTCGTGCCACGACGTTCGCACCGACGGCGCAATCTGCGCAATAACCACCGTATCAGGGTCCGAAATCGCATCGAACACCGGGGCGATATCGCTTCGCTCGTGCAACGCTCCCACCGGACAATGCGTGATGCACTGGCCGCAATATGAACAATCGTCTTTCGCCACCGCATCCACACGGCTACGCGAACCGGAATCGACAAGCGCCCATACCGACAGCGCCTGGTTTTTTTCGCACACCGACACACACCGCAAACATGAGATGCACTTCGCAGGCTCTTTGACGAGCGGAAAACGCTTATCCACCGGATCGGTGTCGAAGCGCGTCGGAAATGGCACGTCGTGAATCGCCATACGCTCAGCGAGCATCTGAAGACGGCAGCTCCCGTTGCGAAAGCATGTCGGACAGCGCCTATCATGGCGTGAGAGGATAAGCTGCACATTGGTTCTGCGCGCAAACCTTACGCGCTGGGTGTCGGTATGCACCACCATGCCGCCGAACACAGGGCTGTTGCATGCGGCAACCAGACGATCGATGCCTTCGACTTCCACCAAACAAACGCGGCAGGCTCCGATTTCGTTAAGTTCGCGCAAATAGCAAAGCGTGGGGATGTCGATGCCTGCGCTCCGAGCGGCCTCAAGCACCGTTGCCGTACGCGGCGCCTCAATCATCACGCCGTCGATGCACACGCGAACGACGTCGCAATTCGCCTCTACCATGCAAGCCTTCCTTCCTTATGCAAAATACCGCATCCGAAATGGTCACAGTTCAGGCAGCGAGCCGCCTCCTGACGCATCTCCTGCTCTGAAAAACCCTGTTCGACCAATTCGAAATCATGGCGGCGGGCCTCCGCCGGACGCTCGCCGAGCACTGCACGTCCCCAAGGCTTGCGGTCTTCAAGACGCACCGGGTCGAATTCGATATCGAGACGAAGATCGCGATGGTATCCCAGATCGGCATCGATGGAGCGCGCCGCCTGCTTGCCATCGGCGATGGCGGCGATGGCCGAAGCGGGACCACGCATGCAATCGCCGCCCGCATACGAACCCGGCATGTCGAGACAGCGCAGGGCATCGTCTGTCATAAACGTCTTGCGTTCGCACGCAAACCCCGCCTGCTCGAAACGATTCGAGCACACCTCCTGGCCGATTGCGACCACCACCACCTGGCACGCAAGCTTTACAGGCTGGCACTGCGCAGGCACGGGCGACGGACGCCCGTTGCGCACGGGGCCGGTGACCTGAGGCTGAACGCGCAAAGCGCAGACATTGCCGGAATCGTCGGACTCGATGGAAAGCGGCGCCATGAGGTCTTCGATGCGACACCCGTCGCTGAGCGCCCCTTCAATTTCTTCGGAAAGCGCCGTCATGTCGGCCACGCGACGTCGGTAGACGACCGTGACGCTTTCAGCGCCCAGACGCACAGCCGTACGAGCCGCGTCCATGGCAACATTGCCGCCGCCGACGACGCAGACGCTTTTGCCCTCCCAGCAAGGAAGGACACCCAATCCCACGTTACGCAGCATTTCGACGGCGGACACCACGCCGTGAGCATCTTCCCCTTCGATGCCGATGCGCTTGTCGCCATGGGCACCGATTGCAAGGTAGAATGCATCGTATTCGTCCCGAAGCCTTTCAACCGGAATATCCACACCCACCTCGACTCCGCATACGATGCTCACGCCCGTCGCTTCGATCGAAGCGATTTCGGCGTCGAGGATGTCTTTAGGAAGGCGATAGCTCGGAATACCGTAGCGCAGCATGCCGCCCGCCTTTTCAAGGCGCTCGAACACCGTGACGTCGTGTCCGAGACGAGCAAGGTAATAGGCCGCGGAAAGCCCCGATGGACCCGCCCCCGCAATGGCGATCTTCTTGCCCGTCGCCTGCAGGCGCGAAGCAGCGCGCGAACGCGTTTCGTGATCGACCGCATAGCGTTTCAAGCCGCGAATATTGACCGCATCGTCCACCAAGGCACGGCGGCAGGTCTGCTCGCATGGATGTTCGCATACATACGCACACGCCGAGGGAAACGGGTTGTCTTTCCTAATCAGCTCGACTGCTTCGTCATAGCGCGCAGCCGCCGTAAGCGCGATATATCCCGGCACATCCACGTGCGCAGGGCACGACACCGTGCATGGAACGCCCTGGGAAGAACTGCGCAGACAACTTCCATGCGCCATGTGCTGTTCGAAATCGTCTCGAAAGGCCGCGATGCTGATCAAGACCTGTTCGGCAGCCTGATATCCTATGGCGCAATCGGAGGTGCCCCTGATATGCTCGGCGAGAAAGCGCAGGCGAGACAATGCCCTTTCGTCAGCTTTGCCGTCGATGATTTCCTCAAGCATGGCCGACACGCTTGCAAGACCGATGCGACAGGGCACGCATTTACCGCAGCTTTGCGCATGCGCCACCCCCACCAGCGCTCTCGTCATATCGACCGGGCACGTTCCGCGCGCAGTCGCGCCAAGGCGACGTGCCGTATTTCCGCATTGCGCAGCGAGCCTTTCATGAAGCGATGCCTGCGTGCATCCTCCTGCAATACCCATAGGGCCCCTTCCGACGAAGCCGCTCGAATCCATCTCGGTCTCTTCCGCATATGACGCGGTCTGCGTTTCTGCGTTCACGCAGCGAACAGGCGGGCCGCATGGCGAATTCGCCCGGCGCTATTGCAGCTTGTCTGCAAATGCGTGCGAGATGCACCATGTTACCATCGCCTTCGCCCATACGACGCAAAAGAAAAGCCGAAGACACCAGGCGGAAACAAACGACGACGAAAAACGGAAACAAACCCTTCGTCTTTTTACAGAAAGGCCGGCTCCGAAAAACTTCGAAACCGGCCCGAAAAACCAGTAACCCCATCGGTCGAGCCTCCATTCGTCAATGCGGCTGGATTCAATCGGCTCATGACAAGAATTGCCAGAAAGGGGTGCCGCGCCCATCGACTTATTGTTCGGTGAGAACCTTTGTGGAAGCAACGTTGCCGGGCGCGATCATCAGCACGCCGACGCTTCCCTTTTCCGGAGCGTCGAAATACAACGTGCCGCCGATGACTTCGCTCATCGAGAAACGATCGCGCGTCTTGAACGTAATAACCGCGTCGACCCCTTCCACCGCCGAAAACGGCGTTGGGTCGGACGTGAACGCAACTACGGTGTCGACCTGAGCCGCCTCGAAGCGATCGAGCACATCTTCGATATGCTTGAGCAGCGTCGGGTCGATTGATTCAGGGTCGGTTGCCGCAAAAAGCTCGGAAACGCTGTCGTAGGCGCTTTTCACGCGCCTGGTGGTTTTCTCGTCGACCGAACCCGAAGTTCCCAACGGCGTCTGCGTCGTGGTCGTAGTGATCTTCGTCGTCGTGGTCAAGGGCATAGAAGACTCGGGCACCATGTCGGGCGGCAGACTGAAGATGCCGTAAGTGTGGCCGTCCTTCATGACGATGCGGCCGCTGACGTAATCGCGCAGCGATTCGGGGTCGACCTCGATAACCGAAGCCTTCTTGCCCTCGTATATCGCACGGGCTTCATCCGCCGTCATGAC
>JAUNLI010000001.1:45010-57782 GCA_030532315.1 Slackia sp.
CCCGACATATCGCCCGCCACATCATCGATGCTGGTGGCGGCCACGTTCAAACCTCGGCCGGCATTCGAGATATACGACGTCAGAACCACGAAGCCCGCCAATACCAAAATCGCGAACACCGCAAGCGCTGCACGTTCGCGCCTGCGCTGCTTCTTTTTCCGCAACTCAGAATTGCCATGGGCGCCGATCAGGCGTGCAGCCTCTTTGGAGCAGGAAAACGAAGGAGAGCCCGAAGCGTCTTCGGACACAGAATGCTCGCAAGAAGACGTTTCGTTTTCACGAGAAAAGCAAGCGTCGTGCGAATCGGCCGAATCGCACGCCTGCGACATGCCGTCGGCGTGAAGGCCGTCCGCCCCCGCAAGACCCCCCCTATTCATCGGAAAGCCCCAAAAGCGGACGCAAGAAACGACCCGTATGGCTTTCAGGCACGGCAGCGACTTCTTCAGGCGTGCCGAAGGCCACGATTTCACCACCGCGCGACCCGCCCTCAGGACCGAGGTCGATGATGCGATCGGCGCACTTGATCACGTCGAGGTTGTGCTCTACCACGAGCACCGTGTTTCCCTTGTCGACCAAACGCTGCAGCACGTCAAGCAACTGACGGACGTCTTCCATATGAAGGCCCGTCGTCGGCTCGTCGAGAATATAAAACGTCTTGCCGGTCTGGCGACGCTGCAGTTCACTTGCAAGCTTGACGCGCTGCGCCTCGCCGCCCGAAAGCGTGGTGGCAGGCTGGCCGAGGCGAATGTAGCCCAGGCCCACATCATGCAAGGTCTGGAGCTTGCGCGCAAGGCCGGGTATGTTCTTGAAGAACTCGAGGGCCTCCTCCACCGTCATGTCCAGCACGTCGTAAACGTTCTTGCCACGATACGTGACCTGGAGCGTTTCGCGGTTATAGCGCTTGCCGCCGCAGACCTCGCACGGAACGTAGACGTCAGGCAAGAAATGCATCTCGATTTTAATCTGGCCGTCGCCCTTGCATGCCTCGCATCGCCCGCCGCTCACGTTGAAGCTGAAGCGCCCAGGGGCGTATCCGCGCACCTTGGCCTCCTGCGTGCTGGCGAACAGCGCGCGAATGTCGTCCCACAGCCCGATATAGGTAGCAGGATTTGAACGCGGCGTGCGCCCGATGGGGCTTTGGTCGATGTCGATGATCTTATCGAGCCCTTCATAGCCCGTCAGCTTACGATAGGAACCCGTGCGATGGTGCGCACGGTTGATGCGATTGGCCAACGCAGGCGCCAGCGTATCGGTGATAAGCGAGCTTTTTCCCGATCCGGAAACGCCCGTCACCACGGTAAAGGTTCCGATTTCTATCTCGGCCGTCACGTTTTTCAGATTGTTCTCCGTCGCGCCCGTAAGTTTCACCGACCCGCGCTTGGGGCGGCGTCTTTGCGCAGGCACAGCGATCGCGCGCCTTCCCGACAGGTAATCGGCCGTGTAGCTTCCTTCTGCAGCGGCAACCTCTTCGGGCGTTCCGGCCGCCACGACTTCGCCTCCACGCTCGCCTGCCGCAGGCCCCATGTCGATCACGTAGTCGGCATGACGAATGGTGTCTTCGTCATGCTCTACCACGATGACGGTGTTGCCCAAGTCGCGCAGGTGTTCGAGCGTGGCGATAAGACGCTCGTTATCGCGCTGATGTAAACCGATCGAAGGCTCGTCGAGAATATAGAGCACGCCCATCAGCCCCGCACCGATCTGCGTTGCCAGGCGGATGCGCTGCGCTTCGCCGCCCGAAAGCGACGCCGTTGCGCGCTCGAGGGTCAGATAGTCGAGACCGACATCGACCAGGAACTTCAGGCGAGCACGGATTTCCTTCACGATAGCCGCGCCGATCGTGGCTTCGCGCTCGTTCAGCTGCAGCGAATCGAAAAACGCCAGCGATTCGGCCGCTGCCATCTCGCAGACCTCATGGATGTTGACGCCACCCACCGTGACGGCGAGGATTTCGGGACGCAAGCGCTTGCCGCCGCAGGTCGCGCACGGAATGGTTGCGAAGTACTTGCCGTATTTGTCGCGCTGGGCATCGGACTGGGCGTCTTTGTAGCGCCCGAGCACCGCCTCGCAAGCACCCTCCCAATCGATGTACCAATATGTTTCGCGCCCGTCGACGGTCACGTAGTCGACGCGCACCTTCTCTTTATCGATGCCGTACAAAAGCGCATCCCGCACCTTTTTCGGCAAATCCTCCCATGGTGTTGCAGGGTCTTGGCCCATATGAGCGCAAACAGCGCGCAAGACCTGCGGGTAATAATTACCCGTCGCAAACGGAGCGATGGCGCCTTCGTTGATCGAAAGCGACGGGTCGGGAACAAGCAGGCTCGGATCGACCTCTTCGCGGCTACCCAGGCCGGCGCAATCAGGACATGCGCCGTAGGGCGCGTTGAAGCTGAAATCGCGCGGCTGCAATTCATCCATCGAATGGCCGTGTTCGGGACATGCCAGCGCGAGCGAGAAGAAATGGTCGGCCGCAGAAACCCCCGTGAACCCCGGCGTCGTCTTCTGCGCATCGTCTTCTGCAGGCGCATCGTCGACGATGTGGACGACAACGCGGCCTTCAGCGAGTTTGGTTGCGACCTCGACCGATTCGGCGATGCGGCTTTGGGCGGAATCTTTGAGAACCACGCGATCGACCACCACGTCGATCGTATGCTTGAACTTCTTATCAAGCTTCACCGGCTCGTTTCCAAGCTTGACCACTTCACCGTCGATACGCACGCGGGAAAAACCCTCTTTTTGCAAGTCGGCGAGAACCTTGGCGTGCTCGCCCTTGCGTCCCACCACGACAGGCGCCAGAATCAGCGCACGCTTGCCTTCCCCAAGCCCCAGAATTTCATCGGTGACCTGGTCAGTGGTGCGTTTCTTGATTTCACGGCCACATTCAGGACAGTGCGGAACGCCGATGCGCGCATACAGCAGACGCAGATAATCGTAGATTTCGGTGGTGGTTCCCACGGTCGAACGCGGGTTTTTCGACGTGGTTTTCTGGTCGATCGCAACAGCGGGCGAAAGACCGTCGATGCTGTCGAGGTCGGGCTTGTTCATCTGGCCCAGAAACTGACGCGCATAGGCCGAAAGGCTTTCGACATAGCGGCGCTGGCCTTCCGCATAGATGGTATCGAAGGCAAGGCTTGACTTACCGCTGCCCGAAAGGCCGGTGATGACCACCAGCTTATCGCGCGGAATAGTGACGCTCACGTCTTTGAGATTATGTTCACGGGCCCCTTTGACCACGATGGAATCGTTTGCCACTTGCCAAACCTCTCTTCGCAAGACTTTCGACAGAACTGTAATTTTAACGCAGCGGCCTTTCGTTTCGAACGAACGTACGCGAATTCCTCCATTCATTCAAAGAACGCATCTTCAGGAAAACGTTCGCCGCACGCCAGGTTTTCGCCAGGACGCTCGGCCATAGTGAATCCGGAGAACGAATCGCCTTCACGAAGGGAGAACCCCATGAAAGCCGCAAAACCCGTCATCATCATGTTCGCCGCACTCGCCATCGTCATGCTCGCAGGCTGGGCCGCCGTCACAGCGCTGACCGGAGAGGGCGAAAACCGCTACGTACGCGTCGACGCCGCATGCGTCGAAGCGTCAGGCGACGAAGACATGCCTTTCGAATACCGCCTGAGCGCCTTCGACGAAAACGGGAAAGAAAGCGAGGTGTCGTTCAAAACCGTCCGCGAACTGCGCGACGGGGCGCTTCTCGTCTGCAAAGTGCTTCCCGTACGCGGCGTGATATCGTGGGAGGAAATCCAGGCCGAAGAGCTTCCTGCGCCCGTCGCCGACGCGCTGCAGGCCCTCTGACACACCGAAATCGATCCAGTGCGAGAGACCTACAGGCCGGGCTTCACCAGACCGCTTTCATAAGCCGCAACCACAAGCTGGGCTCGGTCGTGGGCGTCGAGCTTCGTCATGATGCGGCCGACATGCGTGCGGACCGTCGCGGGCGAAATCACCAGCTCGTCTGCTATTTCGTCGTTGCTCATGCCCCGCCCGACCAAGCTGAGGATCTCTCGTTCTCGCTCGGTGAGCCCTTCTACCGCCGATCCGTCGAACCGGGTCTTGCGCCGCGAAGCCGCGTAGGTCTCCACCAAACGCCGCGTGACGGACGGCTCGATCAAGGCGTCGCCCGCAGCAACCACACGCACCGCATGCGCCAGCTCGTCGGGTTCGACGTCTTTGAGCAAAAACCCGCTTGCTCCCGCCGCCAAAGCGTCGTAGACGTATTCATCAATGTCGAACGTGGTCAGAATCAAAACGGCGACATGGGCGGTTTCGGGGTCTTCCGCCAAGATTTTCGTGGCCTCGATACCGTTTTTGCGCGGCATGCGTATGTCCATCAAAAGCACGTCGGGCCTCATGCGACGCGCAAGCGCGATCGCGTCGGTTCCGTCCACCGCCTCTCCCACCACCTCGATGCCGGGAAAAGACGACAGTATCAGACGAAAGCCCTTACGAACCAGGTCTTGATCGTCGGCTATGGCAACGCGAATACGCGAAGCATCGGTTCGGCTATCTGCCATCGCGAACCCCCTCTATCGGAATATCGGCAGAAAGGAAGAAACCGCCCTCTCCGCTCACTTCGAATCGGCCGCCAAGCGCCCCGATGCGCTCGGCCATGCCTTGAATGCCGTGGCCTTGTGCGTTTTCAAGCACGTCGGCGCCGAAACCGATCCCGTCGTCGGAATAGGAAAGAGACGCCAAGGCGGCCGTAGAACGCAACGTCACTTCGACCCGCGACGCCTTCGCATGCCGCACCGTGTTCGTCGCCGCTTCGCGCACCAGGGAAAACAATGCCATGTCTATAAACGCGGGCACCTGGCTCTTTTCGTAACCGCGCGTCGAACACGCCACCGCAAGCCCCGCCCTTTCAAGGTAGGCCACAACGTCGTCGAGACGTTCCGTGCCTTCCGCGGGCGCCGTCTGCGCCGCTTCGCCGCCACGCAAAACGCCCACCATCGAGCGAATCTCCTCAAGCGCGCCTTTCGAAACCGCCCTGATATCGACGATGGCCTCTTTCGCGGCGGCGGAATCGATATCGATCAAGCGTTCGGCGGCGGCGGCCTGAATGGTGACTGCGGAAAGCGAATGCGCCGTGATGTCATGGACGTCACGCGCGATGCGCACGCGCTCTTCCGCCACGCGACGTGCAGCCAGCTCTTCGCGACCACGCTCCGCGGCAAGCAAACGGCGCTTCGTCTCTTCGGCATAGGCGCGATAAGCACGCACCGCAAACCCCGCCGAGACGCCTGCGACGGAAAACACCGCGTTCTGAACGCGCATGATGGCGGCAAGCGTTTCGCTCGGAAGAGGCGTCGGGGCCACGAGCATGACCGCCGCGGTCAGCACGCCCGCAACCGCGGCATGACGTCCGCCCAGCTCGCATGCAACCGTGAAGGCCGCAAGAATCGGGCCGACCGCAGAAAGCGCATAGCCCGACATGAACCCGCTTGAGAAAAAGAAGCACGCCAACACGATGACAAGCGTCGGCCATGCGGCAACGCGACGCAAAACAAGGGGAAGCGTCGTGAAGGCCAAGGCTGCATAGGCGTATTCGTTCGGCACGATATTGACGAGGCCCGCCATTTCCCTGAAGGGCCCGTCGACGTATATCACCGACGTAGACGCCAGCACAAGCTGGACGCAGCCGAACACGAAGGCGACCAAGGCCGTCGCCACATCGACCGCCCAATCGCGCGGACGCATCGACGCAAGCTCCCGAGGACCGGCAATGCCGCCTTCGCCGGATGCGTTCTCCCCGAGAAGAGACATGAGGAAATCGCGGGCAGGATGCGACGTTTCGCCGCCCTGCGCCGAAGATTCCACGGTATGTTCGTTGTTTTCGTTCATCGCTTCATGCTAAGCCGGCACGGCCCGACGCGCCATACATCGGCAAGCGTATTCGCCATTCTGCCCGATTTCGCCACATTGCTAGCCGCGCGGATGCGCCCTGTGATGCTCGCTTTTCAAACGCCTCGGCGAAACATGCGTGTAAATCTGCGTGGTCGACAGGCTCGCATGGCCGAGCATCTCTTGCACGCTGCGCAAATCGGCGCCGCCTTCGAGCAGGTCGGTGGCAAACGTATGACGCACGGCATGGGGGGAAAGCGACGGATCGAGCCCTGCGCGCGCAAGCGCATCCTTGAAGACCAAACGTATGGCGTTGTCGTTCATTTTCGAACCGCGCACGGACAGAAAGAAATAAGGGGTCGGCCCCTTCTTCGCAAGCACGCCGCGCGCCTCGTCGCGATAACGCATCATGGCCCGCGATGCCGCGTCATAAAGCGGCACGATGCGTTCCTTGCCGCCTTTGCCCAAAACCTTCACCTGGCCTGATTCGAAATCAACGCCGTCGCACAACAAATCGGACGCCTCGGAAACACGCACGCCGCACGCATACAAAAGCTCGAGCAGCGCCTGATTGCGCACATCGCACGGATCGCTCGATTCGGCATAGACGCCAAGGAGCCGCTCCATATCGCCCGCAGACATCACGCGCGGCAGGCTTTTTTCCATCTTCGGCCCTTGCAAGGACGAGACAGGGCTGCTTTCCAAGACGCCTTGCAGGCAAAGCCAATGAAAAAAGGCGCGCAAGGCCGATAGGCGACGATTCATCGTAGAGCGCGAACAGCCTGCGCCGTCAAGCTCTGCAAGGTAGCGCCGCATATCCCGACGAGTCGCGCCAAGAGGGTCCACCTTGGCGCGAGCGGCCCAACGTTCGTAATCGAACAGGTCACTGCAATAGGCGCGCACCGTATGCCGGGAAAGATTGCGCTGAAGCGCCAGTTCATCGCCGAAGCGGTCGACAAGCAACGAAAAACGCCGATCGACCGCCTGCGAAAAACCGTGGTCTTCCTCGTTCATGATCAGACAAGACCCGCT
The DNA here is from genome assembly GCA_030532315.1 of Slackia sp. Taxonomy (GTDB): domain Bacteria; phylum Actinomycetota; class Coriobacteriia; order Coriobacteriales; family Eggerthellaceae; genus Slackia. The sequence goes on from JAUNLI010000001.1 coordinate 51,899, forward strand.
GCGCGCAAGGCGGAAACATACGATTCAAGCGCAGCGGACCCACGGCTTGCATAGGCCGCATAGCGCTGCTGCTTGTTGCGGATTCTTTCCTCAAGCGGCTCCATGATGCCGAAGTTCACATGCATCGGCTGATAACCCTCGATGGCGGGATCGGTCGCATACGCAAGAAGGGCGCCAAACGCCATGGCACGAGGCATAGCAGGAAGCTCGACGCCTTTCAGGCGTGCGAAAACCGAAAGCGCGGCAACAAGCCCCGACATAATGGCCTCGCAATACCCTTCGGTGCCAGAAAGCTGGCCCGCCACATAGACGGGAACTTCGCCAGACGCCTTTTCGAAATACAGCGTGCGATCGAGCAGTTCGGGAGCGCTGATGAACGTGTTGCGATGCATGACCCCGTAACGGGCGAATTCCGCATTTTCAAGCCCTGGAATCATGCGGAACACGCGACGCTGCTCGGGAAACGTCAGGTTGGTTTGGAAGCCGACCAGGTTGTATGCCGTCAGGTCGGAATTTTCCGCACGCAGCTGCACAGCGGCCCAAGGACGCCTTCCCGTTGCAGGATCGGTCAACCCGACCGGCTTGCAGGTGCCGAAGCGCGGCGCATCGTGACCTTTGCGGGCGATTTCTTCAATCGGCTGGCAGGCCTGGAACAGATCGCTCGTTTCGAAATCCTTCTTGATCACGCGATCGGCTGCAAGCAGTTCGTCGATGAAAGCGTCGTATTGCTCTTTCGAAAACGGCGCGTTCAAATAATCGCCCACCGCCTGCTCTTCGTAGCGAGACTGCCTGAACAGCACCGACTCATCAAGGGAATCGGCCATGACGATGGGGGCCGCCGCATCGAAAAACGCCAGGTTTTCAGAACCTGCTCGTCGGGAAATCCATGTTGCAAGCGCATCCGAGGTCAAAGGACCCGTGGCCAAGACGACCGCATCGGCATCGAGCGGAGGCTCGCATACCTCGCCTTCGATATATTCGATCAGCGGATGCTCGCGCACAAGACGCGTGACCGCGCCGGAAAAGGCATCGCGGTCGACGGCGAGCGCTCCGCCCGCGTCAACGCGATTGGCGTAGGCCTGTTCGATCAAAAACGAACCGAGCTGCGAAAGCTCGGCCTTGAGCATTCCTGCGGCGCTTTCGGGCTTGGTGCTTTTCAGCGAATTCGAGCACACAAGCTCCGCGCAATCGGAGCCGTGATGCACGGCCGTCTGTACGGACGGCCTCATTTCGTAGAGGCGCACGCGAACTCCGCGCGATGCGAGCTGCAAAGCAGCTTCGCTTCCCGCAAGTCCGGCGCCGATGATGTTGACTGTTTTATCCATAGTTGTTCGATTTTACCAGGTCTGCCCTGTTTGTCCGAAACACCATGCCGTGCATGCGGCGCAACCATAGCGTTTCCACAGAAGCGTGCGTTCGACCAGACCGCAAGCCGCATGCGAAAGCAAACAAATTCCCGAGAACATGTCGTCTCGCACGAAGGCGCGCCCTTGCCTTCCGTCGAAGCGACACACTCAACGCACCGCACCAAACCGCCCGTCGGGAAAACGCTCGATTGCCCCGAGAGCCTCAAGACGACCGATGCATGCCATAAGCTCGCTCGTACCCGCAAACACCGCATCGGGTCCCTGCGCGAATGCTGCAACCATCTGCTCAAGACGCATCGGGTCGGCGGCAAGCGCCGCCGCAACATTCGATTCGCGTTCGCTAAGCAGCGGCAACGCGATCTGGCCCGATATCGACGCCGCACCGCCGCTTTGAACACAAGACGACCGCGCGACAACCGAATCGGGAAAGAGCCTGTCGAGCATCTCGCAAAACGACCCCTCGTCTACCACGGGCATCGCCCCTTGTCCGATCAGCATATTCGATCCGCGCGATGTAGCGGAAAAAACCGATCCCGGCACCGCGAGCACTTCCCTGTTCGCCCGAAGCGCGGCATCGGCCGTCGAAAACGTGCCGCTTCCCACCCCCGCCTCGACGACAAGCGTCGCGCGCGCAAGCCCCGCAATGAGCCTGTTACGTGCTCGAAACGCATACGGCTTCGGCGGAACCTCCCATGCATGCTCGGAAGCAACCGCGCCGCCCGATGCGACGATGCGTCTGAAAAGCCCAACGTTGCACGCAGGATAAGGCATGTCGCACCCGCCGCCAAGAAACGCCACGGTGCGCCCCTTCGCCTCAAGCGCCGCTTCGTGCGCAGCGGCATCGCAGCCGCGTGCTCCGCCGGAAACGATCCCTATGCCGCGACGTGCCGCACAGCCCGCAAAAAGACGCGCGGCCTGTCTGCCATACGGCGTCGCCTTGCGCGCTCCCACCACGGCAAGGCCTTCGCACAGCGCCTCGGGATCGCCTATGATATACAGCGTCGACGGCGGGTCGTCCAGGCATTCGAAAGCAGCGGGGTAACCTTGGGCGCCCCGAGCTATCTCCCATCGCGGCCCTTCGATAGCACGTGCTTTTCCCGCAACCACTGTCATGCCCCCTTCCTCATCCTGAACCCGACGGCCTCAACCACATGTGCCTCCCCGACATCGCGCGAACATTCCATATCGGCGATCGTACGTGCCACCGCAAGAACGCGAGCGATTCCGCGCCCCGTCAGCCCTTTCGACCGAGCAACGGCTTCGAGCAGCGTTTTTCCCTTCTCATCGAGACGGCAGCACTTCAAAAGCTCGTCGGTCGCACGCGCCATAGGAGGATCTCCGCACGTAAGACGCCTCCAATTTGCGAATTCCCGCGCTGCCAACACCCCTTCGCGCAAATCCGCCGAAGTCAGACCCTTCGACCGATCGCCTTCGATAATGCAAGACGGATCGCAGCGCCACACATCGACATGCATATCGATGCGGTCGAGCAAAGGCCCGCCGATGCGTCCCTGATAGCGTGCCACCTGGGAATCCGAGCACTCGCAATGGCCCTGCGGATCGCCATAGCACCCGCAAGGGCACGGGTTTGCCGCCGCCACCAGCATGAAATCAGACGGAAGGTCGACGCTGCCGTCCGCCCTTGTCACCACGACACGCCCCTGCTCCATCGGCTGGCGCAGCGCTTGCAAAACCGCAGGCGAGAACTCGGGAAGCTCGTCGAGAAACAGCACGCCGTTGTGCGCAAGCGATATCTCGCCTGGACGCACAGGACTGCCACCGCCGATTAAGCCCGCCATACTCGTCGAGTGATGGACCTTGCGAAACGGGCGCACTCCCGCAAGAATGTCGCCCACAGGCTCGCCCGCAACCGAATGAACCATCGCCGCCTCAATGCGCTCGGATTCGTCGAGCTCGGGAAGAATCGAGGGAAGAGCCGATGCAAGCATGCTTTTGCCCGAACCCGGAGGGCCCATGAGCAAGATGCCATGGCCGCCTGCCGCCACGATCTGCAAGGCGCGCTTGGCGGCCTCATGGCCGTATATCGACCCGAAATCAGGAACTTCTCGCGATACAGCGCTGCCCTGAAACGAGAGCGGCGATAGTTCGCATCGTCGCAAGTCGCACAACGTTCGCACCCCGTATTGCTCGAGCCGCTCAAGCGGGGCGGCGTCGCATGCGTCGCTCGACACCGCAAGTTTAAGACCCTCTTCGCGCGCGCAACAAGCATAGGAAAGCGTTCCCGGGGTTGCGCGGACACGCCCTTCCAGCGAAAGCTCTCCCACCCAAAGGTATTCTTCGAGCCTGCGTGCGTCCACTTGGCCCGTCGCCGCTAAAATGGCCGCCGCAATCGGCAAATCGAAGCCCGACCCCGCCTTGCGAAGCGAACTCGGCGCCAGGTTGACCACTACCTTTTCGGCGGGCATCGTAAACCCGCAGGCACGTATCGCGGCACGCACGCGCTCTTGCGATTCGCGCACCGCCGCATCGGGCATGCCCACGATGGTCATGCCTGGAAGCCCGCGCGAAACGGCGACCTCCACCTCTACCGGCACCGCGTGCACGCCGCGAATGCAAGCCGTCTTCAGCACGCATTGCAAATGCATGACCTACCGCCCCGAACCGAACGCATTGACATAATGGCGCATAAGGGCACGCCCGTTGCCGAGGGCAAGAATCGATATCACATCGAAGCGAACGCGACATTCGGGGCCATCGTATTCAGCCAGGAAGAAACCCGCGATGCGTTCATACCGTGCACGTTTGCGCGGCGTGACCGCCTCGCAGGGCAGCCCCGCTTCCAAGCTCGACCGCGTTTTCACTTCGATGAAGACAAGCGTTCCATCCTCGTCTTGCGCAATGATATCCGCCTCTCCCGCAGGACAGGTCCAGTTGCGCTCGATGACGATGTACCCTCTATTTTTCAAAAACCGACATGCGGCCTCTTCGCCCTTCATGCCAAGCTCGCGCGGAGTCGGCTCGTCTGCAAGTTCGTCTTGCGTTAGCTCGTCTTGCCCGAAATCGTGAAGCAATTCGTCATCGTCCTGGGAAAACGCAGCCCCTTCACCCCTTGAATCCTGTCGCGCAATGCGTTCTTTCGTCGAAACCCTGCGGTTCCTTTCGTTTTCCATGTCTGCCTCCTCTGCCTTCAAACGGGAAGACCAGCATAGAAAACGCATCCGGCCGCATTTAAGAACGTCTCATCGAAGGCTCCGGCAGCTTCTTGCGTCACTTCTTGCCGCAATCAGGCCCGTTTCCGTTTACTCGTCCGATGTTTCTTCCCATAACGCGAAAAAGGCAGCTCGAAAGCTGCCTTCTGAAGAATCGATTGCCCGAGCGCTCAGCCGGCCCTTGGGCCGATTCGTCGAAACGAAAGCCGTCCGCATGCCGTCGAACGCGTCACGTCCGCGCATGGAGGACGCTAGAAAAGCGACTCCTGCGTCCATGCGCGACAGAACGATGCGCGATGGATGGGAGACAACCCCGCACGTTCGATTGCGGCGATATGATCCGCGCTTGCATAGCCTTTATTATGCTCGAATCCATATTCGGGATAGAGCTTTGCATATTCGCACATCATTGCATCGCGTTCCACTTTGGCGATGATGGATGCCGCCGCAATTGAAGCGCACTTCGCATCTCCCTTGACTACGTTTCGTTCGCGAGGATCGATACCGAGCGCGTTGCCGTCCAAAAGCACGCAATCGACCGACACGCCTTGCGCCTCAACGGCTGCGAGCGCCCCTGAAAACGCCGTTCGAAGCGCGTGCGCCATGCCGTGCTCGTCGATAAAAGCAGGATCGACATGCTGAATCGACCAGGCAGACGCACACCGCCTTATCTCTTCGGCGATATGCTCGCGACGATCGGGTTTTATCTGCTTGGAGTCGTTCAGTCCCTCGATGCGAGGATTGTCGGGCAGCACGACCGCCGCCACCGTGAGAGGGCCCGCCACCGGCCCCCGCCCCACTTCGTCGAGTCCGACGATCGCACCCCCTTCGGCAAGCTGGTTTTGGAATTCATACATGCCCGCAAGGCGAGCGCATTCGGCCTCTTCGGCGTCGATTCTGCGCTTCGCTGCAGCAAGGGCGAGCTTGACGCCCTTGCGTTCATCGGCAACCAAGGCGCGCGAAAGAGCCTCGAAATCCTGCTTGTCCGCTGCGTTCAATGCAGCGCGAATATCAGCAACCGTCTGAACCAACCCTGCCTCCAACCCCTCATTTCGACCAAGATTCCGATTCGGCAAAAGAGTCCGCATCCTTTGATAGCTTTGGAACGTGTGGCACCCGGAACAAAACAACCGCGGCCTCTTTCGGTTCCGATTACCTCCATGCAATTAGGCACGAGGATAAAACAAAAGCCCGCCGAAGCGGGCTTTTGCAGGTAATCGACTTAGAAAGCCTTTTCCTTGATCTTTGCAGCCTTGCCGATCTTGTTGCGCAGATAGTAGAGCTTTGCGCGACGGACGGCGCCGTGACGAACGACCTCGATCTTCTCGATCTTGGGAGAATGAACCG
>JAUNLI010000085.1 GCA_030532315.1 Slackia sp.
TGAAGCGCCTTCGGAGCAATGCCGACGCGCGTGATCGCGGGGTCGGAATCAGCCGACCAGGCCTGCACGTCTTCCACTGCGGCCTTGATCGCGGAATCGACCTTGGCCTTGTCAGGCACGCCCACGCTGCGGTAGATTACGGAACGCAGACCCAAGTCGCGAGCAGCTTCGCGCGAAGCGCCCGTTCCCGTGAAATCGGCCACCGTGGTGACACCGCCCGAAAGCATTTCCATGCCGCCGAGAAGCGCCGAATCATAGCGATCGTCGCGCGTCATCATGTCGGCCTTGGCATGCTCATGAGCGAGCCATTCCGCATACGGAACGTCGTGGACGATACCGCGCAGAACCGTGTATTCGAGATGCGTATGGCAATCCACGAAACCCGGCATGATGGCGGCACGGCCGAAATCGCGCACCTCCTCTTCGGGATAGCGCGCCTTCATTCGTTGGGCACCGCCTATTTCAACGATGCGCCCGTCGCGCACCAAAACCGCGCCATCGTCGATCGGCGGCTGCGTGACGGGGATGATATGTTCAGCACACAAAAGCATGCCCGACATAATAGCGCATCGCTCCCTGTGCGCGATACCTATACAGTCGAAAACGGCGAAGCGTCGCATATCGTCGCTGAAAATCCATGCAGCCCGCCTTCCTCGCGCGCCGTGCTGCGGCGAACGCACGCGGCCCGGTTTATGCGCGTGTTGCGGTATCGGCGCAAAATCGTGGCACAAAGCGGCAAAACGCCGCATACTTGACCACCGAAGCAAACGAATCGGACGGAAACATCATGAGCGATAACCACCATCACAGCATTGACACCGCAACGGGCGAAGAAGCCGACGCCGCCCTTTCCAAAGAGCGCGTGCAGCACATCTTCGGCACCATCGCCGAGCAGTACAAGAAATTCAACGCTTTCTCAAGCTTCGGTCTTTATAAAGGCTGGCTGCGCAAAACCGTGGACGCGGCCAATTTGACCGACACATCCGACCTGCTCGATTTGGCAGGAGGCACCGGAGACGTCAGCTACATGGCGGCTTCAAGGCGTCCGCCCGCACACATCCAGCTGACCGATTTCGTTCCCGAGATGCTCGACGTGGCACGCGAGCGCATGAGGGCGGGCGAAAACAACGGCGTGCCGATCGATTTCGACGTGGTGGACGCCCAGCATGTTCCCTACCCCGACAACTCGTACGACGCCGTGACCATGGCATACGGCATTCGCAACATCCCCGACCGCATGCAGGCGCTCGAAGAGGTGCACCGCGTGCTCAAGCCGGGCGCAACGTTCGCCTGCCTGGAATTCTCCACGCCGCCGAACGCTTTGTGGCGCGGACTGTATCGCATTTATCTGAAGGTGATGATCCCGTTCTGGGGATGGCTGTTTACCCGCGACGCCGAAAGCTTCGTGTATCTGGCGAATTCGATCAAGGCCTTCCCTGACCAGGAAACGTATGCCGCCATGCTGCGCGAGGCGGGCTTCAAAGACGTGACCTGGAAGAACTACGCCGGCGGCATCGTTGCCGTACACACCGGACGCAATTAAACCCGGCCCGTTCAACGCCGCCGAACACCATCGAACACGAAACGGGCGCCTGCCGATTCCAAACGGCAGGCGCCCTTCGCCTTTATGCGTACAATCCGTCGATGAAGCGCATCAGAACGACGGCGACCTCCGCGCGGGTGGCGCCGGAGCCGGGTCTCAGCTCGCCGGTATTGCCATCACCCGCGAAAAGACCTTCGGCCACCGCCCAAGACATGGCCTCTTCGGCCCAGGGGGAGACGTCCGCCGCGTCGGGGAACGCGAGCTCGGCGCGCGCCGAGGTGTCCAGGCCCAGGAAGGCCGCATAGCGCATCAGGAACTGCGCGACCTGCTCGCGCGTAACGTCAGCCTCTCCATCGAAGACGAACCCGTCGGGCGTCTCGATGCCGGTGAGGACGCCCTGCTCGACGGCCCAGGCGGCGCTGCCCGCGTACCAAGCGCTGGCGGGCACGTCCGCGAGGGGGCAGCCCCCTGCGGCGGCGGGGCTCAGCTCCAGGTTGTGCAGCATCTCGACGAACATGGCGCGCGTGGTGGCCTCGTCACCGCGGAACTCGCGCGTGCCGTCGGGAAGCGACACGCCATCGATGATGCCGCGCGACGTTGCGAAATCAACCACGTCGCCCGCAAACCACTCGACGCCGGTCACATCGGGCATGGCCTTGGCGTTGTCGAACACCTTGAACACCGTATCACCCGTCGCCTCGAAGACGATGCCTCCCTCGCGAACGGAGCATTTGGGCAGAACCGTCAGGCTGCCATCGGATCCTACTGCAGCAACAACGACGCCGTGGCCAACATCTTGAGAAGCAACCGGAACGAATACTTCGAGGGGTTTCTCGGCAGTCACCGATTCTGGCATCCCGACCTCGGTGGACACCGCATCGGCGGCCATCGAGGGCGCGTCCACGCCGTCCATCGGCAATGCGGCCGCTCCGTCTTCGGCGTCTTCCTTGGACACCTCGGCCGAAATGGATGTCACAATGCCCTTTGCGTCGTAAGCAACCACGACGGTCGTACCCTCGGCATTCTCCGTCTCGACAGTCTTAGAACCGTCAGGCTTGGTCACGGTGGTTACCGTCGATCCGTCGGGGCGCTGCACGACCTCCACCTTGTCACTTGGAGCAACGGGTCTGTTCGACACGGTGAGGGTGCCGTCTTCGTACGCGATAACGTAATTGTCTATCTGCGCAGGACCGCTGACGACGATATCGTAAGAGCCCACGGTCTTACCGTCGGCATCGCACGCGAAGGTCGTTTCAAACCCTGCATTCTGCTCATCATCGCCGCCGACATAACCGGCAGTCGCGCAGGTGAACTCGGGAAGATCCGAACCAACATACATCGTCTTGTCGTCGGCTCGAACCGTCAATGCAGCCTTCTCTATCACCAACCCACCGGCAATCTGATAATGGAACTGGGCATATTCCCCATCCGCGGGGCGAGAAACCTCCACGTCGTAGACACCCGCCGCAACGGGCTCGACGGGCTCGCCGTTGCGGCTGTATGCGATTTCATACTGCAAGCCCTGATCATCCTGCAGTCGGAATGCCTGGGCCGAGCCGTTATAGACCACAGACTGCTTTTCGATCACGGGATCGGGCACAAGAAGGTCGGCCCACACCGCATACAGGACGACCTCGGCATTCGGATCGGATGCAAGGTTCAATGCGCCGGAGCCGGCAGAATAATCCACAACGCCCTTGTCGGCCTTCTCCTTCGTTTCCGCCCATCCGCAGAAGCGCTTGCCCGCAGGGGCAGTTCCCTCGAAGGCGGGCACCTTGAGTTCGGTATCGTATATAGCTTTCATATCGGCAGGGGCATCGGACTGGCCGCCGTTCGCATCGAACTTCACGGTGTAGCCGTTGGCGGACCACTGGGCATACAGAACCGTCGAGCCTTCGGGGTCGATCGTGGCGCCGGGCGCGAACGAAACGCCCGATCCGTCGACTTCGGTGTTCCACCCTGTAAACGTGTAGCCGGTTTTCGAGAATGCGTTTTCAGGCAGAGAAGCCGAGCCGCCCTCATCGACCATCTGTGATTCCATGGACCCCTCTCCCCCATTGGGGTCGAAAGAGACCTCGCAGACCCACTTCGCGTAATAGCGCCCGTGAACCTGCACCTCGGGAACCTTCTCGGTCAGCTCGGGGTCGGAATACCATCCGTCGAACAGATAGCCGTCTTTTGACACGGTGCCGTCGTCACCCACGGATCCGCCGTTAAGCACATAGGTCACGTTGTCGGATTTCAGCTGGTCGTTCCATTCATCGGCATGGTTTTTATCGGACACATAGACATCGCACCCGCCGAAAAACGAGTTGTTGTTCCATACGATCTTCCATTCGAGAACCTTGTCCACCTTCGTCAGGTCGACGGCTTTCGCCTTGTCGAAGGCAAGGCTGCTGATCGTCACCTCAGGCGAGCAGACACGCACTATGGCCTGATTCAAGCCGGCGCAGGAATAGGCGCCAATCGTCTTGATGTTTTCGGGCAGGACCAATCGCGTCAGCTTGGCGTCTTTGAACGCCTCATGGGGAAGCGCGGTCAACCCGGTTGCCTTGCTCAGGTCGACCTCCGATATCAGGCATTCGAAAAACGAGTCGCTTGCAAGCTCGACGACGGTCGAGGGAAGCGCGTATGAACCCGTGATCTGCTTGGGGAAATAGATGAGCTTCGTCTGGTCTTTGCTGTAAAGGACGCCGGAATCGTCCGACATGAACGACGCGTTTCCTTTATCCACGACAACCGATTCGACTGGCGACTTGAGAAAGACCCAGCCTCCGATCGTGCTGACAGATGCGGGGATGGATACGGTTTTCAGGGCGCCCATCTCACGGAATGCATCGTTGGGAATGGACGTGACGCCCTTTTCGACCACCGCTGCGGATATCTTGTCTTTATATGCGGCATACGTCGGGTCGGTGCGCCACTGAACGCTGTCGCTCATGGCTCCGGAGCCGTCGATCAGCAGTGTGTACGAATCGGTTCCCGAGTTTTGCTCGAGACGCCACGATAGATTCTTATATACGGTTATTTCTTTGCCCTTGGCATCGGTGTAGGTGAAAGACCCCGCATCGGAATTGCCGCCGCAATATCCCTCTGCCACAACAGCAGAGCGGTCGTCGTTTGCGGAAGAGGTGCTGAACTCAAGCCCGTCGTTCAGCGAGCGACCCCCCCCCCGCTTGAACGGACCCGTTTTCCATGGACGATTCGGAAGACCCGTCGATCGCGGAAACGTCCGCGAATGCGGCGGCAGGGCTCATTCCTGCCACCAGGCAAAAACTCATAAACGCTGCAGGAAGTTTTTCTTTCACGTCGTTCCTTTCATCGATCCGACCCTCAAACCAATATCCATTCGTGCTTCAGGGAGCGACCAGCGCGCAGCCTGGCAACGAAATCGCAACAAAACCAAACGGTCGACTTGATTTTACACAATATGTGGTGGAGTTACATTTTTTGCTTACCAAATTCAGCTTTCCATTGCCGATAAAAAGCAACCGATCATCAAAGCCGCCCGATAAATCTCTCCGCAATTGCAAAAAAGCCCGTCGTGCGCCGCGCGAAAAACCCTCGTGTTGCCCATAAGCCCGCAAACGTTCCCGTCGCGCGCCATTCGCGCTCCCGCTTTCGGGCGCGCATCCCGCAGGCCCTTGACGCTGCAATCCGACGCCCCGCACATCGGAACCGATCGCGCGCCGCATGCGCGCACGCACCCCCGCACAAGCGAAAGGGCCCGCATGCTCGCGAGCCCTTTCTGGGAGGGGAGGGTGTCTCGCGCAGGCAAATGCCGCACGAGACGCTATATCAGGATGAAACCATCCTTAACCGATTCAGCCGACCGACCGCCCTGAGGGAGGAGAGGGGCGGCTCTTCGATGTATTTTTCACATCGGACCGGCGAATCGTCCGAAATATCGCTTGGCGATGCCTTACGCCTTCACGTCCTCGTAGACGCCGGCGAGCTGTTCGCCGAGACATTTGCCTTCGACCAGGCAGCGGCCGTGGCTGTTGCCCTGCACGTTGATCGGGTAGTCGTAAGCGTACATATCGCCCGAGCAGTTGCCGATAGCATACAGGCCCTCGATCGGGTTGTTCTCGGCGTCGAGCACCTCGAAGTTGTCGGAGATATGAATGCCGCCGACAACAGCAAGCAGGCCGGGAGCAACCTTGGTCGCATAGAAGGGACCCTGCTTGATCGGGAAGAGGAAGTGCGATTCCTTATAGAAATCGACGTCCTCGCCGGCTTCGCACAGCTCGTTGTAGCGCTCAATCGTGGCCTTAGCGGTTTCCGCATCCACATCGAGCTGGCTCAGCAGCTCTTCAAGGGTGTCGGCCTTCTTGTAGTTCTCGGGGTCGTCCATCACGCCCTTTTCGACCGAAGCCGCATGCGAAGCGGACGCATCGGCATAAGAGGAGCCAACCGGGCGGAAGCTATCCCAGAACATGCCGCCGCCATGCTCGAGGCTCGCGGTGTTGTCGGCCTCGAAGTTCGCATCGAAGATCGACCAGCAGTGGTCGTAACCGCCGTTGACCATGGTGCCGACGCACTTGCCCTGAACCCAGGTGGCCTCGTTCATGAAGCGCTTGCCGTCGGGGTTGACGAACAGGAAGGGGCCGTGGAACATAGCCGCCGCCTGCGGATGCATCATCGTGGGCCACGGGCCGTCCTGGAAAGCGCCGCCGACCCATGCGGCCATATTGTGGCCGTCGCCGACGTTGCCCTGGTCGGAGCACAGGCGCTTCGCGACCTTGTTGGCGATGGGAGCGAAGGCATCGATGTATTCGTCGTTGTAGCTCACGTCGCCCGTCGCAAGCACGACGCCCTTGGAGGCGTTGTACTGCACGTAGCCGTTGTCGGTCTCGCAGATCGCACCCGTCACCTTGCCGGATTCGTCCTGCACGAGCTGCACGGCAGGGCTGTTGTACACGAGCTCGAAATTGCCCGTCTCTTCGGCCTTCGCGATGAACAGGTATTCGATGTAATTGGCGATAGAAACGTTGTCGTTGGTGGTCTGGCCGCCGGAGATCATGTGATAGCAGTCGGCCTCGGGATGCACGGCAGAACGCGAACCCACCGTGACCATGCACTTCGCACCGTCGGACTCGGCCACATCGAGCAGCCAGTTCATGCAGCGCTCGGACTCGCGGAACCACTTGCCCACGAGCGATTCGCGGCAACGGCCGCCGCACGTGGAAACCCAGCGCTCCATCTCGAGCGACTTGTCCAGCTTGATGCCCATCTCGTCGAGCACGCGAGAGCCCACAGCACCCGTGCCGCCGACGCCGTGGCCGTTGGGGACGTTGTCCTTCTCGACAAGCGTGACCTTCGTGCCGTTTTCCGCAGCATTCAGCGCGCAGCAGGTTCCGGAATAGCCGGCGCCGATGACCAGCACCTCGGTATCGATGGTTTCGGCAATATCAGTGATAGGCTCGGGCTTGACCTCCCAGGTGTGCTTGCCCGCTTCCTCTGCGGCGCCGGATTTCGCCTCGTCGGATCCGCCCGCAGACGGCGCGCAACCAAACATGCCCATCGCAGCTACGCCTGCGGCACCGAACGCAGCACCCTTCAGCAAGCTACGGCGAGAAACGCCCTTGAATTGTTCGCTCATGATTCCCTCCTCGTTGTTCATGGCTTTGCGTCCATTCGTCGAACGCATGGCCACACCCTATGGCAAAAGGAGAAATCGCACACCACACGAAGTATGTCGTTTTAACAAAAGTGCAGGTCATAGCAAGGGGTAACCCCAACCTTAACCCAAAAGGTCGATCAGCTCCTGCTTCGAATGGATGTCGAGCTTGCGATAGATGTTCTTGGTGTGCCCACGCACTGTGTTCTCGGAAATGAAGAGCTTGCGTGCAATTGCCGGCACCGTATTGCCGTGAAGAAGCAGCTCCGTCACCTCCTGCTCGCGCTGACTCAAGGGATCGACAATCGAGAGCGCCTCGAGTCTTGCCTCGAGAGAACGCTCGGGCGCACGCGCGTCCGAAATATCCGAATCTTGCATCGCGGAAACGGACGCATCGAAGCGATTGGCTCCGTCATGTTCGTCGCCTGCTACGAATGCATCGGCAACGCGACCTTCCGCAAACGCTGCGCCACCAAGACCCGCAGGCCTTTCAGAAAGCTTCGCTCGACGACGCCCGCTCTCGGCACCGGGAACCAGATACGCCGTGGCGGCTTTGCGCCTGCTGCGCCCGAACGAAACAAGAAACATCACGATGGAAAGCCCGTAGACGCACATGAACAGCACGTCGACCACGAAGGTGAAATCGTAAAACGAGCTTCGATTGAGCACCGTGCCCGCCAAATCGCCCAAAAGAAGCGACGCGAGCGTAGGCCCTACGCACAATGCGTATACGACTGTCGAATTCAGTTCGTTGCGGCTCGCATACACCGCGCAGGTGATCAACAGCAGCAGGTTCACCACTTCGAAGCCAAACATCAAAAACCCGGGAAGCACGAACATCCACTGCTGGCCGAAAAGTGTCGGAAGCAAGAACACGCCTGTGATCACGGGGAAAAGAACCTGATAGAACGCAAGAACATCGAACCCGCGCTCCGAAAACAATTCGAACAGCGTCACGGCGAGCACCGCAAAACCCATGCCTGCCATAAGAAGAAGAAACGACCCGCTTCCCTCCATTGCCGACAAGCTGCTCACAAGACGCCAGATGAAACCAAGCGCACAGACGCAGAACACGGGTTTGGCCATATCGCGAAAGAGCATTGCCGCTCTTCCCCCCTTGCACGGCAGTACATCGTAAGGCTCGACTTCATCCAGGCTGCGGCACAGGCACAAAGTGGCAAGAGCAGGCAGAACGATGACCGAGCAAACCACCGACCAGATGGCGGGAAGCGCGGCCACCACAAGACACAAAGCAACCGAAAACGCCGCTGAAATGGGAATATAGATGGCGGTGCGCGACGCGCCCTCCGATGCGTAGAAGCTCTGCCACATGACGAACATCAGACCCGATGAACAACCCACCAGGACAGCTGCCGCCAACACCGCCGCAAGAGAATATTGCCCGAAGAAAAAGGCCAAATAGAACAAGAGCGATCCCGCAGCAAGCAAAACGCCCGCCATGGCCGCATGCGCATGCGTGTAGTGCTCCCGCTTGCGCAAAACATAGGCAGTCAGCGCCAACGTGATGACAACCGTCGCCTGTTTGCATAACGAGTAGGCCTCGTAGCCGCCCGCCAATTCCTCGGACGAATTCGTCAAGGCGGCAAACGTAGTCGCCCAGAAAAACGCGAACCCCAGGTGGTGCCATCGCAAACCGGCTATCAACGACTGAGCGCGCTTAACCGACACGATTCCCTCCCCTTTTTGCTTTGCATGCATTCTCGCTCTGGCTACATTCGCCTTGGCGCATTACCCCACGCGCGAAAGGCGATTGGGCGACCTCTCGATCGCGGGGCTCGAAATTCGGATGCAAGCCGTCAAAGCGCCTTGCAAGCCACACGAACCCCATCGAGCCGAATAGCCGCTCCACCCGCACGCGTATTCGAAAACTACGCGGCCGACGCCTTTTTCACGGCCTCTTCGAATTTGGAGTACATGTCAGGGCCCGACCCTGCGAAAATTTCGCTCACCGTGCCCTGCGCGTCGATCACCACCGTGTACGGAATGCCGCTCGTGGGATACGCGCGCTGGGCATCGGCGCTTTCGTCAAGCGCCCAGATAAAATCGTAGCCCTTCTGTTCAGCGAAATCGGCGACCACGGTCGCCTCCTCGCCGCAGTTCACCAACACCACATTGGTGTCGGGATAGTTTTCCTTGACCTTCTGCAGGTCGGGCATTTCCTTGATGCAATACGGGCACCACGTCGCCCAGAAGCTCAAGATAGTAACGTTGCCTTGGAAGTCGGAAACGTTTTTCGTCGACCCGTCGAGCATAGCAAGCGGTGCCTCGGGGGCCGGATGCCCCTCTGCCGCACCGCGCATCTTCGT
>JAUNLI010000086.1 GCA_030532315.1 Slackia sp.
TCGATTTTCCCGCCCCCGAAGGGCCGTCGATAGCAATGATCATGAAAAGCCTTTCCCGAAAACCACGCGCATTGTCGCAGACGCATTAGTATAAAGCGAAAGCCGCACAAGACGACGCTCGTTTTCGAACGAATGTAGACGCAAGGCCCCTTAGACGCGACGTACAAGAGAACGCACGTCGTCGAGAAAGCCAGGATAGCTGACACTGACGGCCTCGAAGCCCTCGACGGCAACCGTCACGCCTGCCGTCATGCCCGCAAGAGCCCAGGTCATAGCAAGTCGGTGGTCTCCGCCTGAGGTAAATTCCAAGCCATCGGCGACATGCAAGTCGGGATTGCCCTCGATGTACAGGTCGTTTCCGTCCATCCAGGCGTTCACGCCGAGAAGCGCCAGTCCGTCGATAATCGCGGCAATACGGTCGGTTTCTTTCACCCGCAGCTCGCTCACCTCTCGAAACACCGTGATTCCGCGCGCATGCGCAGCCACAAGCGAAAGCACCGGAACCTCGTCGACAAGCGAGGCGATCTTTTCCGCGGGCACTTCGCAACCGTGCAGGTTCTCGCAGTATTGCACCGAGATGATGCCCGAAAGCTCTTTACCCGACGAAGAAACGCCACGACGCGATGCATCGACGCCCATCTGCTCGAGGGTACGCAAGAAGCCGATGCGCGCCGGATTGAGCGAAACGCCCTCGATCTGAATCGCGCTTCCCGGCACAAGCGCTGCCGCGCAGGCGAGAAACGCCGCCGAAGACGGATCGCCCGGCACCTCCACCTCGCATGCCTGCATGCATGCAGGACCTTCGACCTCGGCAACGCCCGAAGCGGCAGTGGTCTGCACGCCGAAACGCGGCAGCATGAGTTCGGTATGATTGCGCGACGGCGAAGGCTCGGTCACGCGCGTCGTTCCACAGGCTCCCACGCCTGCCAAAAGGACGGCGGTTTTTACCTGGGCAGAAGCGACAGGAGAATCGTAGTCGATCGCACGAAGCGTTCGCGTGCCGCGCACGGTCAGGGGCAGCGTGGTGCTTTCCTCGGGATAAAAGCGCGCGCCCATCCTTACCAAAGGAGCCGTGACGCGGCGCATTGGACGGCTGCGCAGCGAGTCGTCGCCCGTCAGCTCGACTTCAACGTCCCACGGCGCAAGTATGCCCATCAAAAGCCTGACGGTCGTACCTGAATTGCCGCAGTCGATCGGCTCGTCGGGCGCACAAGGCCCATGCGAACCCCATCCGGTGATGCCTCCCGCAAGACTTCCGTCGGCCATCTTTTCAAGCGCCACCTGGGCTCCGAGCTTTTGGACGGCACGCACCGAAGAGCGCACGTCGTCGGAGTCAAGCACGCCTGAAAGGCGGCTCGTTCCTTCGGCCATAGCGGCAAAAAGCACGGCCCTGTGCGAGATGCTCTTATCGCCCGGCACGCGTACGCTGCCTACCAAAGGTCCTTCGAGCGCTTCGATAATCGTTGGTTTGCCCTGCGTGTCCATAATTGCTCCTCGTTGTCGTACCATACGCGTCATGCGCCCATGGACAGATTCTAACACCGCGTCCTACAGCCCTGCGGCACGACGAAGCGCCGCCACCTCCTCGGCATCAAGCATGCGCCATGCACCCACCTCAAGACCGCGCAGCTCGAGCGGACCGAAGCTTTTCCTATGAAGTTCGATCACGGGATGACCGACGAAAGAACACATTCGCCTGACCTGACGCTTGCGGCCTTCATGAATGGTTATAGCGACGCGAGAGCGGCCCCGCGACACATCGATAAGCTCGACTTTCGCTGGAAGCGTCATGCCGTCATCAAGCAAAACGCCTTCGCGCAAGCGCGCAGCGTCGTCTTCGCTCATCACGCCGTCGAGAATCGCCTCATAGGTTTTGTCCACATGTCTGCGCGGATGCAAAAGGCCGTTTCCCAGCTCGCCATCGGTAGAAAACAACAACAATCCGGTGGTATCGAAATCGAGCCTGCCGATCGGAAAGAGCCCGGGATAGCGATCATACGGCACCAAGTCGGCCACAGTCGGACGGCCGTGAGGATCGGACATCGTCGTGATGACGCCTGCGGGCTTGTAAAGCATCAGCGTCACCGAGCCGTCCGCAAGATGCACTTGCATTCCATCGACCGTCACCACGTCGACCCGCGGGTCGACCTTGCTGCCAAGCTCGGTCACGACCGTGCCGTTGACGCATACACGCCCTGCGGTCATGAGGTTCTCGCTGCCCCTCCTGCTTGCAACGCCCGCACGTGCGAGAAACTTCTGCAACCTCATCGGCACGATACGCGAGCCTTCGTTTTCATCGGTCATGGCCGTCCTCCTGTTCATGAGCCGCCTCGAAAAAGGGCGCGTCGACAAAATCGGACACAAATCCCAAGTCAAGCGCCGTTTCGTCATCAATCATCGCCACCGCTTCGTCTGCCTGCGAACGCGTCACGCCAAGGCGCTCCGCGATCAATGCGCGCGTCTCGTCATCCGGGGCGAACAACTCGAGGTCGGGAAGGTCGGCCGCGCTTGCAAGACCGAATTTCTCCAAGAACGTGCGCGTCGTTGCATACAGCGTCGGCTGGCCGGGGCTCGACGTGTCTTTGCCCGCCTCGCGCACCAGGCCCTTTTCGACAAGGGAATTGATCGGGCTGTCGGAATTCACGCCGCGAATCGAAGCAACCTGAGCGCGCGTCGCAGGCTGGCAGTACGCGATCACGGCAAGTGTTTCAAGCGCCGCTGCCGAAAGGCGGCGCGTATCCCACGAGAGCACATAGCGCTCGATCAAATCATGATGACGCGGATGCGTGTACAGACGCCAACCGCCCGCTACTTCACGCAGCTGAATGCCCGATTCCTGCTGCGCGAGACGCTGCTGCAGCGCATCGAGAGCCGCAGCAACCCGAACCAGCTCGACATCGAGCATCTCGGCAAGCGTCAAAGCACTCACTGGCTCGTCGCTCACGAAAAGCAACGCCTCGATGGCGCCTACGATATCGGCATCGGGCGAAGCCTGAAACGTCATGACCACTCCTTTTCGTCTTCTTCACTGAAAACAAGCTCGCCGCTTCCCTCGATGAAATCGATGGAGATGTCGGAAAACGGCTCTTCCTGGACAATCTCCACCATTGTGCGCTTATAGAGCTCGAGCACGGCAAGAAAGCTCACCACTCGAACAGCAAGCGAAGGCGCCTCCGACAAAAGCTCGCTGAACATCATATGCTTGCGCATGCTGATGCGCCGATGGATGGAACGCACATGCACTTCGACCGGAATAGGCTTGGCTGCAATGTGCTCGCTTTCCAGAAGGAACACGTCGCGACGAGCCAAAGCCCTTGCGGCCAGGTTGCCAAGAGCATCAAGCGACGTACGCTCAAGATAATCGGGCACGGCGTTCAGAAATTCCTCATCAGGACCGAACAGGCGCGGATGCATGAGGCTTTCCTGCTCGAAGCGCGCCCCCAGCGCAGCAGCGGCATTTTTGAACTTCTTATAAGTGATAAGCCGCTCGATGAGAATATCGCGCGCCTCGCTTGGAGAAAGCTCTTCGAGCTCATCGACGGCTTCGTCGTCTTCACGCGGAAGCAAGGACGCGGCCTTGATTTCAAGCAAGGTCGAGGCGACAAGCAAAAAATCACTCGCCACATCGAGGTCAAGCTTCTGCATGCGGTCGATATAGGCAAGATACTGGTCCACAATCTGCGCGACAGAAATAGACCCGATATCGACCTTTTGACGGCTGACCAGATAAAGCAGAAGATCGAACGGTCCTTCGAAGCTGTCTATGCGAACGCGATACGACATGGCGGCCTAAATCGGGAACGGGAAAAGCAGACGCGCCAGCGTGCCTGCCGTCAAATCGAGATAAGCCCCGATCGGGTTGACATGGAAAACGTACGGAACCAACACCACCACGACCATGAAGACAGGAAGGGCGTAGCGCTGAATCTGGTAATAGCGCATAAGCTGCCTATCATTGAGGAACAGCGCGATAACGCTCGAACCGTCGAGGGGCGGCAAGGGAATGAGGTTGAAGAACATCAGATACAGATTCACCAGCGCAAACATTGGCAAAAAGAACACGTAGAAATAGAAGAAGAGCTCGCTTTCCGCCGCAAGCTCAGGCACAACGGGATAGAACAGCCATGCCACGATGCCCGCAAACAACGCCATGACGAAGTTGGCCGCAGGACCTGCAAGCCCCACGATCGCCTCGCCTGTACGCTTGTTTTTAAAATACGCCGGATTGTACGGCACGGGCTTCGCATAACCGAAAACGGGCCCGCCCAAAGACAGGAGCAGAAGCGGCATGAGCACCGTGCCGAACGGATCGACGTGCTTGAGCGGATTCAAACTCAAGCGGCCCCGGCTCTTCGCCGTCGGGTCACCCAGCTTCGCGGCCGCGAAACCGTGCGCAACCTCGTGAAAGACGATTGCGGGAATAAAACTGAGCACTGAGCATATGAGATAAGGAAGTGAAGTCATAATCAAGAAAGTCTAACGTATGGAAAGGCCTTTGTGAAAAGACCGGCGGTTAATTCAAAACTTGGCGCGCCCACCTTAAGAAAGCCCTCGAAAGCCCGCTTGACGCGATGCCTCATAAGCGCCGATTGCAACGGCGTTACTCAAGTTCAGGCTTCGAAGGTCGTCACGCATAGGAATGCGCACGCACGATGAAGAAAAACGCTCGATAAATTCGGGAGCGAGCCCGCGGCTTTCTCTGCCAAATATCAGATAGCATGCTTCACCGTAGGACACATCGCAATAGGCGCGGTTCGCATGGCCTGTGAACAGGTGGAGTTCGTCTTTTTCGTGAGCTTCGAAAAACGCCTCGGCGCATGGCCAACGCACGATTTCCACCTTGTCCCAATAATCACAGCCAGCGCGCTTGATATTTCGGTCGGTCAGGCGAAAGCCCATCGGCTCGACAAGGTGCAGCCGAGCGCCCAGGCAGGCACACGTACGGGCGATATTGCCCGTGTTCTGCGGAATCTCCGGCTCGACGAGCACGATGTTCAAAGGCTCCACGGCCTCCCCTTCCTCGGATACAAACTTGCATGCGCAATCCCGACACACGACGGTTGCTCGAAAGCTGCCGTATAGGTCCTACACCTGCTGGCGAGCCATTTCTTCTTCAAGCTCCTCCGTCAGCATGAACCATTCCTCCTCCGCTTCGGCAAGGCGCTTTTTCAGGTGGGCATGTTCTGCCACTGCATCGGAGCTTGCCGACTCGTTAATGTAGAAATCGGGATCGGCCATGAGGTCAAGCAGTTCTTTCATACGGGCGTTGTCGCGCTCCATCTGGGCATCGAGCTCGGCAATGCGTTTGCGATGATGCTTCAAAGCTGCATAGGCCCTATTGCGCGCCTCGGCTTCGCGGCGCTTCTGTTCTTTGCTCTTCGGAGCGCTTGCGCGCGGCGCCGTCAACTCGCCCGGCTTGACGGCATTCGCCGACGAGCGAGCAGAAGCCTCCTTCGCTTTCGCACGCTTCTCTTGAGCGGCTCCACGCTTGGCGCGAGAGCGCACCTCGCCTTCAGGCTGGTCGAGGAAATCTTCCAGCGAAGATGCAGAAAGATCGCCTCCTTGAGCAAGCTGGCCCGATTTGAACAAGTAATAGTCGTAGTCGCCATCATAAACGGTCATCTTGCCCGGGAGCACTTCCACGATTTTGTTTGCAACATTACGAATAAGATGGCGGTCGTGCGTAATCAGCAAAATGGTTCCGTCGAAGCGGTTGAGCGCCTGTTCGAGGATATCGGCACTTGCGATGTCGAGGTGGTTGGTGGGCTCGTCCAGGCACAGAAGCGGGGCCGGAGCCACGAGCATCTTCGCCAAAGCAAGGCGACACTTCTCGCCGCCCGAAAGCACGCCGACCTTCTTTTCCACCGCATCGCCTTGGAACAAGAACGCACCAAGAAGGCTTCGCACCTGGCTGATGGTCCAGCCGGGCGCCACGCGATCGAGTTCTTCGAACACGGTGTTTCCGGGATAGAGCTCTTCGAGCTGATGCTGAGCGAAATAGGTCTTGTTCACATGCACCCCGTATTCGATGGTGCCCGCATCGGGAGCAAGCGCGCCTGCGACCATCTTGAGCAGGGTCGATTTGCCGGCGCCGTTGGGTCCGACAAGTGCGATTTTATCGCCGCGAAACATCGAGAAATCGAGCGCGTCATAGACATGCTTGTCGCCGAAGCTTTTCGACACACCCGTCATGCGCACCACCATGTCTCCGGTGCGCGGCGGCTGCACGAAGTTGAAATGCACCGTCTTTTTTTCCTGGGGCACTTCGACACGCTGGATCTTCTCGAGCTTTTTCACGCGGTCCTGGACCTGCTTGGCCTTAGTGGGTTTGTAGCGGAATTTCTCGATGAACGCCTCCATATGGGCAATCTCTTCCGCCTGCTTTTCCGCCTCCTGCTTCAAACGCTCGATATGCTCTTCGCGCTGACGCAGATACGACGAATAATTGCCCTTGTACAGCTGCAGACGGCCGCCATCGATTTCGGCGACGCGATCGACCATGTTGTCCATGAACGCACGGTCGTGCGAAACCACCACCACGGCGCCTTCGTAGCCGCGCAGAAAACCTTCGAGCCATTTGACGCTTTCGAGGTCGAGGTGGTTGGTGGGCTCGTCGAGCAGAAGCACGTCGGGCTTGCGGATCAGAAGCTTCGCCAACGCGATGCGCATCTGCCAGCCGCCCGAAAACTCGCCCGTGGAGCGCGCCATGTCTTCCTCTTTGAAGCCAAGGCCAAACATAACGCTTCTGACCTGGGATTCAAGGACATACCCACCGAGCGACTCATAGACGTCACGCGCTCGACCGCAAGCCCTAAGGGCCTCAGGAGTCGGATTTGCACCCAAGCTTTCCTCGAGCTGCTGCAAACGGCGCTCGGCCTCCAAGACTTCGGACTGACTTGAGATGACCTCCTCGAAGATGGAGCGGTCCTCCATTTCGATTGCTTCCTGTTCGAGGTATCCCGCCACGGCGCCGCGCGCGAACACGATTTGCCCCTCATCGGCATCCTCATGACCCGTAATAATATTGAGCAGCGTCGTTTTGCCGGCGCCGTTGGGTCCGACAAGCGCCAAGCGGTCATGAGCCTCAAGACGGAAGTTCACGTCGGAAAATAGAACGCGCCCGCCGAAGCTTTTAGACACGTGCTCTATCTGCATAATCATATTCGTTCACCCTCATACACACGGAAGCGCCCAGCGAACACATCGCCAGACGCAACCGAGAAAATCAATTGCATTAAAATCAATCGCCTAGTCTACACGATTTTGCATCCCCGCTTCCAGACGAGGCGAAGCACCATTCACCTGGCTTCGATGAAGCAAAAACGGACACGACCGCAAAAGCATCGAAGACGACCTTGAAAACGGCTGGGCTACCAATGGACGATTACCGCATCGCCGATCTTGATGGTGCCAAACAGCGCAGCGGCCTTATCGACCGAAAGATTGATGCAGCCGTGGCTTCCGTAGGTCTTGTAAGCCTCGGGGTCGCCGAACACCTTGGCAGGCTGCCAGGGCGCATCGTGCAAACCGACCATATTGCCGACGAACGGCATCCAATAATCGACCGGGGAATCCCACTCGGGTTTGTTGGTTTCAGGGTCGACCGGGCCTTTCAAAGAAACATCTTGCTGCAGATTCTTAAGATAGTAAACGCCCGTCGGCGTGTCGTCTTCGCCGTTGGGCTTGCCCGTCACCACCGGTGCATCCCACAAAAGCGCACCCGACGCATCGTAATAATACGCATGCTGCTCGGTCAGGTCGATATCGCAGTAGGCACCCCAATCCTGCCCGGGAGCCGTGAAGCCGTTGCCGGTCGATGAACAGGGAATGCTCAAATCGCCCACCGTGCCGTTGCTGACCGCCTCTTGGACGGCGGAAATCAGCGCGGCGGAATCAACCATCCAGCCGTAATCGCCGCCGCCGACTTCGACATGCTTGCCGTCGGGGCGCGTATACGAACGCATCGTTCCCACGGTGTTGAACGACGACGCAAGTTCATTCGCCCACGTGTCGAGCGCAGCGCTATCAAGCACGGGCTGCAGGGCCTCGTCGAATGTGATCCACTGCGAAATGACGGATCCGTCGAGCTCGGTTATCTGCGTTCCATCGGTTGCCGATTTCAGAACCACGTCGCAGCCGATCATCACGTTGGCCTTTTCTGCCGCCGTCGCCAAGGCATCGTCGTCAGAAAGAACCGCAGGTTTGATCAGCACATCTTCGGCCAGCTTGACCGACTCCTGCATCGACGCGATGGCCTTCGTGGCCGCCTCGATAACGGCATCGGCCGAAACCTGCTTGCCGTACACCTCATCGTGCACCGTATAGGCACCTTGCTCTTCATCGAAACCGACATAAGCATCTGCGGAAGGTTCGACGATTTCGTTATAGGCGTCGACGGCATCGTGCACGACAGCGCTAAGCGATTCCGTATCGCTTGCAG
Organism: Slackia sp.; assembly: GCA_030532315.1. GTDB lineage: Bacteria > Actinomycetota > Coriobacteriia > Coriobacteriales > Eggerthellaceae > Slackia. The sequence continues at coordinate 8,441 of JAUNLI010000086.1, forward strand.
CAACCATACGACTCGTTTCGTCATGATCGCCGGCGATACGCAGCGGCCACTTCCACGGGTCGGAATCGGCGAGAGCGTCTTCGACAATCTTACGAACGTCTACGCCAAGGCCCGCCTGCTTGGATGTGATGCTGAAATCAAGGCCCTGACCTTGCACGCGCAGGGTGTAATCGCGTTCTGCGTCGCTCAGAATCGCAACCGCCTCATCGGCGCTTTTCAAGGAAAGGTCGAGTTTTCCCATCGTGGTGTTCGGATAAAAACGGCCCATGAATGCAACCGCACCCGCAACGTAGACGACCGCCAGCAGCAAGACCATGGCACCTGCCGTGATGGCGATTGCTTTGCCTGCACGCGACTTGCGCGGCTGCGCAAAATCGGTCCGACCTGCGGACGAATCGGAAGAACCCTGGAATGCACCAGGCTGTTGACGGTTTCGGCCGGATGCGCGACGTGTCGTGTCCACGGGCATGACGGCCGTGGACTGAGGGGCATCAACGCCCTGTTTACGAGCATGTGCTCCCCTGCGAGCACGTTTGGCGGCCGCATCGGCATCCACAGGACGAAACACGGCGGTAGACGACGGCTGGAAGCCGCCCGCCGAACCCGGCGCTTGACGCCGCTTGCTTTCCTGAATGCGATTTGGGCTCTGCGGCTGATCGGTCTTGCGCGCCGCGCTCGAAGAGGACTGCCTCTTTTCGCCGTCTTTGCTGCTCACGCTTGTCACCCTCTATTGGTAAAACGATTGTTTTCGTAAGACTGACACAGTATACCAGCCGGCTTCGAGAAAGAGCCGGACGTCGCTTTCTGCGGCGACGTGTTCACGGCTAATCGATAAATCGAGGGCCATGGAACACCGCACGTACCGAAGCCGGAAACCGCGAAGAATAAAAAAGCCCGCTTATGCGGGCAATGCTGCGAAGTGGCTCCCCGGGTAGGATTCGAACCTACAACCTATCGGTTAACAGCCGAG
>JAUNLI010000087.1 GCA_030532315.1 Slackia sp.
GCGAGAAGATGTCGAAGTCCAAGGGCAACGGCATCGATCCGCGCGAAGTGACCGACAAGTACGGTGCAGACGTGTTGCGCCTGTGGGTTGCTTCCACCGACTATTCCGTCGACGTGTCCATCGGCGACACCATTCTGCAGCGCACCTCCGACGCCTACCGTCGTTTCCGCAACACCTTCCGCTTCCTGCTGGGCAACCTCGACGGCTTCGACTGGCAGCGCGACCGCGTCGAATTCGATGCGCTCAAGCCGATCGACGTTTGGGCGTTGCTGCGTTTGCGCGAGGTGCTGCACGAGGTAGAGCGTGGATACGACGAATATCACTACCATCAGGTGTTCCGTACGCTCTATGACTACGTCATCACCGACCTTTCCGCCGTGTACATGGACGTCATCAAGGACCGCCTGTACGCTGAGGCCCCCGATTCGCCTTCGCGTCGTGCGGCTCAGACCGTGCTCATGAACATCCTCGAAGTGATGGTGCGCATCATGAGCCCGATTCTTACGTTCACCTGCGACGAGGTATGGGAGCACTATCCCGAGGCCGAGCGCAATCGTGAGGGTCGCGTCGAAAACGTGCAGCTTGCCGGCTGGCCTACGGACGACGATTTCTATCCTGTTCTGCCGAAGGGCGACCAGGCCGAGGCATTCATGGCCCGCTTCGACGCGCTGCTTGAGGTGCGCGATGCTGTGACCAAGGCTCTTGAGGATGCGCGTAACGCCAAGACGGTCAATAAGAGCCAGGAGGCCGCGTTGACCATTTCCGCGCCCGAGGCTGCATACGAAGCGCTGGCCGCATCGGATGCTTCCGACCTCGAGGAGCTTTTCATTGTGGCAAGCGTTGCTATCGAGCGCACCGAGGCCGACGAGGTTTCGGTGGCGGTGTCCAAGACCGAGGCGGCGAAATGCCCGCGTTGTTGGAACCATCGCGAACTGGGCGCCGATTCTGCACATCCCGACGTGTGCGCACGTTGCGCTGCGGTTCTCGAAAAGATGGGCGAATAGCGTCTATGGCGCATGATGAGAATCGTTCGATGATGCGAAGCGGCGGCGTCTTTTTAGGCGTCGCCGCCGTTTGGCTTATCATCGACCAGCTGACCAAGGCCTACTTCCAAGGCGCTTATGCTCTTGGAGAGGTCTCTGCTGCTTCTTACGGTCTTTTCAGATTCCGTTTGGTGCACAACACCGGCATGGCATGGGGCCTGTTCGGCGATTCGACGTTCTTGCTTGGCGTCACTTCGCTTCTTGTATGCGCGGCGATCGTCGTGGCCTTCGTGTTCTACCGTCGTCTGACGGGGCATGCCGCCACCATGCTTGAAACCTGTGCGCTTGCGCTTGTGTTTTCAGGAGGCATGGGCAATGCGATCGACCGCTTTTCCCAGGCCTACGTGGTCGATTTCATCGACCTGACATTCATCGATTTCCCGGTGTTCAACATCGCCGATATAGGTGTGACCTGTGGGTTCGTTTTGCTTATTGCGGGCTATCTTGTGGCAAGCCGCTCCGAGGGCGGCCTTTGCGAGGCATCTTGTGTTTCCGAGGGCGTTTTTCAGGGAAGTGCATGCGAAGGGGAGAAAAGCGAGTCTGAGATCCGTACCGATCTTTTGAGCGCCGATGATGCCGAATGCGGTGAAAACGGCCGCTCTTCGTGAATGCCCGTCTAAGCACAGGGCGGTTTACACATGCGTTCGATGCAATCGGACGTAGTTTGATTCGAGGGGCATCTGCGGGCTTGTGGGCTGCGCAGGTGTTCCTCGTCGGCTTTTATTGGAAAGGAGGCGCATCGTGACCGATGTCGCTCGCATAGAGGTGGCTCCCGAGTTTTCGGGAATGCGCCTCGACGCCTTCATGGCAGCCGAAGGGCTGTATCCCACACGTTCCGCAGCGGCGAAATGCATCGCCGAGGGCTGCGCCGCCTTGAACGGGCGTATTGCGCGCAAAAGCGCCACGGTGGCAGCGGGCGATGTGCTTGAGTACGAAACGTTCGACGATCCCCACGCGCCCGTGCTCGATGCGGTCGAAATTCCGCTCGATGTGCGCTACGAGGACGATTATTTGCTGGTGATTTCCAAACAGGCGGGTTTGGTGTGCCATCCTGCCGACGGGCATTACGGCGACACGCTCGTCAATGCATTGATTGCCCATTGCGGACGCGAGAATCTCTGCGACGTGCAGGGCGAGCGAGACAGGTTGGGCATTGTCCATCGCCTGGACAAGGATACGAGCGGGCTTATGCTGTGCGCGAAAACAAACGAAGTCGGGCTTGCTCTCATGGAGGACATTCGTACGCGCGATGTGGACAGGCATTATTTGGCGCTCGTGCAGGGGTGGATCCCTCTTGAAACCGGCCTGGTCGATGCGCCTATCGCGCGTGGAGAACGCGACCGTCTTCGCATGAAGGTGTCCGATCGCGACAACGCGCGTCCGTCGATTACCACCTTCGAGGTGAAGCGCCGCTTCGAGCCCGGCAGAAACGACGACGGCTACACGCTGATCGATTGCAAGCTCTATACCGGCCGCACACATCAGATTCGCGTGCATATGGAATACATCAAGCATCCGTGCGTGGGAGACCCGGTGTACGGCTGGCAGAAAAAGGACAACCTGGGCCTCGACCGCCAGTTTTTGCATTCTTACAGGCTGGCATTCACGCACCCCGTGACGGGGGAGCGTTTGGAATTCGAAGACAGCTTGCCCGATGATTTGCAGCGTGCCATCGACGAGCTCGATGCCCGCGAGTAGCGCGTTGTGTGATTCGGGTATATCGAAGTGTGCGTTCTTTAAGAAAAAGGAGGGAAGCCTCCTTTTTCTTTTGCCATCGTTGAGCGGTTTGGCGTTATTTGCTGCGAATGGTCGCCCCTCTTGGGTTTCGCGAGGAATCGGGAGAGGCGGTGAACAGTCTTGTTGCGGCGGCGCATTGCCGTTGAGACAGGGCGTGCGTTGCCGTCTTTCGGAGGCGTGCTTTAAATGACTATGCCGTTGCAGTGGTCGATTTCATGCTGGATGACCTGTGCGGAAAACCCTTCGAACGTTTCGGTGCGTTCTTCGAAGGCAAGGTCTCGATAGCGCACGCGAATCGTGCGGAATCGCTTTGCGGTGCGGCATCCGGTAAGCGACAGGCAGCTTTCTTCCGTTTCGTATTCCTCTTTTGCGTCGATGATTTCGGGATTCATCATGACGCGTGGCGTTTCTGCGTCCATGAACACGATGATGCGTTTGTGCTGGCCGATCATGTTGGCCGCCATGCCCACGCATTCATGCGCGTGCAATGCCATCGTGTCCAGTAGATCGCGTGCAATCGGCGCATCGAGAAGCGTGGCATCTTCGCTTGGCTGTTGGAGGAAGAATTCGTTTTTCATAATGGGGCGAATCACGGGATTGCTCCGTTTCTTTCGAGTCGTCGGGACGGTATGCGCATCAGGCATAAGGGCTTCGTTCGGGCCATGCATTCGATGCGTTCGTGAGAACGCCGTGGCTGTCATTTTTCATGGTACCATCATGGGACGGGCATATGAGGTCTGATGGGCTTTTGCTGTCCCGCGTATGAAGTGCGATTCCGGAGGAGGTGAGGCGAGTGTCGAAGAAGGCGAAGCGAGCGCATGCAAAGCGTATTCGCAGCGTTTCCAAGACGGGAGCCGTGTGGCGTCTGTCTGCTGAAGAGGCGACGTTGGCGAAAAAGCCGCGTTACAACGGCTATGCTTGCGGCTACGGCGCGCACGGTGACGCGAAATATAATCGCGCCGAACAGAAACGCGCATGGAAAAAATCGATGAACCAGGAAGGAGCCCCGCGGGGCTCCTTCCTTTTGACGCGAAATGCCAATCCGGTTTGGAAGAAACGCAAGACGGAGTTTTATTTTCATGGCCGATTGAGTGCGGTTTTGGCCGATAAGCCCCCGTCGTCATGACTGGTTATTTGTATATGCAACTATAATGAGATGGTCCGATTGCCATGGGACATCCTGTTTCGATCGAGGCAAGTTGGACGCTGGTAAAGAAAAGAGCCCCGTAGGGCTCTTATGCGGGTCGAATCGCCACCTCCGTGGCGCCTCGTAAAGAGGCATTTTAGGCTAAGCCTTTATTTTGACTCGCAGTGACATCTTGACTGGTATCAAGATACTGGCATTGTAGCATGTTCGCAAACGGGGCGTTAAGGGGTTGTGCCATGAATTTGCGCAAAGTGGAGTCGTACAGCGTCGGGTTGGATATTGGCACCGGTTCGGTTGGCTGGTCCGTTGTGGATGAAGACGGCAACCTTTGCCGATTCAAAGGGAAGCCGACGTGGGGAAGCCGCATTTTTCCTTCGGCCGATTCTGCGGCAGAAACGAGGACGCATCGAGGACAACGTCGTCGCTATGACCGTCGTCGTCAAAGACTCGATCTTCTTCAGGGAATCTTTGCAGATGAGGTTGCAAAGGTCGACCCCGATTTCTTCATTCGTCTAAACCAGTCGCGCTTGCAAAAGGACGATAGGAATCCTGATTGCGCTGATTATCGCTGGCCTTTGTTTAATGGTGATGGTTTGAACGAGCCTGAATATTATGAGAAGTTTCCCACTATCTACCATTTGCGCAAATGGCTGATAGAGACGGATGAATGCGCGGATATTCGCCTTATCTATCTTGCATTTCATAATATCGTGAAACATCGTGGTAATTTCCTCCATCAAGACACTCCTGGTTTGAGCGCCAAGAACGCCAATACACACGAATCGGTTAATCTGCTCTGCTGCGCCCTGGAAGAGTGGTGCGCTCTGGAAGACATCGCATGCAGCCCTCGTCCCGCTGATGTAATAGCCGCATTTGAAGATGAGTCGTTGCGTACGGGAGAAAAGCAGGAGCGTATTGCGGCCGCGCTCGGTTTTGAAAAGAGCGAAAAAAAGAAGGCAACGGCCATTTCGAAGGCCGTGGTCGGTTATTCCGCCGATTTCTCTGCGCTGTTTGGCGAAGAATTGGAGAATGCAAAATTCGCCTTGTCGAACGAAGAAAAAATCGAGGAATTCGTATGTCCCGACAGCGGTGTCGATCTGTTCGATGCCATGCGCGCGGTGTATTCGTCGTTCGTATTGATGGGTATTCTGAGCGGTGCGCAAGGAGAATTGCTTTCTACGTGCAAGGTGCACGAGTACGATCGCTACGGAAAAGACCTTGCGCTCCTAAAATGCCTTGTCAAAGAATACGCTCCTCATTCTTACGAGTCGTTTTTCAGGGGCGCATTTTACGAGGGGACGTCTGAATACGATGCCTCGAAGGCCAAAGGCTACACGGCGTATAACCTGGGAACATCCAAACTTGGCTATGACGAATTCCTGAAAGCCATCGACGCTTTGTTCGAAGGAACGGCTGCCAAAGACGATGCGCGCTATTCCGCAATGAAAGAATCCATGGAAGATCGCGTGTTTTTGCGTCGTCTGAAAACGAGTGACAACGGTTCCATTCCGTATCAGCTGCATTTGGAAGAGATGGATGCCATCATCGATCGCCAAAGCAAACATTATCCATTTCTTGCGGCTGAAAAGGGGAAAATCGAGTCGTTGGTGACGTTCCGCATTCCGTATTACGTCGGACCCTTGACGAAAAAGAACGCAGCCAAAGCCGCCGATGGCACGTTGCGTTTTGCATGGTCGGAACGTCTGCCCGGCAAGGAAGATGAAAAAGTTTTCCCTTGGAATTGGGAAGAAATCATCGACAAGGATGCGTCTGCTGAGGCGTTCATTCGTCGTATGACAGGCACGTGCACCTATCTGCAGGGCGAACTTGTTTTGCCGCGTTGCTCTCTCATGTATGAGATGTTCTGCGTGCTCAACGAGCTAAATGGTGCGAAGTGGACGCAGGATGGTGACAAATGGTATCGCTTCGACGCGGAAGATCGTTTGGGCATTGTGGAAGAGCTTTTTAAGAAGCGTAAAAGCGGCGTGAGATACGACGTTGTCGAATCATGGCTTGAGAAGAAACACGGCCCCAATGGGCAGAAGTCCGCCGGTGGTTCATACCATGTGCGTGGTGGTCAGGGTGTCGATCGTTTTGAGTCGAAGCTTTCTTCTTATTGTGATTTCTGCAAGATTCTTGAGGTCGATGAGCTGTCCGACGTTGATATCGCCATGGTCGAAGACCTGATTCTCTGGAATACCGTTTTTGAAGACCGCGCCATCCTGAAGCGCAAAATCAAGGCGACGTATGGCAAGAGGCTTTCTGCCGAGCAGGTGACGAAGATCTGTCGTAAGCGTTACGCGGGATGGGGAAGGCTTTCTCGTAAGTTCTTGGCGGAAGTGAAGTCTCCGACCGACAATGGAAAGAAAAGCATCATGGATATCCTCATTGAGGGCGACCAGAACAACGGGAGGCGATTGGGTCGCGCAATGAACCTCATGGAGATTCTTCATGATGACGCTTTTGAATTCAGCGCATTGATCGAATCGGAAAACGCGCAACGTATGATGGGTTCCGACTTCGCTCTCGATGGCATGACGGGTTCGCCGGCCTTACGCCGTGGTGTGAACCAGGCATTGAAGATCGTGGATGAAATCATTGGCATAGCTAAAAAGCCTCCTGCGAATATCTTTATCGAAGTCACTCGCGATGAGGATCCTCGCAATAAGGGCAAGCGTACTAAGAGGCGCTACGATGCCCTTAAAAGCGCGCTTTCTGAGCTGAAAAAGGAATATGCCGATGTGTATGGCGAGCTGAGCGGACGAACTCCGCAAGATTTGGATGACGAACGCCTGATGCTTTATTTCTCGCAGTGCGGTAAATGTATGTATTCGGGCAAGGCTTTGGATATCAATAGGCTGCAGGAATACCAGGTCGACCATATCATTCCTCAATCATACGTTAAAGACGACAGCCTTGAAAACAAGGTATTGGTGTTGGCGGACGAGAACCAGCGCAAGCTCGATTCGCTTCTCATCGATCAAGGCATTGTGCAAAGGATGCGCAGCTTCTGGGAGAAGCTCCATGCTGCTGACCTCATTGGCGATAAGAAGCTCAATAATCTCATGCGCGACCGCATTTCCGATGACAGGTTGAAAGGCTTCATTAATCGTCAGCTGGTGGAAACGAGCCAGGTGGTCAAGCAAGTGCAGCAGGTCATGCGTGCTCGCTATGCGGATACCGCTGTTCTTCCCGTTAAAGCCGGGCTTTCCAGCCAGCTGCGTTCAGAATGCGGTTTTGCCAAATGCCGTGAAATCAACGATTTCCATCATGCGCATGATGCGTATCTGGCGTGCCGAATGGGACTGTTTATTCAGATGCGTCATGGCGATGTTTTCGAGAATCCTTTGAAAATGGCAGCCCTCGTGAAGCAGTTTGTCAGGGGACAGGCGAACACGTTTGCGAAGACAAGACAAATGCCCGGTTCGGCGAGTTTCATCGTATCGAGCTTCTTGACTTCGGGTTTCGACGCCGAGACAGGCGAAGTTTTCAAGGATACGTGGAATGCCGATGCTGCGGTGGATTCCATTCGCGCATCGCTTAACTACAAAGACTGCTTCATTTCGCGCATGCCCGAAGAAACGAGCGGGGCGTTCTGGGATGCCACGATCTATTCGCCCAAGGCGGCGGGAAAGAAGATGACCATTCCTCTCAAGGGAGGCTTGGATCCCGAAAAATACGGAAGCTATTCACGTGAACAATTTGCCTACTTCTTCGTGTACGAAGCGGAGAAGAAGGGCAAACGTGTAGTTGAATTTGCGTCCGTTCCTGTACGGGTGGCATCCGCATTGCAAGGAAACGCAGGGGCTCTTGAGGACTATGCCAGAGGGCTTGCAGAGGAAAAGAAGCTTGTTTTCAAGCGAATCCTCAAGAGGAAAATTTATAAATACCAGCAAATCGAACTTAACGGAGACAGACTTTATATAACGGGGATTAAGGAGGTTCGTAACGCTCGGCAGTTTGCCTTTACGCAAGAGGAGACCGAGTTTGTCAAATACATGCTGAGTGGCGATTGCTCTTCCATCGAAGAGTGCGATTTCGATAGTCTCTATAAGACCATTGCTTCAAAATATAATCTGTATGCGAAGCGTCTCGGGACTCAGCTTAAGGCTTTTGACGATGAAGCGAGGTTTTCTATGCTTTGCGCGAAAGAGAAGGCGGATGTTTTGCTTTCCCTGGTTTCTATTGCCTCGGCCAAAGTTAATATGATTAATCTTGAGCCCCTTACTGGCTCGAAGGCTGCAGGATGCATGCGCGTCACTCATTCCAAAGAGCTCTCCGATCCCAATGTCGATTTCTGGTTTATCGATTCTTCGGTGACGGGCATGTTCGAAAGGCGGTACAAGCTTGGCCTTTAGGACTATCTTCATCGAGAGCAAGTGTCGTTGCAGCTATCAAGGCGGTTATCTTGTGGTGCGCAAAACCGACGATACCGTAAAGATTCACCTGTCGGAGATTTCCAGCATTATCCTGCAGGACACCCAGGTGTACATAAGTGCATACTTGCTCTCTGAACTGGCTAAATCGAAAATCGCACTCATCGTTGCCGACGAGAAATGCAATCCTGTCGGGCAATATTTGCCGCTGTACGGGGCGCATAACACAAGCAAGCGCGTGAGTGAGCAGCTGGCATGGGGCGAACCGATCAAAAAGCGTGTTTGGCAGCAGGTGGTGAAGGAGAAGATTCGTCAGCAGGCGCGTCTTTTGGAGGAGCAGGAGTGCCTTGCGCAGGCTCGTACCCTTATGGAGGGAATAAGCGAAGTTCGTTCGGGCGACACGACAAACAGGGAAGCGTGGGCGGCTCGGATTTATTTCTCGGCGTTGTTCGGGAGGGATTTCTCGCGCGAGGCCGATACGCCCACCAATGCCGCTCTTAACTTCGGCTATGCCGTTCTTCTTTCCATGGTGAGCAGGGAAATCGTTTCCAAGGGCTATCTTACTCAATGCGGAATCTGCCACAGAAACGAGTACAACCAATTCAACTTAGCCTGTGATTTCATGGAGCCTTTTCGCCCGCTGATCGATTATTCGGTCATTGCGAACTTGGGCGTGTCATTCGATGCTGAAATGCGACGCAACTTGGGAAGCATGGCTTGTTGGATTGTGTCGTACAAAGGAGGGTCGTATAAGTTGAGCTCGGTCGTATCTCTGTATGTCAGGGATTGTCTCGCGGCGCTCAACAAGGATATTCCCGTAAGCGCCATTGAAGGGTTTGAGCGATAGTGGATGCTCGAGGGAGAATTCGTTATATGAGAGTAATTGTATTCTTCGACTTGCCCACTGAAACGGCAGCACAGAGGAAGAGCTACCGGCTCTTTCGGAAATACTTGCTTAAAGAAGGGTATTTGATGCTGCAAGAATCGGTATACGCCAAGCTCGTAATCGATGACGCGCATGCTAAGTCGGCTATTGCGCGACTGAGGGAGTACAGACCGTC
>JAUNLI010000088.1 GCA_030532315.1 Slackia sp.
CGGGTCCCGTTTTCATTCCGTCTTCCAGTATCCGGTTTTCAAGGTGCCCCGCCTCGCTCGGAGGGGGTGCCGCGTCGAGCGGCGAGGTTGTATATTACGCTCGCTCTTAGCAGGAGTCAAGAGAAAATTTAAGAAATTTTATTTTCTCTTTTTCAGCAATTAAGCCGAATTCGCTCCTGGCGACAAGTTCGTTATTATGCAGAGAAGCTCTCTATAATTCAATATCCAACTTCTCTACACATAATTCCTCCATATATGTACGATGGGAGATGAGTCGGCACCCGGATATCCTGCCGCATTCTGCATGAATCCGGGTGCTTGATAGCAAAACGCCGCTTGCCTCTAAATGCAAGCGGCGTTTCAGCAATGTCCCAATTTACGAACAGCCGTAAGGCTGTCTTTTGCATTTCGCGCAATTGAGATTTTAGTTCGTCTTCCGGTCTGGAATTACTTCAGACGGAAAAACTTTTTCTTACCTACCTGGATTTCCGCCTTTGCAAGACGTTCGGGCGCCACGTTGTATGCCTTGGCCTCAAGAGTCTCGCCGTTAAGTTTCACTGCTCCCCCGTCGATAAGGCGACGAGCATCGGAGACGCTTTGCGCCGCGCCGGCATCGACCATAAGCTTCGCGAAATAAACCTTGCCCTCATCGTTGGGGGTCAAATCGGCTTCGAAGACCGGGGCATCGGCAGGAAAACCATGCTCTTTGAACTTCAGGTCGAAATCGGCCTCGGCGGCTTCCGCCGCATCGAGATCATGGTAAGCCGCAACAATGTTGCGAGCCAATGCGCGCTTCACCTTATTGGGGTGCAGCTCGTCATTTGCAAGACCACGCTCGATTTCATCGATTTGCGCGACACTTGCCGTCGAAGCAAGGCGATAGTATTTCACCATCAGCTCGTCGGGGATGCTCATGACCTTGCCGAACATGTCGTTTGCGGCGTCGGTAAGGCCGATGTAGTTGCCGTAGCTTTTCGACATCTTCTGCACGCCATCGGTTCCCTCGAGAAGAGGCAGGGTCAAAGCGACCTGCGGCTCCATGCCGACTTTCTCCATGAGCTCGCGACCGGCAAGAAGATTGAACAGCTGATCGGAGCCGCCGAGCTCGACGTCGGCTTCGATGACAACGGAGTCATAGGCCTGCATGACGGGATAGAGGAACTCATGCAGCGCGATCGGCAAGCCGCCCGTATAGCGCTTATGGAAGTCATCGCGCTCAAGAATGCGAGCGACGGTGAAGTTGCTCAGCAGCTTAAGCAGCTTCTCCATGTCGAGATCCAAAATCCACTCGGAGTTGTAACGCAGCGTGGTTTTCTCGGGATCGAGGATTTTAAATGCCTGGTCGACGTAAGTCTGCGCATTCGCCGAAATCTGCTCGCGCGTAAGCTGCGGACGCGTCGAATTGCGTCCCGAAGGATCGCCGATCAGGGCCGTGCCGTCGCCGATGATCAAAGTCACGCGATGGCCGAGGTCTTGGAACTGGCGCAGCTTGCGCAAAGGCACCGCATGTCCAAGATGGATATCGGGAGCCGTAGGATCGACACCCAGTTTGATATTAAGCTCTTTACCGCGCTTGAGCTTCTCGAGAAGAAGGCTTTCGGGAACAAGCGTGTCGATGCCGGATTTGATGATATGAAGCTGTTCTTCGGGAGTTATCGGACTCATCTCCTTTGCTGCGAAGCGCCAAGGCGCATTACACTGCCGAATATAAGGCGGAAGCCTGCGACTTCCGCCGGTACGTATAACCCTGCATAGTAGCACAGAGAAGGCGAAACGCTATCGGACGCCTCTAAACAGATGGCCGGTGGTGCACCCTTCGGCCTTCGGAAGAGAATTGTCCCCCTTGGCCGCGATATCGCGCGCCCTCACAACACGCGACACCGCCTTGGTGGTTTGCTCAACGTTCATAAGCGTCGTATCGACCATAAACGCCGACACGCCCGCAGCGATCAGATCGCACGCAAGGTGGGCTGCGTCGAGTTGAACGGCATTGTACAGGTGGCTTCTGCCGCACGAATCGGTGACAACCTGGAACTGATAGCCTTTGCGATCCTCCAGAAAATGCGGGCTTTTCCTGCGTGCGCATTCGCTACAACGCTGGTCACAGGGGCCTTGGCTCATCAGCAAGCAATGTTCAGTCGTCATCAGCTCCTGGTAGCCGGAAACGGTAAGCCCTAGTGCGACCGGCGTCTGTTCGCCGAGTTTTTCAATCTGAGCAAGCGTCAGCTCGGGAGATAACCAGACACGCTCGACGCCCATATCGGCCATCACCTGCAAAGAAAACGCATTGGTCACGGGAACGTGGGGGCCAACCTCGACATGCATGCCTTCTTCGCGAGCACGAACAAGCTGACCGAAGTTTTCGACGAACAACGGCTTGCCGGGCTTGGCGTAATCCCATACATCAAACGAAGGATCGTTGTTCATGGAGGCCTTATCGACAACGGGCATAGCCATAATGCACTTGCCAGGATAGCCCGCTTGCTCCGCCGTCGCGCTCAACTGGCCCGCAACGCATGCTTCCCCACGACGATAATTGAGGACAGGAACATAGATTGCATCGGCGCCTGCCCGCTTGGCGGCACGAGCGCATGCAGGGTTGGTTGCAAACGCCACCACCGAGCAAGGGCGGTTGGCCGCGACCGAAGGCCTGATGCGCTCGGGGGCTTTGGGAAGCTTTCGCTCGCGATAATCGGAAAGCATCGCTTCCTCCAGGCGCTTCAGCGCCTGAGTACGCGCCTTATGCAGCGCCGAAAACCCGATGCCCACCCCTTCGTCGACATTCACATCAAGCGATTCGAAAACAAACGGCGTATTGCCCAAGCGGTCGATATGCTCATAGGCCTCTTGCGAAGTGACGGCCTTCGTGCGCGCGGCTTCGATCACGGGGCCTTCGAAACACACGGATGCCCGAGCGCACGATGCCTCGATCGTCAAGGGCTTGCCAATGCTCAGCGTCGCTTTTGCTCGCACGGCGATTTTCGGCTCGCTCACATCGTCGGAGAAAGCAAGCGAGGCGTCGCGCACGCGAAAAACGCGGTCGCCCTTGCCGACCCGCTTGCCAAGGGGAAATCGATACTGACCCGCATAGATACCGACGCTTTCGAGCGTATGAGCGAAATGGCCTTTGCCCGTCCAGAATTCAAGAACATCGCCTTCGTGCAGTTCGACCTCAGACGCAACGGACACGAACCCGTCTTTCGCCTGAGCAACACGACCAACAAAAACACCACGATTGTTGGGACGCCCGTAGCTCATGATGTCGTTTCCACGGCGGCCTTTCAAGTATCCCTCGGTAAAGCCGCGGCTGAACGCCTCGGTAAGCATGCGACGCTCGTCTTCGGTGGGGCCGGCCCCCTCGCCTTTCAACTTCGTCGCAATCTCCGCCACGTCATCAAGGCCGTATTCGTCGCAACGCTCGGCAAGACGATCGAGCACTGCACGATACACGCCGACTACAGTGAAAACGTATTCGGGCGACTTCATGCGCCCCTCGATCTTCACACTGTCCACACCCGTCACGCCAAGCTCAACCAACGTATCGATAGTGCACAAATCTTTCGGGGAAAGAAGGTGCTCGCCAGGCGACGGAAGAGGATTGCGCACCGCTGCATTATGCAGCGAATAAGGAAGCCTGCAGGCCTGAGCACACATGCCCCTGTTGGCAGAGCGTCCGCCAATAAGCGAGCTCATGAAGCACTGGCCCGAATAGCAGACGCACAAGGCTCCGTGCCCGAAGCATTCCGCGGTCATGCCGTGCTCGTGGGCGGCCGCACTCGCCTCGGCGACTTCAAGCAGGGTCAGCTCTCGTGCCAATGTCACACGTGACGCGCCAAGGGCGGCGACCGCACGTATGCCATCGACGTCATGCGTGTTCATCTGCGTCGAGATATGCAGCTTCGCCTGAGGAAGGACGCGACGCAACTCGCGAGCAAGACCGATGTCCTGAACAATGAAGGCGTCGACGCCGCGACGCCAAGCCTGTCGAACCAGCTCCAGGGCGCAGTTCGCCTCGTCGGGTAGGACGGCGACATTGACCGTCATATATATGCTTACGCCGCGCAGGTGCGCATAGTCGCACGCCTCGGCAAGATTGTCGAGCGTGAAATTATCGGCGCCGCGACGGGCGTTGAAATCCTCGCAGCCGAGATACACGGCATCGGCACCGGCTCGGACGGCCGCATGCAGGCAGGCCATATTGCCGGCGGGAGCAAGCAGCTCCAGGCTTCGGTATGGGTTCGTCATGGAAAATGTCCTTATCATCGTCGAGTAACTTTGCGAATGATACCGCTTTCGGGTATCGTGTTCTCCATGAAACCACGGAGAAAACAGCGCGAATCGCGCGCACACGCTGGGCTGTGGACCGTACTCATCGTGACGGTGGGTATCGGAGCGGCCTTATTCGGTTGTTACCAGGGCGGCATGGCGCTCGTCGACGAATGGTGCAAAGACCTCCCCGACGTGCATGACACCGACGCATACAACCTTGCAGAAAAATCAACTATCTACGCAAACGACTATGACGAGGTGAGCGGCACGGGAACCGTGCTTGCGGAGCTTTACCTCGAAAAGCGCGAGCCTGTCGAAATCGACCAGGTGAGCAGATACGTCCTCGAGGGAACCGTCGCAACCGAAGACGTCAGATTCTACCAGCACAACGGCGTCGACCTCCAAGGCATCGTACGCGCGCTGTTCGTGAACCTGGCGGGCGGACAAGAAGGCGCCTCGACGATTACGCAGCAGTATGTGCGCAATACCCTTATCGCCGACGAGATGACCGACATCTCTCTGAAACGCAAGGTGCGCGAAATAGAGCTTGCCATCGACTTGGAGAAAATCTACACCAAGGACGAGATTTTGATGATGTACCTCAACACCATCAACTATGGCGACGGGTGCTACGGAATTCAGGCGGCAGCGCATCATTACTACTCGGTCGACGCGAGCAATCTGACCATCGCACAAGCGGCAACGCTGATCGGCATTCCCAATTCGCCCACGATGTACAACCCGACCATCAACCCCGAAGCCTCGATGGAGCGCCGCAATGTCGTGCTTTCCCGCATGCTCACTAACGGCGTGATCACCCAAGACGAATACAACGCGGCAAAAGCCGAAGACCTGAATCTGAACGTAATGGCCGAAGACGGCCAGAACGGCATCAACATGTACCCCTGGTTCACCACCTGGGTACGCGACCTTCTGCTTGCAGAAAACAACCCGTACGAGTTCACCACCGACAAGCTATTCAAGGGCGGCTACACGATTGTCACAAGCCTTGACCCGCAGATGCAGCAATATGCCGAAGAAGCCGTAAACGAGCAGTATGAAAAAGGTCGTCTTGCCGACAGCCGCCAGGAATTCGCCCTCACCCTGATCGACCCGAGCACCGGCTTCGTGAAAGCCATGATCGGCGGTAAAGATTACTGGAACGGCGATCAGTTCAATATCGCCACAAGCGTCAACGGCAGGCCTGTTGGTTCGACCTTCAAGGCATTCACGCTCACCGACGCCATCGAGAAAGGCATCAGCCCTTCCACCATGATGGACTGCGACGGCCCCGTCAAAGTCGCCAACGGCGCAACGTCTCATCCTATCTACAATTACGGCAGGACCGACTATGGCACACTGTCCATCGCCGATATGACGGCCGTCTCTTCCAACACCGGCTTCGTTCGTCTCTCGTTCACCGATTCCGAGCAAAGCGGCGTCACGCCCTCTTCGATCAACGAGGTTGCGGCACGACTCGGTTTGAACGAAGCGAACCTCAAGCAAAACGTCGCTACGACGACGCTCGGCGTCGAGAACGCCAATACCACGGAAATGGCCGCAGCCTACGCGACATTTGCCAATGGCGGCGTCTATCACGAGCCGACACCCGTCGTCAAGATCGTCGACCGTGACGGCGAAGTCATCGTCGACAAGAGCGCGGGATCGCAGGGTACACAGGTTCTCGACTCCTCGACTGCATATGCAGTCACCCAAGTGCTCGAAGGAGTCATCAACAAATCGATGGGAACCGCCACCGATGCCCGCCTTGCGTCAGGGCAGATTGCCGCAGGCAAAACGGGCACGACGGACGATTGGCACGACCTGTGGTTCGTCGGATATACGCCGCAGCTTTCATGCGCCGTATGGACAGGCGATCGTTCGAACCAGGCAGAACTTTACACAAGCCCGTGGAACCAGCTGATTTGGAAAAGCCTTATGACCAAATGCCTTGCCGATTCCCCCATCAAAGAATTCGCCAAGGCCCCCGCTCCCGTATACAACAGCTCCTACCAGGGCTCTTATTCATCGAAAGAAGATGAGGAGGACGAAGAGGATTCGGAAGAAACGAACTCGGACGATTCGAAAGAAAACTCTTCTGACGACACTCAGAACAACGGTTCGAACACGCCCGCAAACCCTGGCGATTCTTCGGGGGATTCCGAAAGCCCGACCGACCCCAGTCCAAAGCCCGAACCATCTCCTGAACCCGAGCCTGAACCATCGCCCGATCCGAACCCCGACCCGGCGCCTGGTCCAGGCGGCGATACAGGCGGCCAGGGACAGCAGCCAAAACCTTCGTGATAACAGCAGAAGCGTCAAACCGATATGAAGAAGAAGCAGCTCATCACGGCTGCTTCTTTTTTAGCCGACGCAGAAAAGCAGCGTCACCTGCGCGAGAAAACGAGTGCTATCATGGAATTCATCTAATTGCCGGCATCTTGGAAACAATGGATGCAAAGCCAAACGAAAGAGATGGACCATGAACGAAACCCAGAACCAGCAAACGCCAGACACCTGCTCGCATAACTGCGGGAGCTGTTCAAGCTCCTGCGGCGAGCGCACCGCCCCAC
Source organism: Slackia sp. (assembly GCA_030532315.1). Lineage (GTDB taxonomy): Bacteria > Actinomycetota > Coriobacteriia > Coriobacteriales > Eggerthellaceae > Slackia. Next base: position 6,843 of record JAUNLI010000088.1, read on the forward strand.
AAAAGCTCTCCCCCAATGCCGTTTCCCAAATCGGCAAAATCATCGGCATCGTGTCGGGCAAGGGAGGCGTCGGCAAAACCTCCGTCACTTGCCTTCTTGCCTCCGAGCTGCAGAAAGCCGGCAAGCGCGTCGGCATCATGGACGCCGATGTGACAGGTCCTTCTATCCCTAAGGCGTTCGGTGCAAAAGGCCCCTTGACCGCAGACCAAAACGGCCTCAATCCCGCCCAAAGCGCATCGGGCATCAAGATGATTTCCACCAACCTCATGCTTCCCCAGGAAGATATGGCCGTCGCATGGCGCGGCCCCGTCGTTTCGGGAATTATCAGCCAGTTCTTCAACGAAGTGAACTGGGGTGAAATCGATTACCTGCTCGTCGACATGCCTCCGGGAACCAGCGATGTTTTGCTCACCGTGTTCCAGCAGCTTCCCCTCGACGGCATTGTGACCGTATCGGCGCCGCAGGAGCTGGTTGCCATGATCGTTGGCAAGGCGGTCAATCTTGCGCACGACATGAACGTCGAAGTTCTCGGACTTGTGGAGAACATGGCGTATTTCGAATGCGACGAATGCCATAAAAAGCATTACATTTTCGGCGAACCCCAGGGCGCTGAAGTTGCGAAGCACTACAATATCGGATCCTACACCACCCTGCCCATGGACCCCGCTGTTCCTGCGCTTGTCGACGCAGGAGAAATCGAGCGTTACGACGCTCACGAGGCGCTCAAGCCGATTCTCGACGTCATCGGCTAGCCTTCGACGAACCCATCGCCTTAGACAAACATCCATACGCAAAAGCCCTCTGTCATGCAAGCCAAAAACGGCACGCATGACAGAGGGCTTTTGTGCTCCATTTGCCTCCGAAGAACCGCAGAGCGGCAAGGCGGCGTCGAGAGGGCTTCCACGCGTCCTAACGGCCCATATGGCGGCGCTGGGCACGAGACCGCCTTTTCGCGTCTTTTCGGCGAATCTTTGCGGCTTCCTTCTGTTCATACCAATCTTCGGGATAGGTGGTCTTTTTCACTTGCCATGCAACACATGCGGTCACAATAACGAAAACAACCTCGAGAGCATATGCGAATCCTGCCGTCCCAAGTGATATCTTGCTCGCAAGATCCCACCCGCCCAACATGGCGCTTGCGAACGCAATGGCAAAAAAGGGCGTGATCTTGGCAGGCGTACGCGCCCCGATGACACCAAGAAACGCATATGCCGCATTTGCGGCAAAGATGAGAAGCGGCATCAGACTTGCCGAGAGAAAGCTCACAACGAGCTCAGGATTCGAGGGCATAAGAAACAGCGGGGTTTTCTGCACAAGGAAAATTCCCTCTTCAACGATAAAGGAAAGAAGCGACCAGGCAATCATGATGCGGCAAAGCACACGAAGAGCCCTTTGCTCAATCGTCAGCTTGTCCTCAGGCAGGATGAGGCCTCGCGAGATATGCGAGAGACGCTTTTCGGGCCACCTCGCCATTATCGATCTCCGCCACGCATGCATGCCGCAATAAGAGCCCGCGACATCTCTCCCGCAAGTGAAGCAAGAGAGAACAACGCGGCTGCGGCGACGAAAGCGATCCATCCTACATCGTTCAAACGACCGACGACAAGACATGCCACAAGGGACACCAAGAACAAACCCGCTCCGAAAAGCGACACACCACGAAGCGCATCCATGCCCCGAACAAGGCGAATACAGCGCATACCGTACAGACACACGCCGAAAGAATATACCGCAGCGAAGAACATGATCGAGCCCGCAACTGCATACGCAATACCGGCATCAAGAGCCAGGCCGGCCGCCATGATAGACTCCCCTTGCGCCAGAGGGACGTCGGAAAGAAGAAAAGCCGCGACAGCAGCGCACACAGCAGACCAGACGGCGCTTGCGACGCACACCGCACGCGTAATGAAACGGATTCTGTCCATAAGACCCGCCCTGTCTCAGCCGACATTCGTACGTTGCCGGCAACCGATACTCAAGCAACAAAAAACGCCGCTCTGACGAGCGGCGCGGTGTTTCTGGTGGAGCCTAGGGGGATCGAACCCCTGACCTCATGGCTGCCAGCCATGCGCTCTCCCAGCTGAGCTAAGGCCCCGTATGGGTTCCGCGCCTTTCGAGGATTCGCCTCACGCGCGGTGCGAGGATTAATTATACGCATCCCGAAATGCGAGTCAAGCGGAAATTGAAAATTATTTCGAATCGTTTGCTGAATTACGCATCGAATGGATTTTCGCCCGTTTACAACAGACACGAACATGGGTGAAAGCCGCATACGACGCAGCGACACGACTGCATTTCAAGATGAGGCACAGCGGTCATCTAGAAAGAGTTCAAGCTCAGAAGCAGAAAGCCTCGAACCGCTAACCCAGAACGCCCGCCTTATCCGCTAAGCCCGCAATAATTCAAACAGCCATCGAAGAAAACCGGGCTTAACGGACAAAACGTGTACCCCCGACTACCAGTCCGGCCCCCTCCATTC
>JAUNLI010000089.1 GCA_030532315.1 Slackia sp.
CCGAAATGAAAGATTTCAATATGCAGAACATGAGTGTATACGACTTCGTTTCCCAGGGTACTCCGGATGATGTCGTGCGTCGGTACGCCCGTTTGAAAGAGGTGGCCGCGCGTTCCGATTTCGGCGAGCTCGACCGCAACGTGGTGATTCTCGATACCGAAACCACGGGTTTTTCCCAAAACCACGACGAGCTGACCCAGATTGCAGCCGCTCGTCTTGAATGCGGGGAAATCACCGATTGGTTCGTCACCTTTGTCAACCCGGGTAAGCCTATCCCCGATGAAGTCGCCCGTTTGACGGACATTCATGACGAGGATGTGGTCTGCGCGCCGTCGCCCGACGAAGCCCGTGCGCGCTTGGTTGAGTTCGTGGGCGATGCCACCGTGGTCGCCCATAACGCCGATTTCGACAAGGGCTTTACGACGAAAAGCCCCTCGGGATATCCCCTTCTTGAGAATCTCTGGGTTGATTCGCTCGATTTGGCGCGCATTGCCTTGCCGCGTCTGACCTCGCATCGCCTCATTGATTTGGTAAGGGCGTTCGATGCGCCGCTTTCGACCCACCGCGCCGATGCCGATGTCGAGGCATTGTGCGCTGTGTATCGAATCCTGCTTGCCGCTGTGGCGGAAATGCCGATCGATCTGGTGGAGCACATAGCGGGCCTTGCTCCCGTCGAAGAGTGGCCTACCGGTGCGGTGTTTTCCTGCATGGCGTCGACGATGGCGGCCCTTCAAGAGGCCGAAGGGGAAACCTCCATCCAGGCTAAACGCTACCCTCTGACAGTCAGGGGTTTGCGCGCTTCCCGCATTCGCGCCCTTTCTTCGGCGTCCGAGGCGGGGGAGAAGGAAGGGGAGAGTGCCTTGGCGTGCGATCCTCGACGCGCGACGGTCGAATTCCCCTCTGTTCAGGAAATAGAAGAGTCGTTTTCCGAAAATGGCATTGTCGGCGGCCTTTACGAAGGGTTCGAGCCCCGCGCGGAGCAGTCGGTTATGGCCCAGAGCGTCCTCAAGGCTTTTTCGACGAGTACGAATCTGGTGGTCGAGGCCGGCACTGGTGTTGGAAAGTCGATGGCGTATCTGCTTCCGAGCGCGCTTGTCTCTATGCGCAACAAAACGCGCGTCGGCGTTGCCACGAAGACGAATGCGCTGCTTGACCAGATAGTCTACAAGGAGCTTCCTTTGCTGCGCCGCGGGCTGTCCGAATGCGGCGTGGGTGATTTGGAATACGTGGCCCTTAAGGGGTTTTCGCATTATCCGTGCCTTCGCCTGGTGGACCGCCTGGTCCACGACGGCGCACGCAGCGTGACCGTGATGGGTAAGCAAGTCAGCCAGGCTCCCTCGATCGCCGCACTGCTTTCGTTTATTGAGCAGACCGAATACGACGACATGGACGCGCTCAAGCTCGACTTCAAAGCGCTTCCCCGTTACGCGTTCACTACTACGTCGCGTGATTGCCTGCGCCGTAAATGCCCGTATTTTGGAACCCAGTGCTTCGTGCATGGGGTAAGGAAAAAAGCCGAGCATGCCGATATCGTGGTGACCAACCACTCGTTGTTTTTCTGTGACCTTGCCGCCGACGGTGGGCTTTTGCCCGAAATTCGCTTCTGGGTGGTCGACGAGGCCCATGGTGCCGAATCGGAGGCTCGCCGCGCCTTGGCGGTCAAGCTCGACGCGGCCGAAATGGTTCGTCTTGCCAACAGGCTTGCGTCTCAGGAGGCGAAGCGCAACCCGTTCGTGCGTCTCGAACGTCGTGCTCCGCTCGATTCGGGCACGCAGCCTGAGGCGAGCACGCTGTTTTTCGGCCTGACCGAGAAGGCGCGTGCGCGAGGTAAGGCTTTCGCCGAGTCTGCGGTGGAGTTCGCCCACCATATGAAAGACCTTGTGGCGTGCGATACCAACAAGGGCAATAGAAGCTATGAGACCATCGATCTGTGGATTTCTGACGACGTACGCCGCGATGAGCGCTTTGCGACCTTGCGCGGGTTCGCAAAGACATTCCGCGAACAGGCGGAACGTTTGATTACGGCAGGAAACGAGCTTATCGCGTTCCTCGATGGGGTCGACGGCGTGGCGGATTGTCAGCGTGATATAGCCACGGTTGTCATCGACGCGAAGGAGATGCTGCAGTCAAGCGAGCTGATTCTCGAATCCGCCGACCCCCGATTCGTCTATTCCGCCAAGCTCTCCCGTAAGCCCGAACGCGTAGCGGAAGAGCTTCAGGCCCAGGTCGTCGATGTGGGGCAGATGCTGAATGAAACGCTGTACGAGAAAACGGACAGCGTGGTGTATGCGAGCGCGACTGTGACGATCGGCAACGATTTCAAAAGCTTCATGACGGCGATGGGCCTGGGGGCGGAAGAGTCGTCTCGCGCCGATACGTGCCTTCTGGGGTCGAGCTACGATTTCGACGCGCATATGCAGGTGCTGGTGGTAAACGACATTCCCGAGCCCAATCAGCCGGGCTATCTTGATTCGTTGCAGCGTCTTCTTGCCGGCGTCCATGTGGCGCAGCGGGGAAGCATGCTGACGTTGTTCACGAACCGGCGCGAGATGGAGGCGTGCTTCGACGCGGTCGATCCCCTGATGAAGGAGGAGGGGCTGCGCCTGGTATGCCAGAAATGGGGGGTTTCCACGAAGGGCCTCCGCGACGATTTCCTGAAAGACGAGCACCTTTCGCTTTTTGCGCTGAAAAGCTTCTGGGAAGGTTTTGACGCTCCCGGCGCCACGCTCAAAGGTGTGGCCATTCCGAAGCTTCCTTTCGCGAAGCCGACCGATCCTTTGTCGTGCGAGCGTGCGTTGCGTGATTCGGCCGCGTGGTCGCATTACACGCTTCCGCAGGCCGTGATCGAAATCAAACAGGCGGCCGGGCGTCTGATCCGCACCTCGACTGATACCGGCGTGCTGATTCTGGCCGATAGAAGGTTGCTGACGAAAGGCTACGGCAAAACGTTCTTGCGTTCGCTTCCTTCCCAAAACATCAGAGTCTGCTCTACCGACGAGGCGATAGGCGTCGTGTCGGTGGCGGCCGGGCGAGAAGTGCTGTAAGACGATGGCGAAAAAGAACGGGCGTGCACATCTTTTCAGAGATGTGGCGTCAAGCGTGCATATCAAAAAGAATACGGCGGGCACTTCGAACGAGATATCGCTCTCGGTGCTTGACGGGCTGAAAAGCCAGGCAGACGACAGGTTGGGCGAGGCCGATCCGAAGGTGAAGCTCGGCGACCTGTCGATTTTCACCGTGTCCTCGAAAAAAGAGCGTCGTATCGCTTCGAAAGAGGACAGGCTGCCGAGTCTTGCAAAGCAGTCGGGTCTTCCTTCTGCTGCGGGCGAAAAGAAATTGCCGAAGAAGGGCCCCTCGCCGCTTCGAGCGGAGGCGGGCTCTTTGCCGAAGAGGACGTCGAGAAAGCAGCGCGATCGGGAGCGCGCGCTACTCGACCCCGAAAAAGAGATCAAGCGCAGGAAGAAAAACAGGCGTTTTCGCCGTGCTGCCGCGATCGTCGTGGCCGCGGGCTGTTGTTGCGCCCTTACTGCGGGCGCGGTCTTTTTCGCCATTGACGTCTACGAGAAGAACCAGACGAATCTCAAGCTGCTTTCACAGGCGTTCGACGAGCTGGAAAAAGCGGATTCGCTTGTTCTGGACATGGACAACATGGTGATGCAAAACGAGGTCGACTTCTCTGAAGAAGAGCTTGCCGGCGTTGAACAGGGGATAAAAGATGCGGGAGTGCATCTGAGCGCGGCGTGCGCGTTTTCCGAAGAGGCGGCTTTGTCTATGGGCGAATCGGAGGGCAAAGATGCCGCCTGTCAGGTGTCGGTTTCGGCCGATGCCCGTCGCGAAATGATGCAATACGCCGAGGCGCTGTTGCACGCCGACTGGGAAGCGAAGGCCGGCGTCGATGCGGCGCAGGAATGCTGGGACAAGGTTGTGGCGGCGGACGAGCTGATGAAAGAGGCCGCGAGCCTGGTGACGGATACCACGGTTGAAAACGTGAGCGCTTCCCAGGCGAAATCGGAAGAGGCCCTTGCGGTGCTTTCGCAAGCCGAAGAAAGCCTTGCGCGTGCCCAGAGCGAATGCCCCTCGGCCGACTTCTCGGCGCTTTCGGCCCTTATCGCGAAAAAGAAAGAGCAGAACGGCTATGCCATCGAAAGCGACAAGGCCATCTATATACAAGACAAGGCGACCGCTGAGGCGTTCAACGATGCGTACAACCAGGCGGACGCCGAAGCCGTCGAGCTCGTTTCGTCGTTGCCCGAGTTGCCGGCGCAGCCGATTCTCGACAGGCTCGACGAACAGACTTCCGAGACGCGTGCTTTGTACATGGAGGCGAGGAAGAAGGCTGCCGAATCCGATGCGTTTATTAGGGATTACCTCGGCCGCTCCGGCGAATAGGATATACTTTCAGCGAATATGCCCTGATGTATGTGGCTCCGAAGATTAAGAAGGCCCGTAATGAGCAAACCTATCGATCACATCGCCTACCTCTCCCAAGAGATCGGCCCGCGTCCTGCGGGAACGGAAGAGGAGCAGCAGGCGGCGCTCTATATCACCGAACGTTTCCAGAAAGAAACCCATCTTCCGGTGAACATCGAAGACTTCACGTGCAGCTCCCATGCCGAGATGCCCAAGCTCATCTGTTACGTTGTAACCATCGTTGCGGTGCTTCTCGGTCTGTTTTTGCCCGTTGCTGTCATTCCCGCCATTGTGGCGGCGCTGCTGTCTGCAGGCGTGTTCGTCGCTGAGAGCTTCGACAAGCCTTTGCTGTCTCAGTTGTTCATGAAGGGCGTGAGTCAAAACGTCGTCGCGAAATACGAACCTACCTACGATCCCGACGGAACGGGCGCTCGTCGCAGGAAGGTTATCGTCGTGGCGAATTACGACAGCGGCAAGGTTCGCCACGATTTGGCGGGGTTCCTTCCTTCTCTTAAACGTCCGCTTCAGTATGCCGTGATCGCATCGATGTGCCTGGTTCCTTTCGTTCTGCTCGTTCGTCAGTTCGTGTTCGCGGGCGAAGGCATCGGTGCTACGGTGTGCATGGCGATCGCCATCGCGTTGCTCGTGGTAATTGCCGTTCCCGCAGTTTTCATTGCCCTTGAAAAGGTTTCGGCATACAACGAAGGCGCCAACTCCAATGCCGCAGGCGTTGCCGTGATGCTTGAGGTTGCGCGCCGTATCGGAAGCGGCGAAGCGGCGAGCGCGGTGTTTTCCGATGGAGTCATGCATGACGAGGAGACCGCCCGCGCCGCAGGCGTTGTTCCCGAGGGGTCTTCTCTTTCTTATGAGCGTTCGTTTGGGGATATCTCCGGCAACCTTGTGCAGGTGAAGGACGCTCCCATTTCCGATGAACCGAGCGAAGAGGATATGAGCCGCGCCCGCAAGGAGACGCGCAGCGCCCTTGCAAGCGCCCCGATCGAGACGCTTGCTGCTGCGGCCGCAAAGGCGGCCGAACTGCACGAAGCCGCTGAGGCGGCTGAAGCGGCTCGTCTCGAGCGTGAAGAGGCCGAAAGGCTTGCTGCCGAAGCCGAGGCGCAAGAGCTTGCACGCATGGAAGAGGAAGCCCGCCGTGCAGCCGAAGAGGCCGCCGTCGAGGCCGCCCACCGTGTTCCCGAGTGGTATCTCAAGGCAACTGAAAAAGCGCGTAAGAGCGAACACCCCACCTGGAGGGAAGATTCTTCGTATCGCTCGCGTTACGCCGATTTCCCCGATGGTCACGATGAGGCGGATCAGGAAGTCCCCGAACCGGGCGTCGCTGAAATCCAGGAGATCCCCGGTTCTGTCGAGCCGGTTCCTTATGTGGAAGATTCCATCGCGGAAGAAGGCGGCTCCGATTCGCAGGATGTCGTCCTTGAAGAAGAATCCTCCGACGACGAGCCTTTGAGCGGCGACGCTTCGGTCGAAACCCCCGTATCCGATGATGAGGAAGCCGAGACGAATTCGTCTTCCGAGGATGGCTCGGCTGCATTGGCGGCGCCCGCCCAGGCTGCTGTCGCGGGTGAGATTGGCGAGGAAGGCTGCACAACCGCCATGCCTCCTGTCGCCGAAGCGGGATCTCTCGACCTTGAGGCCCTGCGTGCCGCTGCGGGAAATATTGCGCACGAAAAATCAGCGTCAGCTGGAGAACCCGTTGCAAACGAAGCGGCGGATAGGGCTTCTGAGACGAAGGATGCTGATGCGACGGAGGATTCTTCCGAAGCGTCGGTGACGAGCCGTATGCCGCAGATGATGTATTACCAGAAGCCCGAAGACCGTTCTGAGGAAATGCGCGAGCGCGCCCTCAAGGACCGCGCCGTGGTTTCATTGACGGCTGACGAGGTGCAAGACATTTCGGTTTCCGTGAGCGAAGCCGAACCCGTGGTTTCTGCCGCGCAGGTTTCCTCCATTCCCGTCGAAGCCGCGGCTTCTTCTGCGCCTATCGAGCGCTCTCCGCTCGGCGATACGGCTGCTATGACGGCTGCGATGCCGGCGAATTCGTCGACGGGTGCTTCTTCGATGGGCGTCGATTCCGAGGGAAGGGTGATCAAGCCGCGCATTCCGGTGGTCGATTTGCCAAGCATCACGCTGCCCTCCATGTCGATTCCTGACCCCAAGCCCATTTCTTTCGAGGAGCTTCGTCAGCGCGCACCTTTGGCAAGTGCGGCCGAATCGAAGGGCAAAGAGGCTGCGACGGACCTGCTCTCCATCAGCCTTCCTTCCATCGAGGAGCCGCCTGCGGCGACAGGGTCGTTCTCTCGCGTGGAAGGCGCCCAGGTCCAGAACACGAGCGTGAGCTTGACCGGTTCGTTTGCGCCGGTCGGAGCGATTGGCGCCGAACCCGTGGGTGATGAGCTGATCGAAGACGTCGATCCCGATGAGATTTACGTCGACGATGCCGATGATTCGGTGTTCGAAGACGAGTTCACCGAGACGGGCGCGTTTGCCGGTCCTGGATATGTCGAGATGCCCCAGTCGCGCGTAGGCCGTTTCTTCGGAAAATTCCGCCGCAAAAAGAAGGAAGAAGAGCAGAGCGCGCACGAGTGGCTTGACGTCGACGAAGATTTCGACGCACGTTCCGCGGGCAAGGCGCGTGGCAGCTGGGAAAGCTTCCGCGAAGACGATGACGATTGGCAGGGTGGCGCGTTCGATGCTGTCAAAGCACGGCTTCCCCACAAAGAAGAAACGTCGTTTGAAGCGGACGAATCGGGGTCTCGCGAGCGTCTGAGCGCTCCTGCCGTGTCGCATGACGCATTCGCAGCGGCCCTTGCTGCAGCAAATGCAGCCGCCGAGGCGAAGGGTGAAAAGACCGTCGCCGAAGATGATTCGTACGACGACGACGTTCAGCAGATTTATTCCTTCGCTGCGGGTGATATCAACACGGAAGTGTGGTTCGTCGCCCTGGGATCCGAGCTTGCCGGCAATGGCGGCATCAAGGCGTTCTTGGCCGAGCACGCCGCCGATATGCGTGGAGCCGTTATCGTGAACCTTGAAGCGCTTGGCGCGGGCACGCTTTCTTATCTCGAAAAAGAAGGGGAGCTGCGCCAGACCACGTGCTCTCCGCGCATGAAGCGTTTCATCCGCAAGGCATCTCAGGCGTCGGGGATGGATGTCAAGCCGAGTAGGATCGACTGGAGAGAAAGCGCCGCAAGCTATGCCCAGAAGCATCGCATGCAGGCTATGACGTTGGTGGGAATGGATGCGAACAAGCCTGCTTTCTATGGCCAGGCTGACGACATCATCGAGAACATCGACGCTGAAGCGCTCGATCGTAGCGCCGATATGGTGATTGAGCTTCTGAAAAACATCTAAGATGATTCCGAAGGGCCGCGAGCAAATCGCGGCCCTTCAATTTTTCGATGTATATCGATGCGTATACGGGGGATTTCAGGTCTGGCAACTTCAGGTGAGTTATCATGAACTCCGCTTGAAGTCGGCTTCGCGCCGTTCTTCCGTGGATGATACGTCCCTCATAAGATCTGGAGGCAACAATGGCAATCGAGGCATATTGCGTGAAGTGCAAGGCTAAAAAGGTCATGCAGGACCCTGTTGAGGGCACGACGAAAAACGGCAAGCCGATTACGAAGGGCAAATGCCCCGACTGCGGAACCACCATCTGCCGTATCGGTGCTGCAAAATAACGTTTCAAGAAGAGCGCTTTTCTTCGGACACATTCAAAGGAAAGCGCTATACTTGATAAGTTGCCGCATGGAGTCGGCGTAAAAACGCGGGTGTGGCCAAGTGGTAAGGCAAAAGCTTCCCAAGCTTTCATTCGCGGGTTCGAGTCCCGTCACCCGCTCCATTGCATTTTCAATGCCGCCCCATGGGGCGGCATTTGTTGCCTCAAGGACAAGAATCCTTCTTAAGCGTATACGATGGCGGGTAGTGCGAGGTCGTGGCTTTCGGCAGGAAGGCGCTCGACACGCTGTTCATGGAAAGCCACACCTACCACAAGGCATTGCGGCGAAACGAACGGAAGAAACGAATCGTAGTTTCCGCCGCCGTAACCAAGGCGGCGTCCTGCTTCGTCGAATGCGACAAGCGGCACCACGATGGCTTCGATTGTTTCGGGGTCTATGATGGGGAAATCCGCAAGCCTTTCGTCATCGACGGGAAGGCGCAAGAGCGGGTTTGCAAGGAAAGGCGCCGAGCAAGCGGCCCATGAGCGCTCCCTGACTTCTCTCATGCACATTGCATGAGGCTCGTTTCGGGGGTTCATGCACGGAAAAGCAACGCGAAGGCCTGCTTCGTAGCATTGCCTCGCAAGGCACGAGAGGTTCACTTCATCTTCGAAGGCAGAATAGAGCGCTATTCTGCTTCCTGTGCGAAGGCGGGTTTCGCACATGTCGTTGCTCGAAATAAGCATATGGGGTGAAAGCTTTGCTTCGAGGCCGTCGCGGCGTTTCGAATCGACGCCTTCGGTCGCGTTATCGGGCTCAAGGCCGAACAGTCTGGCGACCTGGCTACATATTGCCGCCGATTTCACCTCTTTCACCTGGGGTGGAATAGAAGCTCGCCTTTTCAGGACAAGTGCCCGCAGCTGGCGTTTTTCCTCGACAATCGCGCTTACGTCATTGGATGCCATCGCCGAACCTCCTTGAAAGACATTCCTCATTTGGAATATCGAGAATAAAAAATGAGAAAAAATGAAAAAATGGTATTTGACACGTCGGCCCATCGGAGGTATTATAACCAAGCTCTTTGAGATGCGCCGTTACCTCAGCTGGATAGAGGGACTGACTACGAATCAGTACG
>JAUNLI010000090.1 GCA_030532315.1 Slackia sp.
GCACCAGGCCGCAATACATCGAACGGTCGGAGACGCTGTTGTAGGTGTAGGCGAAATTCCACAGGTCATAGCCGATGATCCAGAACCACAGCTGGTCGGGCCAGACAAAGTCTTTCTTCTTGCCGCGGCTGACGATGATGCCGAAGAAACCGCAGATGCACAGCGCATTCAGGATGCCTGCGATGCCGTTGATGATGTTCCACGGGCCGCCGACCACCATATAGCCGTCCACGATGCCATTGACTCCTGCGAGCTGGAAGTCGCGGATGCATGCTTCAAGGATGTTGATGGCGAAGATGATGGGCGGAATGCAGACGATGTATTTCTTTTGGAAGGCGGGGAAGTAGACGATCAGCCATCCCAAGATGGCGCCCGCCAGGCAGGAATATGTCTTCACCCATTGGAACCACGTGCCTGCACCAGTGCCTTCTACCGCGGTGTGAGGCCAGACGAATACGGTTAAGACAAGCGGCAGGGCGATGAAGATGGCGCCGCCGATCCATTTGTTGATACGCGATAGCTCGTTCATGCCGATGAGAAACGCCAGATACAATAAGACGCTTACCCATGCCGTCGCCGAAAGCGGCTCGTAGAAAAACATGTCGGCTCCCTTCCTTGATGTGCTGCAAGCCTATCGAAGGAGGTCGTGCTGCGTTGTCGCAGTTCTTTCTCGGTCGGCTTGCTCCCCTGTGCGGAAGTGTAGCAAGGAGATTTTTCGTCGGCTTGACGCTTAGGGCTTGATGTGTCAAAGATCGGTTGCATGTCGGGTTTCGGCCAGGCGGCAAGGGATGGTTTATCATCGGTCTATGTCGCGTTCGGAGAGGACGGGGCTTTCGTATTCGTTTCGCTTTGTGCCAGGGGGCCTCATGGTTACCGTATCCGATGAACTGATCGACCGAATCATTGCAGAAGACGTGCCTTATTTCGATTTGACGAGCCATGTGCTGGGCGTTGGCGAGCAACGGGGTAGGATGGAGTATTTCACGCGTGAGGCGTGTGTCCTTGCGGGTGTCGAGGTGGTCGAGCGTATTGCGTGCAGGTTGGGTTGCCAGGTGGTGGCTCGCGCCGAATCGGGCGATGCGCTTGAGGCTGGTCAGGCGTTTATGACGATTGAGGGAAGTGCTGCTGCGTTGCATCAGGCATGGAAAGTGTGCCTGAACGTATTCGACCATTGTTCGGCTCTTGCCACGAAGACGCGCGCCATGGCGGATGCCGCCCATAGCGTCAATCCCGCATGCGAAATTCTAACGACGCGTAAAAGCATGCCGGGCGTGAAAAGCCTGCTCATCGATGCGACTCTTGCGGGCGGGGCATTTCCCCACAGGTTGGGTCTTTCGGAAACGGTGCTCGTATTCGACCATCATCTGACGTTTCTGGGCGGCTTCGAGAAATTTGTCGAGCAATTGCCGACCATTCGTCCGCGCTGCGCTGAAAAGAAGCTGTTTGTCGAAGTCGATGCGCAACGAGCGTTGCAACTTGCCCGCGTCAATGCCGAAAGTGCACGTGCATGCGCCGAGTCGGATGGGCGCGTGCCATGGGCGGGAGTGGATGGCGTGCAAGTGGATAAGCTGCCTGTGGATGAATTGGCCGATCTGGTAAAGCAGTTGCGCGCGATCGATCCGCGTCTGACGATTGTGGCCGCAGGCGGCGTGAACGACAAAAACGCTGCAGCCTATGCCGCTACCGGTGTTGACGGTCTTGCCACCACAGCGCCCTATACCGCCAAGCCCATCGACATGAGCGTTCGTATGTGCATGGCGGATTAGACGCGAAGACGTTTTTCAAGCGTCGTTTTCTTGTGGAATTGGCTTTACGCAGCCAAAGGTGAATGCTGTGTCGGTGAGGGCGCCTGGCCGAATGATTGCCGGTCAGGCGTCTTGTTTTTGGAATGCGCCGTAATCGATCGAAGCTCGATGTGGTCGCCATCTGCCGGAGTTGTTTCGGCATTTGGCGCACCTTTTGGCGCACGATTTAGCATTTATATAGCATCGGATTGAGCATTGAAAGCAAAAGGCCAGGTCAACAAGGACCTGGCCTGGGGTTTTAATGGAGCGGGTGACGGGAATCGAACCCGCGTCATGAGCTTGGAAGGCTCAGGTTCTACCATTGAACTACACCCGCGTTTGCGCGTTTGGATAGATTACTACGACTTTGCGTTCTTTGCAAGATGCGTTTTCCATCAAGTTTCAGAACCATACGTCTTTCATTGCCAGCCCATTTTCTTTTTCTTGTCTCCTGGCTTGCGTTTCATGCCAGGACGGCCTGACTCGTTGCGATGTCCGGCCGCACGATGCCCTAGACGCTTGCATCGCATGCATTCGATGCAGCCTCTCCCTTTCTTTGAAATGCTCTTGCATGTCTTATACTATGTGTCATATAGTATGTATTGCATAGTATAGTGCGAAAGGAGGTATCGAATGGATGCGCAAATGAAAAGAGGCTTTCTCGAGGCGTGCGTATTGGCAACGTTATGCCGTGGGGAATCGTACGGTTATCAAATCGTCAAAGAGGTTCCCGATATTCTTGGCCTGACGGAATCGACGCTCTATCCGCTTTTGAAACGCCTTGAAGCGGCAGGATGCATTGCCGCCAGGTCTGCAGAACATAACGGTCGGCTGAGGAAGTATTACCGCACCACGGATGAGGGCCGCAGCAAACTCTCCGAGTTTCTTCGCGAAAAAGACGAGATTGCGCAGGTGTATCGATATATAGAGGCTGCATCGAACGATTGCGAAGCGACTGCGTTTGACAAGGCATGCGGTGGCGCGATGTGCGATGCCGACGGCCTGGGGGCGCCGGCCTCCGACGACGGGACGAAAGGGGATTCTCATGAATAAGAAAGATTACCTCGATCGCTTGGAGGCGCTGCTAAGCTGCCTGCCTCAAGACAAACGGACCGAAGCGGTCTCGTTTTACGAAGAGGCTATCGACGATCGCATTGAGGAAGGCATGTCGGAAGAAGATGCCGTGTCCGCCATGGGTCCTGTTGGCATCACGGCCGAGATGATTCTCGAGGAACTTCCCGCCGTACCTCGTGTCGTGGCGAAGACGAAGCGCAAAAGCCCCGTTCTTCTTTGGGTGCTTGCAATTGCCGGGGCGCCTGTCTGGTTGCCGCTTGCAGCAGCGTTTCTCCTCGTTGCCGTGGCTGTCTATCTATGCATTTGGATCGTTGCCGCATGCATCTGGGCAGTAGCGGCAGCGCTTGTTCTTGCGCTGCCTTTGGGAATGTATATGGCATGGTGCGGCTTCGTCACGGGTTTGCCGGCGTTTGCGGTCGCGCAGGCGGGCATGGGACTGGTTTTGTGCGGAATCGGTCTGCTTGTGTTCAGCTTGGCGTTTTCGGCAAGCCGTGGGCTCGCTACGCTTTCCCAGAAATGGGTGCGCAAGGCGATGTCGCCGTTCAAGCGGTACGACGCGGCCTCGTTCGACGGTGCCGTCGCGGCTTAGGGTCTCGGAAAGGAACTCTTATGAAGGCGATTTGGAAAACGGTTGCATGTGCTTTGATTGGCGTAGGCCTCGTGCTTGCGTTTGCGGGATTCGCTCTTTCGGGGTTTGATGCACGCGTGTTTTCAACGACGATAGACCGCGGAACGGTGACGCTCGGCGGAACCGTGATTGACGATCCCGATGCGCTGCCAGGCATATCGACGATCGCGGAAATGGGCCGTATCGAATACGGTGCCTCGAGCAGCGAAGGGTAGGGGCAGCCCCGAAGCTCCGGAAGCCCCCGCTGCGTCTGAATCTGACGGGAATAATTCGATATCAAACAAGGGAAGGCCTCGGATGATTCCGAGGCCTTCCCTGTCAAGGATGCAGTTAAGCGCGTTATTTTGCGATAAGCACGGGCTTGCTGCAAATGCTGAGCAATTTGTGTCCGACGCTTCCGAGATATCCTTTGATGCCTCCCAGCCCGCGGCTGCCGATCACGACGATATCGTAGTCGTCCTGCTCGGCGAGCTTGGAAATCTCGGTTGCGGCATCGGCGCCGTTGAGCATGAACGTTTCGACGTCGTTTTCAACACCCGCTTCGTCGATGCGGGAAACCGCCTGGGCGAGCAGTTCTTCGGCATCGCGCTCCATGAGATCGAGCACGGATGCGAAGCTGACCAGCTGCTCGTCGGTAAGCATCGGGATGGCGACCACGTTGACGATGTCGAGTTTCACGTCGGGGCTTGCCTGCGTGAGGTCGACGGCAAGGTCGAGCGCCGATTTCGATGCCTGCGATCCGTCGTATGCGACGAGGATTTTCTCAAGAGCCATGATGCCCTCCTTTGCGGTTTTGCGATGCGGTCGTATGCGTTCGGCCGCGGATGCGCAAACGTTTCGTTCGCCGTCTTCAGTATACGCCTTCGATTCCATGCCGGGCGGCGGTGCGCTGCACGTCTGTGCCGGGCGTAGCCGGACGGTGTGCGGAGCGAGCGGCGGAATGAAACGCTGCAGCCGTCTTCCTGCGTATCGGTTTTGTTTTTTGCTGCGCATCGGCGTGTGCGCGAGGGCGATCGTAGTACCATGTCGCGAAAAATCATCCATCGGTTCGATGAGTCTTTGCGGGTTTTTTCCTGTGTCGAACCGTGCTGAATCGGAGGAATGTCATGCATGAAATCGGCTTCATCGGTTGCGGCAATATGGGCAGCGCCATGGTTCAGGGCATTGTTTCGCAGGGCTTGGCGGCTCCGTCCGACATCATCGTCTCGGCACATACGCAGCAGACCCTCGATGCGGCTCGTGAACGGTTCGGCGTCGACGTCACGCTCGACAATACGCTGGCATGCCGCGCCTCGGTGGTGTTTTTGGCGGTGAAGCCTCAGATGTACGAGTCCGTCATCGCCGAGATAGCTCCTCATCTGAGCGAGGACGTGGTTCTTGTTTCGATCGCTCCCGGCAAAAGCCTCGCGTGGCTTTCCGAGAAGTCGGGTGTGCGCAAAGTGGTGCGCTTGATGCCCAACACCCCCGCGGCGGTGGGCGAGGGAATGACGGCCGTGGTGCCGGGTGACGCATGCGGGCAGGCCGATATCGACGCGGTTCTTTCCATCGTCAATTCGTTTGGGAAAAGCGAAATCGTGCCCGAGCGCCTGATCGATGCTGCGAGCGCCGCTGCAGGCTGCTCGCCGGCATTCGTCTACATGTTCATCGAATCCATGGCCGATGCTGCGGTGCTCGAAGGCATGCCGCGCGCGCAGGCGTATCGCTTTGCTTCGCAGGCGGTGCTCGGCGCTGCGAAGATGGTGCAGGAAAGCGGCATGCACCCCGGCGCTCTCAAGGACGCGGTCTGTTCGCCCGGCGGCACCACGATCGAGGGTGTACGCGCTCTCGAGCAGCATGGTTTGCGTGCGGCCGTGATGGAGGCGCTTTGCGCCACGGTTGCCAAGGCGCAGCGTCTCTAGGCGCGAAGGGTCGAAAGCGTTATGGCGTCGCGACGAACCGACAGGTCAGCTAAAAGCGATAACTACCAGGACGAACGCGAGGCGGCCCGTCAGCGCCTCGAACGTCGTCGCGCTGCATCGCTTCCACCCGACAACGGGTCGCGTCGTGGGGCGTCGGCTGCGGCTTCGTCCGGGCGAAGCCGCGCTCGTTTGCGTGGCGACGAGAGAATCGACCCCCTTGCGCATTCGGTCGTAGGCGCTCCGGCTTCGGCGCTTACGGGAGGCATTCATATTCCCCGCTGGGTGATTTTCGGTGCGGGAATTGCGATTCTCGTAGGGTTGTTCGCCGGCGTTTCGGCGATAGAGCGGTCGTGCTCGCCGCAAAACGACGCCCCGGTTGCCGTCGAAGTCGATGGCGGCGAAGATTCGGGCGAATCGCAGGAGCAGCCCGAACAGGCTGATTTCTCGCTTTTGCCGGCGAGTGCGCCTGCCGATTGCGTCGAGTCGCTTCAAGCGAAAGCCGATGACGAGCGCATCGTGAAGATCGTGAACGGCGCCCCGCTCCTTCTCGATGCTTTTGGGGAAGCGACGACGGTCAATCTGCTCGAACTTGCCGCGCAAGACGATGCCGCGATCGATTTCGTGGCGGGATTGCCCGAAAACTATCCTTCCGCATCCGCGCAGCCTTTCGGCGAATCCGTCGAAAAAGGAACCGTGCCGCTGTTGTTTCAGTGGGACGAGCGCTGGGGATATGTCGACTACTGCGCAGGTCCCATCGGTACGACGGGGTGCTGTCCCACGTCGCTTTCCATGGTGTATATGGGGCTGACGGGAAAGACCGATAAAACGCCGGCCGACATGGCGGCGATTGCGACGAGCAACGGCTATGCCGAAGACGGGCAGGGCACCTATGCCAATTTCTTGACCGAGATGGCCGGCAGTTTCGGTTTGCAGTGCGAGAAATTCACGCCAAGCACGCAGAACCTGCTCACGTACCTGGAAAGCGGTTACGTGGTAATCTGCAATGTCGGTCCGGGCGATTTCACCGATTCCGGGCATTTCTTCGTGGCGACGGGTCTCGCTTCGGACGGCACGGTCAAAATCAACGACCCGTATTCAAGCGTGACGTCGGCGACCACATGGAGCCCCGATAGGATCGCGAACCAATCGATCGGCATGTACGCGTTTCGCGTATAGGGCGTCAAATGCAGAAAAGGGCGACGGTTATCCGTCGTCCTTTCTTTTTACCATGTTCGACCTTCCGTGGCATGCTCGGCACTTTTCGGGCGAGAAATCGCTTCATCGTGGTAAAGTATGCCTCCATATTGCACGACTCGACAGAAGGAGGACTGTCGTTATGAAGAAAGTGCTCACCAGCCTGCCTTTCATTTTGCTGGTGTCCGTGATCGTCGGCATCCTCATAGGCCTGGTGGCCAATGAGACGGTTATGAACGTCGTCGTCACGGTCAAATATATCCTGGGGCAGCTGATCACGTTCTGCGTTCCGCTTATCATCATCGGCTTCATTGCGCCGTCGATCACGAAGCTTGGAAAAAACGTCTCACGTATTCTGGGCGTTGCTGTGCTGCTGGCGTATCTTTCCTCGATCGGCGCTGCGTTCTTCTCGATGTTTTCCGGCTATGCTCTTATTCCCAATCTTTCGATCGCCACGTCGGTCGATGGCCTCAAAGAGCTTCCCGAGGTGGTTTTCCAGCTTGATATCCCGCAAATCATGCCCGTCATGAGCGCGCTTGTCCTTGCTGTGCTTTTGGGCTTGGCGTGCGTATGGGCGAAGGCGGAAGGCATCGCGCACCTGCTCGACGAATTCCAGCGCATCGTGCTTTCCATAGTCACGCGGGTGGTTATTCCGCTGCTGCCGTTTTTCATTGCCACGACGTTTTGCGCGCTGGCCTACGAGGGCACCATCACCAAGCAGCTGCCGGTGTTTTTGGTGGTGGTTGTCATCGTGATCGTGGGCCATTATCTCTGGCTTGCGGTCATCTACGGCATCGCGGGCGCCTATGCAGGCAAGAACCCGTTGCAGGTGTTGAAGCATTACGGCCCTGCGTATCTGACCGCAGTCGGCACCATGTCGTCGGCGGCTACGCTCGCGGTCGCGCTGCAGTGCGCGAACAAGGCCGTGCCTCCGCTGCGTCGCGATATGGTGAGCTTCGGCATCCCGCTGTTCGCTAATATCCACCTGTGCGGTTCGGTGCTCACCGAGGTCTTCTTTGTGATGACCATCTCGCAGATGCTTTATGGCTCCATGCCCGATTTGGGAACCATGATTCTGTTCTGCCTGCTTCTGGGCGTGTTCGCAATCGGTGCTCCTGGTGTTCCCGGCGGCACGGTCATGGCATCGCTCGGCTTGATCACGGGCGTGCTTGGTTTCGATGCCACAGGCACGGCGCTCGTGCTTACCATCTTCGCACTGCAGGATAGCTTCGGCACCGCCTGCAATGTGACGGGCGACGGCGCGTTGTCTTTGTTCATGAGCGGTTATGTGCGCAAGAAGGGGATCGAGGAAAGCGACGAGCACGTGGAATTGTTCAACGCATCCGATGAGACCAAGCTCGGTATCGGCTACGACCAAAGCGAAAAGGCTGCGGAAATCGGCGCACGATAGCGGCATATGGGTATTTGTCCGAAGTGTCGAAAACGATGCTTCGAATGCGAAAAGGCGACTTCTAAACGAGCCGAATCCTAAAGTCGGGCCCGGAATGAGTTTTCATTCCGGGCCCATTTGCGTTTTATCGCTCTTCCCATGGCGTGATGACCATTTTCAGGCAGTCGTCTTCGCGGGCTTCGAATGCGCGGTACGCCTCCAGGATGTCGTTGAGAGCGTAGCGTTTCGAAATGAGGCAGCTCGTGTCGATGCGCCCCTCTTCCACAAGCTTCATGGTTTCGTCCAGATTCGCGGCATCGACGCCGCCCGTTTTGAACACGAGGTTCTTGCCGTACATTTCATGCAAGGGAAGGGATTGCGGGCCCTCGTACATGGCGGAAATCACCACGACGGCGTTGGGGCGGGCGATGCGCCATGCCATCTCGAAAGTGTTCGATCCGCCGGCCGCTTCCACCACGGCATCGGCTCCGCGTCCGTCCGTCATCGTGCGCACGGCGGCTTCGATGGCGTCGAGCTCCATCTGGCTCGCGTCGATGATTTCGTCGGCAAGGTGGTGCTTCTTGGCCAAGGCCAGGCGCTTCGCGTCGATATCGATCGCCACGATGCGTTTCGGATCGGCGAGTTTCGCGCACATCATGGTGGCAAGGCCGACCGGCCCCGCACCGATCACGGCTACGGTGCAGCCGCGTTCGAGCTCGGCGATTTCAGCGCCCCATCGGCCCGTTGCCACGATGTCGCCTAAGAACAGCGCGTCTTCGTCAGCAATGTCGTCGGGAATGATGCTGCAGGTCTGTTCGGCGAAGGGCACGCGCACGAATTCCGCCTGGCATCCGTCCATGCGGCAGCCCAGTTCCCATCCGCCTTGTACGCAGTTGTTCACCCAGCCTCGCTTGCAATAGAAGCATTCGCCGCAAAACGTTTCGCAGCTCACGGCCACGCGGTCGCCGACGGCGAGCTTCGTCACGTTTGCGCCTGCCTGGTCGATCACGCCCACGAATTCATGGCCGAGCACCGTGTCGGGCAAGGCGCGCGGCACGGCTCCATGGATGATATGCAGATCGCTGGTGCAGATGGTCGAACGCGTGATTCTCACGATGGCATCGTTCGGGTCGACGAGCGCAG
>JAUNLI010000091.1 GCA_030532315.1 Slackia sp.
GCCCCGCCTCGCTCGGAGGGGGTGCCGCGTCGAGCGGCGAGGTTGTATATTACGCGCCCCGCCTCCCGGGGGCAAGGGTTCTTTCGCCTCTTCACAGTTCCTCCACAAATGGGATTTTTCCATCGCGGAGAAAACCCCGGCAATGAAGCACATGGAGGACACGGTCAAAACGACATGGCAACCCTGCTTTGCAGCCAAGCTCCCTAAAACACCCCGCAGGAAGCGGCTTGTGATAACTCGCTCGCTCCAGATCCCATAAAAACGCCTTGGCGCTCGCTTCTAACATACATATATAGTTGGAATCGCGAACAAGAAGACTGGTAGGCAAAGGAAGGCGACGAAAAGCAAAACCCCGCCTCGAACATACGAGACGGGGTAGGAATTCTGGCGGAGGAAGTAGGATTTGAACCCACGAGAGCTTTCGCCCTGCTTGTTTTCAAGACAAGTGCCTTCAACCACTCGGCCATTCCTCCAAAGCGTCTTGCAGGATATCACAACACCTGGCGCTGCTACCGCGTGATAGCGTTTCTTTCCCGATTCCTCCAATCGAAGCAAAAGCATCTGGCTTTCGGCATAGGCCATGAGACAGCATTAATGGCTTTAACAATGTCGATAACATTGGAAGAGAATCCGGATATCGCAACCGTTCGCAAGAAGCAACAACAAAGCGACCAAATCGCCCTCCTACCTCAAGCGCCTCTTGACATAAGCGCAGAGGACCCCTGAAGCCAGGAGCCCTCTGCCGGGACAACGCCCATCAAAATGCATCGCATCTATTCCGCAGTGAGGAGGGGGTGCGAGGAGAAACGATGCCGAGTATTCCTTTTACTTACCTGCTGCGGCGTTTTCGCCTGCAATTTTGCCGTACACCATGCACATGCCCGCGCTCAATCCCTTGAGGGAAATGGGATACTGCACGTTGAAGCGGCCGCCCTGGGTTGCCCCGCAGGCATAGAGGCCCTTGATGACCTGGCGGTTCGTGTCATAGACACGGCACTCGTTGTCAGATTCGAACCCGCCTAGATTGCCCAGCGTCAACGCGCAGCCGCATTCGGCGGCGTAGAACGGGCCGTTTTCGAGAGCAAACAGGCGGTTGGAGCTCTTGAAGAAGTCGGTGTCCTCGCCCGCCTTCGCAAGCTCGTTGTAATGCTCGATCGAAGCCTTCGCCGTCTCGGCATCCATGCCCTCGATCTGGGACAAAAGCTCGTCGATGGTGTCGGCCTTCAGACAGCGCCCCTCTTCGACAGCCGTTTCGATGTCGGCGTCGGTGCGGACATTGATCCTAAGCCCGGCAGCGGTGTATTCGGGCAGGGCCTCTTCGCGATAGAAGCACGCCACACCGTGACCTGCGGGAAAGTACGCAAGCTGCTCGGGCCACGAAGAGTCGAAGAACTGGTACGCCTTGCGCTCGGGCTGCAGCTCCACCTGGTTTTCGAGCTGCTGGCCGGGAAGGTCCTCGTTCATAAAGCGCTCGCCGCGCATGTTCAGCCACAGATAGCCGTTGTTGCCGATGACGCCGCGTCCGTCAGCGCCGGCACCGCCGCCCATATGGTGGATCATAGGAGCATGCCACTGCTCGATAGCCGCGCCCGCCCATGCTCCCATCTGATGGCCTTCGCCGACGTTGGTGTAGTTGCCCTCGTCGTCGGTGTCGATGCTGAGAACCTGAATGCCGTTTTCTATGCACTCGGGTGCGTAGAACTTCATCATCTCTTCGTTCGCCAGATAGTCGCCCGTGGCCATGACGACGGACTTGGCGTTGATCTTGATATAGCCGTCGGCGCCGACTTCTTGGGCATAGATTCCCGCGACGCTTCCGTCGCCGTCCTGGATGAGCTCGACGCCTTTGGTCTTGTACCTCACGTCGGCCCCCGCATCGACAGCAGCCTGCAGGTTGTCGGCCATCACCGTGGCAAGGCTGCTGAAACCGACCGACGTCGGATAGCAGGGAAGGTCTTCCTGCGTGTAATCGTAGGTTTCAGGAATCGGATACATATACGGGAACATGTAGTTCTTCTGGCCCTCTTCGGGAATTTCCGCATAGCTTTCGGAGGCGATGTAAACGTCGCTCGGCTCGATGAACCAGTCGAGCGCGGCGCCGGATTCGTCGTAGTAGCGGCTGATGATGCCGTAGTTGGCATGATGGCTGCACTCTTCCATGTGCATGTTGATGACCATCTTCTTGTCGAGGAAGCCGTCGCCGCGGCCCCAGATCGCCTGGGTCTGGCCGCCGAAGATCGCCATGTCGCTTGCCGCGCTGTTCAGCTTGGACGAGGTTTCGAGGCACACGACCCTCGCGCCCGCCTCCGCCGCGGCGCGGGCCGCAGGAACTCCGGCGCAGCCGAGGCCCACGACGACCACGTCGGCGTCGAGCTCTTCAACCACGTCGGAATCGGCGATTTCGGGCTTCTCGCCCAGCCAGGGCATCGCGCCCGTGCCGTCGTAGCCGACCGTCGTGGCCGAAGAGGCGGACGCGGAGCCCTTCTCGTCTTTGGAAGATGCGGCGCTCGGTGCGCAGCCGGCAAGGCCTGCGGTGCCTGCAAGAGCGGCGCCCATGACCGCGGCGCCCGACAAGAAGTTGCGGCGGCTGATTCCCTTGGTTTCGTTGAACATGATTCCCTCCCGTTCGTTGCGATAGCATTCGAACCCGGCCGTCCGACCGCTTCCCTCAGCGATGGCGGCGGGCGGCGTTCGAACCGATGCCCGCATTGTGCCCGGCAGGCGCGCCCCGCGCACCAACCATGATGGTCGAAAAGGAATCGAACATGGGAAAATGCCTGTTTTGAATACATAACGCCTGCGTATCGCATCAACCACGATGGTTGGATCTTCGACTTGTCGGCCGTCCATTGTGCGATAATACTCCGATTGCAACCCAGGAGGAACCATGCTCGAATCCCGCGAACTCGACCTTGCACCCACGCATGCGCGCTTTGCGCTCGGCTATGCGTGCGCATGCACGTGGGCAGTCGTGCTGCTGTTTTCGTCCGCGTTCGGAACGCCGAGCGAAGTTCACGCCGCATCGACCTCGATGCTTCCCGGCTTGGTCGCCTGCCTGTGCAGCGTCGTTTTCTTCAAGGCGTTTCCGCCCATTTCGGGACGAACCCCGTTCGTCATAGCCGCAGGCGTTCTCATGGCGGCGGGAACCTTCCTGTGCACTCATCCTGCGCTCGCCACGATTCCGGAGCTTCGGCTGGGCGGACTCGCGCTTTCGGGGTTTTTCGCAATCATCGTGATCATGTCGTGGTTCGACGCGTTCGCCAATCTGGCCCCGAGGGCGATTATCATCCTGGCAGGATGCGCGCTCAGCATTGCCGCAACATTCTGCTGGGCCCTTTTGTCGTGCCCGGCAGAGATGGCGAGCGTTCTTTCGTCCGCCCTTCCCCTGCTTTCCACAACCCTGCTTCCAAAGTCGCGCGAAAAGCGGCAGCCGAACGCCGCGCGCGACGGTTCGCGAACCTTGCGCGAAATTGTCGCAGCGGCCGTTCCCGTTCGTACGCTCATCGGCTTGGCCGTGACGTTTTTCATCGTGCGTTCGATTGCAACCCTTGCACCGAAATTCGAGCAGTTCAATACGGCGGTCTCGCCCGCCTCGCTTGTCATACCGCTCGGCATCACCGCGTTTTTCATCGCAAGCGCCCTTTTAGTCAAGAAGAAAATCGACCCGTCAATCCTCTACAAGATATTGCTGTCCTGCTTTGCGGGATGCGTGCTCCTGCTCGCCTCCTCGACAGGCGTCACGGCGGCGCTTGTGTTCTACGCCAACCTGACGGCCGAGGTGATGATGTGGACGGTTCTTGCGCTATGGGCGCGAAAGACCCCGGTGAAACCGCACCTCGTGTTCGCCGTCGGCTGGATGGCGGAATGCGCCGGCAACACGCTCGGACAGGCGGCCATGCCGCTTTTCGCGGGAAACCAGCAGCTCTTCTTCGCCGTGGCCATCGTGGCGATTCTGTTGGCCGTCGGCTTCGCGTTCAGCGAAGGGCAGCTTCTCCTTGATGTCGATTTCGAAGTCGAGGACAGGCCCGTCCGCATGCAGAACTTGCCCGAAGGCGGCAACGGCGAAGAAAGTGCAAAAACCGCAGGCGACGGCTCCGTTTCGCAGCAATGCCCCACATGCGCCCAAGGCGACGGCTGCAAACGGACGAGAACCCAAGAAAACGACCAGGCCGCAAGCAATGATGCGCGCGGTGGGCAGTTCGCTGCGGATGCGAAGCCCGCGAATGACGCCTGCGAAAAGCCTGCGGGCGAAAGGACCGAAAAGCGTTCGGGCGAAGAGGACCCAGGCCGCGTTCAGGACGAGAGCGACCCTTTGGACGCCTTCGCCGCCGCGCACGACATCTCGCCGCGCGAACGCGAGGTTCTTGCGCTCTGGATTGCGGGAAGAGGCATGAAATACATCGAGAACGCCCTGTTCATCAGCGAATCGACGGTGAAATCGCACCTTCGCAGCATTTATCGCAAATGCGACACGCATAATCGAGACGAAACGATTTCGCTTTACGAAAAGGAAGCTTCGGGCGAGTAGCGCCGATTTCCGTCTCCCGCTCCTGCAAGCGCCGCCTGCTTTCAATCTGGCTTCGCCAATTGCTATTATCCAGACGGCTGAAGCCCGCACGAAAAGCATGATGCCGACACACAAAGCCGAGCGGCCTTACGTCGCGAACAGGGCAAGGCTTTGCTCCATAGCGAACGAAGGGCCCCGCATGAGCGAGGCCCTTCGTTCGCAAAACGATATCGACATAAAGCTCTAGAGCGTGCGCAGTGCATCCACGAGGGCAGTCTTGCCTTCGGTCTTCTCGTCCTTCATCTTGATGATCTTGGCAGGAACGCCAGCAACCACCGCGCCTGCCGGCACGTCGTTCACCACTACGGCACCGGCGGCAACAACAGCCCCCTCGCCCACACGAACGCCCTCGAGCACCACCGCGTTGGCACCCATCATCACGTTGTCCTCCACGATAACGGGCGTGGCACTTGCGGGCTCCACCACGCCAGCAAGCACGGTTCCTGCTCCGATATGGCAATGCTTGCCCACGATGGCGCGACCGCCCAAAACGCAGCCCATGTCGATCATGGTGCCCTCGCCGATTACTGCACCGATATTGATAACGGCACCCATCATGATGACCGCATTATCGCCAATTTCCACTTGATCGCGGATGATCGCACCCGGTTCGATACGCGCGTTGATGCCCTTCTTGTCGAGCAGCGGCACAGCGGAATTGCGGCAGTCGTTTTCGACCTCGTAATAGTCGATGCGATCGGCGTTCTGCTCGAGCACGGGAGCGAGGTCGGCCCAATCGCCGAACACTACCTTGCCCTTGCGGCTGCCGAACACCTTCACGTCACCTTTAGAGGCATTTGCAGCGTAATCGATCTTTTGGCCAGGCTTTTCGCGCACATACAACTTGACCGGCGTCTTCTTCTCCGCAGTGGCGATGAAGTTGATAATTTCTTCTGCATTCATGTGATTCTCCTTTGGGGAAATGAAACCCTGCGCAAGGCACCGCTCACGCAAAGCTTGGCGCGCTCGGTAAAGCTCCGAAAAACCCGAGCGCCCACGGGGAAATATACCGCAAAGCCTCGTCGAGCGAGGCTGTCTTGCCCTCAGCCGATTTGCTCACGCATCGGAAAGCCACGCGCCGAAGCGCGCAGCTCGCCTAACGTCGGACGCCTTTATTCGAACATCAGCTCGTCAAACGTATAGAAGCCTGTCTCGCAGGCAACAAGCCTCTTCGCGGCAGCTACGGCACCTGAAGCGAAAATGCGGCGGCTTGTAGCACGATGCGTCAGCTCCACTTCTTCATCGGGGCCGAAGAAATGCACTGTGTGCGTTCCTGCAACCGTGCCTCCGCGCAGAGCATGCACGCCGATTTCGCGCGGATCGCGCTTGCCGCACATGCCCTCGCGACCATACACCGGGATATATTCCCCATCAGGATTCACGGCATCAAGCAGCAGCTTCGCCGTACCACTGGGGGCATCGGCTTTCTGATTGTGATGCGTCTCGGTGATTTCGATATCGAACTCGGACAAAGCCACGGCAGCCTGTGCCGCCAGACGGCGAAGCACCGCAACGCCAAGAGAGTAGTTGGCGCTATGGATAACGGGAGCCTTTTCGCCTAAGGCACGCACGCGCGCAAGCTCGTCTTCGGTGTAGCCTGTCACGCCACTTACCAACGCAGACCCCGTACGCTCGACGTATGCCTCCACCAAAGGCAACATGTCTTTGTGCGAGAAATCGATGGCCACATCGGCGGCAGGGGCGCACGTGCGCAGCTCCTCTTTCGTATCCACGCCCACAATGCCCGCCAGACGCAGGGACGCGTCCGCTTCAACAAGTTCGCGAACAATCGTGCCCATGCGGCCATCGCCGATCACGAACACGCTCAGCTGCCCGACGCCTTGCGACGTCGCTTCGACGGTTGCGCTAGTCAATCAGACCAACCCCCTTCAATGCCCCTTCAACACGAACACGACCCGCATCGCTCAGCTCGCACAGGGGCTGGCGATAATACGCCTTGCCATAGCCCATCATCTCGAGCGCTCCTTTCACGGGAATGGGATTGACCTCGCAGAACAGCGCGTCGATCAGATCCATGCAACGCAGCTGCTCAGCAAGCGCTGCATCATGCTTTCCCTCCAGATAATCCCAGACCATGCGGTGTACCTCGCGCGGCATGACATTCGCCCATACCGAAATAACGCCGCTTGCGCCAAGCGCCATCATGGGCAACACGATGTCGTCGTTGCCCGAGAACATGAGGAAATCCTCGTTGACATAACGCGCGATACGCGCCGCATACGACATATTGCCCGACGCCTCTTTGATGCCGAGGGCGTTGGGATGTTTGGCCAAACGCGCTACGTTGCGTTCGGAAATGGAGCAGCCGGTACGGCCAGGCACGTTGTAGAGGATACACGGAATATCGACCGCATCGAGCACCGTGGTGAAGTGGCGATAGATGCCTTCTTCGTTGCTCTTGTTGTAATAAGGCGTAATCAACAGCAGACCATCAACGCCGATGCGCTGATAGCTCAGGCTTTTCTCGAGCATAGTCTGCGTGGAGTTCGACCCGCTGCCCGCGATGACAGGAATGCGGCCGGCAACGCGCTTCACCGTGAAATCGCACACGGCGTCGTCTTCTTCGTGAGACATCGTGGACGATTCGCCCGTGGTGCCCAGCACCAGCAGCGCATCGGTCTGGTTTTCGAGATGGAAGTCGATCAAGCGTGCCAGCGCATCGAAATCGACGCTGCCGTCTTCGGCAAACGGCGTGACGAGCGCCACGATCGAGCCTTTGAGATTCTTCAAATCAGCCATGTCCGTTCCTTTCGAATGACTGTTACCTCTTGAAAACTACCGGCGGCACATGTACGCAACCAGCAAACACGAATAAGATGCATCCAGACTCAAAGCGGAAAAGGCTCGGAAGCAATCGTTTGACGAGGACTCGAGTGCCACTGCGCGTGTTTCACGTGAAACACGCGGGCATATGAGTCCCAAGCGCCCATCCTTACCTCCTGGACGCCAGGTCCGCATATTCCTCGAAGCAATCAAGCGTGGCGAAATAATCGGCCGGGGTTTCGGCACGCCGAATGAGCTGGGCACTGCCGTCTTCACGAAGCAGCACCTCAGCACTGCGCAGTTTGCCGTTGTAGTTGTAACCCATGGAGTGACCATGCGCGCCCGTGTCATGGATGACCAGCAAATCGCCCACCTCCACCTGGGGCAATATGCGGTCGATAGCGAACTTGTCACTGTTTTCACACAGGCCGCCCACCACGTCATACACATGGTCGCACGGCGCGTCTTCCTTGCCCGCCACCGTGATGTGGTGATATGCACCGTAGATAGCCGGACGCATGAGGTTCACCGCGCAGGCGTCTACGCCCACATAATCTTTATGGATATGCTTCTCGTGAATTGCACGCGTGACCAGGCATCCGTAGGGACCCAACATAAAGCGGCCGAGCTCGGTATAAAGCGCCACATCGCTCATGCCCGCAGGCACGAGCACCTCTTCATACACACGGCGCACGCCTTCGCCGATGACGCGAATATCGTTTGGCTCTTGACCAGGCTCATACGGAATGCCGATACCGCCCGAAAGGTTGATGAACGCAATATGGACGCCCGTTTCGCGCTGCAAATCGACCGCCAGATTGAACAGCACCTTCGCCAGTTCGGGATAGTAATCGTTGGTCACCGTGTTGCTGCACAAGAATGCGTGGATGCCGAAATGCTTGGCGCCCTTTTCCTTCAAAATGCGAAACGCCTCGTAAAGCTGGTCGGTGGTCATGCCGTACTTCGCATCGCCTGGATTGTCCATGATGCCGTTACTGATTTCGAACAGGCCGCCCGGATTGTAGCGACAGCTGATAGTTTCAGGAATATGGCCGATCGTTCGCTCGAGGAAATCGATATGTGTAATGTCGTCGAGATTGATAATCGCGCCCAACTTGTCGGCCAGGGCATAATCGGCCGCAGGGGTTTCGTTGGAAGAGAACATGATGTCGTGTCCGCGCACGCCGCATGCGTCGGAAAGCATGAGCTCGGTATACGACGAGCAATCGCAGCCGCAGCCGTATTCCTGCAAAATCTTGATGAGGAAGGGATTCGGCGTAGCCTTCACCGCGAAATACTCTTTGTAGCCCGCATTCCATGAAAACGCATCGCGCAGCGCCTCCATGTTGCGGCGGATTCCCGCTTCGTCGTAGAGATGGAACGGCGTGGGAAACTGCTCGGCGATGGCCTCGAGCTGTTCCTTGGTGGCAAACGGCCTCTTCTCCATGAAAGCGCACCTTTCTCGCTGCAGCATTGCGCCTTGCGGCGCATCGGGCATAGGGCGCATGAAACGGGCGACGCGGGTGCCACGAATAACCCGACGACGCTCCGAAACATACTGGATAGAAGGGCGTCCGACTGAAGCGCGCCTGCCTGCCGATATGAAAATCGCCAGCAAGGCGCTGCCTCGCTGGCGATACGACGAACGTATGCATATCAGCAAGATAGCGCACCCGCGGCAATGCCGCGGACAGTCCTGAG
>JAUNLI010000092.1 GCA_030532315.1 Slackia sp.
AGAAGGACGGCAAGCAGTACGGCATGGGCTTCGACGCCGCCATGAACTACGGCTACATCATGGCCGAAACCGTCGCGGGAGAGATCGCGTAAACCGCCTTTCGCCCGATTCGACAGCGCCAACACGAAAAGACCGCGATTCGTTCGCGGTCTTTTCCCGTTATGGAGCAAAACGCATCGCATCCGAAATGCAGACGCAATCACACGCGTAATCGACTCACGAACGCAGCCTATATCCCCTTGCTTGCCAGCCACTGCTCGACATCGGCATAGACGCATTCTTTGTCGGGCTCGTTGAGGATTTCGTGACGCATGCCCTCGTAAAGCTTCAAATCCACCGATTCAACGCCCGCTGCGCGATACTGCTCGACCGCGCGCTCGACTCCCTTTCCACAGTCCCCCACAGGGTCTTCGGCGCCCGCAATGAAAAGAAGAGGCAGGTCATGCGGCACAAGCCCTGCGCGAGCAGAATCGGTTGCCTCGAGCGTGAGCGACGTAAGCGTCGCATATCCACCCACCGTGAACATCTGGCCGCATGCAGGGTCGGCAATGTATTCGTCGACGACGGCAGGATCGGTGGATATCCAATCGACTTCGGTGCGCGCATCGGCAATGGCCTTGGAAAACGCCCCTGCGCCGAGCGAATCCACGAATGCGCTGCGATGACGCTCGCCCTTCGATGCCGCAATCGCGCGAGAAAGAACGTTGCCCGCGCGGGAAAGAAGGCGCGGCTGCTGGCCCGTTCCGCACAGAACAGCGGCCGCAAGCCCCTCTGCATGCCTGGTCAGATAGCTGCGCGTGACGAAGCTTCCCATAGAATGGCCGAATACGACGTAAGGAACCGTGCTTGCAAAACGCGATGCCGCCAGACTACGCAGTTCATGCACGTCTTCAATCAATACGTCGGCGCCTCCGTCGAGCGGAAGATGGCCCAGATCGGATTCGTCCTGCACGCTTTTCCCGTGGCCCACATGATCGTTCGCGCACACGACAAAACCCTGCGAAACAAGAAAGCGCGCGAACGGTTCATAGCGATCGATATGCTCGGCCATGCCGTGCACAATCTGCACGATGCCGCGCGGCACGGCGGTCGGTTTATCGGGCTGCCAGAGAAGCGCATGAATGCGCGAGACACCGTCGTGGCTCGCAAAGCCCAATCGTTGTGTTTTCATATGATTCCCTCCCCAGAGATATGAATCTTCAATATACCCGAAAGCGAAAGGTTCGACCGCGCCATTCGCTTTCGTGTGCATAAAAGGAGCAGGCACATGGGTTTTCGCGCATGGGCATCACGGTCCATGCAAAGCAGGCCCCTCGACAGCGAACCCGACGCCATGCCCGAAAATCCCCTTGTGGAAGAATCGGCCGCCTCGATGTTTTCCCTTGACTTGAACTGCACTCCAAGCGTTAGGGTTGTAGCCGAACCGAAAAGAAAGGACGCCATGGAAAATACGCTCTTGGATACCGCGAAGCTCGGATTCGGCTGCATGCGCCTGCCGCTGCTCGACGAAAACAACCCCGCAAGCATCGATATCGAGCACTTCAAACGCATGGTCGACGCGTTCATCGAAGGCGGCGGCACGTATTTCGACACCGCATTCGTCTACCACGATGGAGCTTCCGAAAGCGCCTTGCACGAAGCGCTCGTGAAGCGCTACCCGCGCGATGCCTACACCATCGCAACGAAATGCCTGGCCTGGGCTGCGCCCGACGCGCAAACCGCGCAATCGAACCTCGAAACATCGCTTTCTCGCCTGGGCGTCGATTACGTCGATTTCTATCTGCTGCATAACGTCGGCGGGCCACGCACCGCAAAATTCGACGAATACGGCATGTGGGATTTCGCGCAAGAAATGAAAGCACAGGGCAAGATCAAAAACGTCGGCTTCTCCA
The DNA here is from genome assembly GCA_030532315.1 of Slackia sp. Lineage (GTDB taxonomy): Bacteria > Actinomycetota > Coriobacteriia > Coriobacteriales > Eggerthellaceae > Slackia. Next base: position 1,893 of record JAUNLI010000092.1, read on the forward strand.
TGCACGACGGCGCCGATACCCTCGATGTGCTTCTGACGGCGCACCCCGACATGGATTTCGTACAGCTGCAAGTAAACTATCTCGATTGGAACGACCCCGTAGTGCAATCGCGTCGCTGCCTGGAAGTGGCGCAGCGCCACGGTGTGCCCGTGGTGATCATGGAACCCGCCCGAGGCGGACGATTGATCGAACTGCCCGAACGCGCCGCACGTGTGTTTGAGGAAGCCGCCCCCGACACGAGCATCGCTTCGTGGGCATACCGGTTCTGCTACGGCCTGCCGAACGTGATCGCCGTGCTTTCGGGCATGTCGTCGATCGACCAGGTTCGCGAAAACATCGCTGACTGGCAGCGCTTCGGCACAGCACCCTTTTCCGACCAAGAACAGCACGCCTTCGACAAGGCAATCGAAGCGCTGCGCGCCGTTCATACCATCCCATGCACGAACTGCAGATACTGCGTGAAAGACTGCCCGCAAGGCGTGGCTATCCCCAACATCTTGGCACTGATGAACCTGGAAGCCTATACCGAGAATCGCGAGTTCGTCAAAGGCCAGTATTCCTGGCAGGCGAAAGCGCCAGCAAGCGCATGCATCGCATGCGGCGCATGCGAAGACATGTGCCCGCAAAAGATCGACATCATCAACCAGCTTGCCGAGGCGGCCGAGCGCTACGAATAACGGCGCAAACCTCGCTTTACTTAAATGCGCCCCGCTCAAACAAAGCGGGGCGCAGTCGTTTTCCAGCAAAGAAGGCGCACACCACGCCCGAATACCCCCCGCAAGACCCGCTCGCAACATCCGATATAATGCCGCGGAACAGGAACTGTCCATCCAGCATTCCATGCGCTATGCAATGAAAACATGGCAGACGGCATTATTCGGAGGATGAAGATGAACGGAAAAACCTTGCAGACGCTCATCCTGTGCACGCTCGCCATCACGTGCATGGAAGCAAGCGGCTGGTCGTTCAATGTCGATTTCATCGCGCCCCTTACCATACTCAGCCCCGCACTCCGCGATATCGTCTTCATCGGTGCTTCGGCTGGTGCATGGCTCGCCTTCGCGGCGGTTTTCAATAGGCGCGTTATCGCCGAGCATACGCGCATCTTGGCGATCGTCTCTATCGCCATCATAGGCGGGTCGACGCTCGCAGCGTTTTTCGCAAGCTCCCTATCGTCGATTCCGCTTTTTTCCTGCGCGCTTGCCTTCTCCATAATCGGTTCCACATGGATCGGTGCGGCAACGATTCTTGCTCTCTGCCAGCTGAAATCGCCGACGTTGATCGCCTTTTGCCTCTGTGCATCCCTCGTCCTTGGCACGCTTCTTCAAAACGCATTCGGCGGCATCGACCCGAACGTTCGCCTCATTGCGTATTTCGCGCTCAAATGCGCAGCTTTGGCCTTGTCGCACACTCTGGCTTGCGCATTTCTCAGCCGCACGGCAGCAGAGCCCCCTCGAGACCTGACGATTCGCCAGCCCGAATCGTTCATCGTCGCTTCAAATCCCGCCTTCCTCTGCTTTTTCACCTTCGCATTCCTTTCGGGATTCACCCTTGCGCTCGGCGCCGTCGAAGGCGTGCCACTCAACCCCTCGTCACTTACGCCGCTTGGATTTCTGGCGGCAGCCGCGCTGCTGCTCGCCGTCAGAAAGCAGACCTTTGTCGACTTCGTGTCCAAGGCCGCAGCACTGACCACTGTCGCTGGGCTGCTACTTGCCATATCCATCGGATCGACCAAAATTGCTTTTCTCGCAAACGTTGTCATGAATATAAGCAACGCATGCTTCTCGATGCTTTTCATGCTCTGCGTCACGGCGATGTGCGAGAGAAACCCCAGCGGTTCTCCTGCTGTCATCGCATTCTCCAAACTGCCCCAAGCAATAGGAATCTGTTTGGGAGCGTTAGCGGGGCACGCCGCCAACACCCTGAGCGCACAGCACCCCGAAATCATGGCTCTCTTTCTTTCGGGCATGCTGGTTGCGTTCGTCGCTCTCTGCTTTGCATGGATTTCGCGCTACAAGTTCACCGACATCATCTTCGACATCCAACCATTGCAGAAATCGGAAAGCAATCTTTCAGCCCATACGGCAGAAGGACCCTCCATCGAGCAACGCTGCGCGAGAGTTGCCGCAGAGCACGGACTTACCAACAGGGAATCAGAAATACTGGTCATGCTTGCAAAAGGCCGCAATGGAAAATTCATCGAAGACTTTTACACGGTGTCGTACAACACGGTCAAAACGCATGTAAAGCATATCTACACCAAGCTCGACGTGCATTCCCAGCAAGAGCTGATCGACCTCGTTGAGCGCACATTGATCTAACGCCACCCGATTCACCACATATCGAGACAATAAGGCAATGCGAAAAGGGCGACGCGAAAGCACGTCGCCCTTCAAGGGAGGGAATCTCAGACATGGCCTGCCAAGTTGGCAGGAAACCATCCCATAAGACGAAATAGGTTAGTGCAGCACAAGCTTCGAGAGAATGCTAATCAAGGTCGCCAGCAATATGGCGAACTGCGTGACGAGCGAAGGTAAGCGTCCTGCCACATGCCATGCCGTGTGTGAGGTTGTAATAGCCGTCAGCAAAAATGCTTCCCGAGCAATCGCCCGCCGCATACAGGCCAGGAATGACCTGCCCGTCGGTGTTATAAACCTGCATGTCGGTATTGATGCGAAGGCCATCGCCAGTAGACAAGATGATTCCGCCCAAAGTAACGCCATAGTAGGGAGCCTTACGAATGGAAGAGAGCATGTAGGCTTCTTTGCCGAAATCGACGTCTTCGCCCATGTCGTAAAGCTCGTTGTAGCGCTCGACGGACGCAAGGAAATTCTCCTTGTATTCGCCTTCGAGCAGCAGCCCGTCGGCAAGCTCTTCGAGCGTGTCGGCTTTGATGACCACGCCTTTGTCGATCCATTCCTGCAGCATCGCATCCATACCTGCCATGCCCACTATCAGGCGCGTCAAGCCGGCGCAACCCAAGCTATGGAAGCGCTCGACGTCTTCGGCGAAATTCGCGTCCCACACTTCGATATACACACCGCCCGGCTGGCATGCAGCAGCATGAGGAGCCCAATCATAGTTCGCATCTTCGTTGAAGAAGCGCTCGCCATGGGTGTTCACCTTGAGGAACGGCTGAGAACCAGGATTGAACTGGCCGTTGGAAGGCGAAGTGAACGAAGGCTCGCCCGCCTCGATGCTCTCAGGCGTATAGCCCGCCTTCGTACCGGGCACGACAGCGCCGCGGTCGAACACCATCGCCATCGGTTCGGCATCCCTCATGGCGCCCGCCCACATGCCGGCCTTGATACCCATGCCGGTATTGCCAGGCAATGCGTCGCTTGCGGTCAAACAATGGGTCATAAGCGGATTGAGCGAGGAAAGCATGTCGGGATTGGAGGCATAGCCGCCCGTAGTAAGCAAGACGTTTTTCGCATTGACCTGCACATAGCCATCCGGCGTGTCGAAAATAGCACCGGTCACCGCACCGGAATCATCCTGCACGAGCTTGGCCAGGTCGTAGTTGTACACGACTTCGTGGCCGGCCTTATTGATGTAATCCTCGAAAATGTGGTTGCGGTCGAGTTCCTTGTTCTCTTCGGGGCAGTCTTCGCGTGCCATATAGTTGACCTGGATGGGAGGCACATACATGTCGATTCCGACGCCGCCATGACCGTGTCCTTGATCGGAGTCGAAGTTGACGGCATAGCCATAAGATTCCATGATGGATTTCACGTATTCGTGCATCTCGGCCGACTCGTCTATCCAAACCTTGACGACACGCATATCGTTCTTGCCACAATAGGACTGACGAATGGTGTTGTTCAGACGAATGGTGTCGACTTCCTTACCTGCGGCCGCACACTCGGGAATATTAACCGCGCCATACCAACCGCGCGTTACGGCCAACGCGCCGGTCTTTTCCACGATTATGAAATCGAGTCCCAGATCGGATGCGGTCGCGGCAGCCACAATACCGCCATTACCTGCACCCACAATGAGCAAGCCCGTCTCTTCCGTCTTCACGATGTCCGATTCGGCGATTTCCGGAGCCTCGCCCAACCAGGCAGGAGTCTGTCCAACCAACGTCTTCGGTGCATCGGCGACAGGCGCAGAAGCCGTCCCCTTCGGAGCGCATCCGACGACTCCAGCAGCGGCAACGGCGCCCGTCAGAAAATTGCGACGAGTCAATTCAGTTCCCATAAATACCCTCCTCGAATAACCAGCCAGGGCGGCAAACACAACCGATTGAGCAGCAACCACCATAAAGAGTTGCAAAGCTCTCGTTCAGCCGCCCCAGGAACAGTCCGCATCCTATGAATCCGTCCGAATCGATGCGTCACCCTCGATGGGGGATTAAGAAAATATGGGTATTTACCAGGCACGATTGCGCATTGTTTGCGAATTATCCCCCGCTGCTGGTGAGGGAAAACGGCCCTGAATTACAACCCGATCGCAGCGCCCGGGTTGTCGGGGACGGCCTTGATCAGAACCTGACCGCAATCCTGCATACGACCGGCGATTTCGCGTATGTCGTACCAGAGCTGGTCTTCGTACGTGCCCTCGTCGCTGATTACGCCAATGGCATCAAGCCCGACGCCATGCGCGTCGAAGACCGAGCGATAGAGGTGATATTCCTGGGTAACCACCAGGCAGCTTTCAGCGCGGTAGACATTCGCCACGCGCCACATGGTGTCGTAGGTATGGTAGCCGCCCGGATCGCAGCACACATCGGCCGCAGGAACACCGCGCTCAACGGCATAGCGTTTCATGGCGGAGGGTTCGTCATAATTCGCCTCGCGCCCATCGCCCGACATGATGATCGTCGGAGCAAGTCCGCGATTGTACAGCTCGATTGCCGCATCGACACGATTTTCCAAAATAGGAGACAGCGACCCGTCGGCGTAAACGCTTGCTCCAAGCACGATAATGCAATCGGCGCGTTCGGACGGATCCGCCGCAAGCGTTTCGTCGAGGCTTTGAATGTCTGCTTTCGAAGAGAGCACGATCCAGGCATTGACGCCGCCGACTACAACGGCGCACGCAAGCACCAGCATGCCGATGCCCTTGAAAAAGCCCCGAATCAAAATGCACCTCCCCTTTGTGCCGCGATAAACCGATTCGCCGAGACAATGCGCGGCCTGCAGTGCCGCGCTTGCATCTTTCGGCGTGTTTTCGTCCGAAAAAGCATCCTACCCCACCATGGAAGACGACGAAGCGAGCCTTTCCGCCTTCACGGGAAATCGCTTCCGTCTGCAAGAATGCAACACAAACAAAAATGCCGCCCCCGAAGGAGCGGCATTGGGTTCGGTTCCGTCGGCCAGCAGGCCGACGGAACCCCTTACTTCACAACAATGTTCACCAGGCGTCCGGGAATGACGATCTTCTTCACCACCGTCTTGCCGTCGACAGCCTTTGCCGCAGCCTCGAGCGCCACCTCGATAATGGCGTCCTCGGCGGCGTCGGCAGCAACCGTGATGCGCGCCTTCACCTTGCCATTGACCTGCACGGCAAGCTCCACCTCATCGGCCTTCGCCATCTCGGGGTCGAACGTGGGCCATGCCTCGTCATGCACGCTTCCCTCATGACCGAGCACCGTATGCCACAGCTCTTCAGAGAAGTGCGCCGCCATCGGAGCCAACAGCTTCACGATGGTTTCGGCGACGTCACGGCCGAGCTCGGCGTCGCGCGCATCAAGCGCGGTCTTGCGCAGGTAATCGCCCGAAGCGTTCACCAACTCCATGATGGCCGCGATGGCCGTGTTGAAGTTGTTGCGCTCGAAGTCGTCGGTCACCTTGCCAGCAACGCGATGACGCTCGCGCAGCAACGCCTTGGCCGATTCGGCCGCCTGTTCGGCTGTAGCCACGCCCTCTTCGTAATACGTCTGGTCGTCGGCTTCGCCCATGAGGTCGTAGACGATGCGCCACACGCGGTTCAGGAAGCGATAGATGCCGCCAAGACCCGCCTCGTTCCAGTCGAGGTCTTTATCAGGCGGCGCCATGAACAGGATGTAGGTGCGCACTGCGTCGGCGCCGTATTCGTTCATCATATCGACGGGCGACACCACGTTGCCCTTGGACTTCGACATGGTTTCGCCGTTTTCGTCTTTCACCATGCCTTGGCACAGCAGATTAGTGAACGGCTCGTCGAAATCTACCATGCCGGCATCGCGCAGGACCTTCGTGAAGAAGCGCGAATACAGCAGATGCAGAATGGCATGCTCGATGCCGCCGATGTACTGGTCGACAGGCATATAGCGATTCGCCTTGTCGGCATCGAAAGGCAAGTTCTCGTTGTGCGGATCGCAATAGCGCAGGTAATACCAGCTCGAGCACGTAAACGTGTCCATGGTGTCGGTTTCGCGACGCGCAGGACGGCCGCATTTCGGGCACGTGCATTCCACGAATTCCGCATGGTCGGCCAACTGCTCGCCCTTGGTGATATCCAGATCGAGCGGCAGCTCGACCGGCAGATCTTCCTCGGGAACGGGCACGATGCCGCACTCGTCGCAGTAAATCGCAGGAATGGGGTTGCCCCAGTAGCGCTGACGGCTGATCAGCCAGTCGCGCAGGCGGAACTGCACGGACAGCTTGCCTTTGCCGGCGGCTTCCAGATCGGCAATAATCGCGTCGACGGCGGGCGAATGCTTGCCACCCTCCATGCCGGTGTATTTGCCGGACTGGACCAGATAGCCCGTGGCCTCGAAGGACTGTTCCCAATCGACGTTTTCGACCACCATGTCCTGCTGGTCTTTGAGCTGCTCGTAAAGCTCGTCCTCCTTAGGCAGAATAATCGGCGGAACAGGCAGGCCGTATTTGCGGGCGAATTCGAAGTCGCGCTGGTCGCCGCAGGGAACGGCCATGACGGCGCCGGTGCCGTAAT
>JAUNLI010000093.1 GCA_030532315.1 Slackia sp.
ACATCAAAGAGGCGATGGAGGGCGGCACCAAGCTCGTCGTCATCGACCCCACGTATACCCAGATCGCATCGAAGTCTGATAAATGGATTCCGGTTCGTCCGGGAAGCGACACCCTGCTCAAGCTTGCGATTATGCGCGTTGTTTTGGAGCGCAACGCCCAAGACGTCGAATACCTTCGCGACCATACGGTGGCGCCTTTCTTGGTGCGCAGCGATACGGGTATGTTCGTTCGCCGTAGCGACACCGGCATTGCCCCCGTTGCGACCGGCGTCATCAACCCGACGACGGGTCAGGAGGTCATGGACGATCCCTACATGGTGCTCGTCGATGGCGCGTTGGTCCCGTTGACGGAAGCCAATCCGACGAATGTGTCGATCGAAGGTTCGTATGACCTTGACGGTGTTGCATGCCGTACGGCATACGAGCTTTTGAAGGAGGAGGTCATGTCGCACAGCCTCGAGCAGGCAAGCGAGCTGTGCGAGGTTTCCATCGAAGACATTGAGTATCTTGCCGATGTCTGTATCGACGGTCCCGTGTTTCATTACGAGGGCTACGGCCCCCAGGCCTACAACAACGGCGGCCACACCACCATGGCGGGCCTGACGTTGTGCGCACTGCTTGGCAATCTTGGCAAGCCCGGTGCTTCGTACGGTTCGTATTGGGGCATCCATATGGGCGACAACGCCGCCTACAAGGCGCCGACCGGCCCCAGCACCGGATTGAGCATTCCCAGCGTTGATTTCGCGAATGTCGCCAAGACTGGTAAATTCGCAGGTCAGGACGCGGCAATCAAGATGCTGTGGATGTATTCCGCCAATCCTTTGAATACCCATACCGACACGCATGCCTGGACCGATGACATTATCCCGTCGCTTGATTATGTGGTGGTGGCCGATTCCGTCATGACCGATTCGGCTCGTTACGCCGATATGGTGCTGCCTGTGGCTCAGTGGTTCGAGCTCGAAGAGGTTGCCAATGCCGGTCAGTGCTTCTCGTTGAATTACAGTGAGAAGGCGATCGATCCTCTGTACGAGAGCAAGCCTGACACGCAGATTGTCACCGAGCTGGCCGAAAAGCTTGGATTGGGCGAGTTTTTCACGCTCTCTAACGAAGAAATTCTCGAAGAGCTTTTTGATTGCGATGCGTGCGCGATGACCGGTGTGAGCATGGAGGCGCTTCGCGAGAAGAAACAGATTCGTTTCATCGAGGGCGATGCTGAAAAAGAGCCCCATATCGCTTATAAGGACGGCGTCTTCGGTACGGCTTCGGGTCGTTTCGAGTTCTATCGCGAGATGCCCATGGTGCGTGCCCTTTCCAGCAAGACGCCGACGCCCGAGGAAATCGATCGCGACCGCATGGCGCGCTGGTTCCCGCCCTTGGAGGCATGGCCCGAAAACGACCTCTACGAGAAGTATCCGCTGGTGCTTATGAGCGAACGTCCTCGCTATCGTGTGCATTCCCAGTGGTACAGCACGCCGCTTCTGCGCGAGCTCGACTCCGAGCCGTTTGTGAGGATCAACCCTGCCGACGCCGCTGCGCGCGGTATTGCCGACGGCGATTACGTGGAGTGCTACAACGACCGTGGAACCGCGGTTGCCAAGGCGGTTTTCTCCGATGCCATTCGTCCTGGCACGCTGGTCTATCCCAAGGGTTGGCAGCGCTATCAGCATAAAGCAGGCGGCTGGTCGGAGCTTAGCTCTACCGAATACGACGTGTTCGGCGTGAATAACAATTTCATGGACGTGCTCTGCGAGATTCGCGTGTGGAATGAAGAGGGTGAATAGCGATGCGTCTTGGATATGTCATCGATAAGAAATCGTGCATCGGCTGCCATGCGTGCGCCGTTGCATGCAAGGTGGAAAACAATCTGCCTGACGGCGTTTGGTGGAATCGCATCCTGACCGAAGGCGGCGAGAACCGCGATACTCCCAAGGGAACCTATCCCAACCTTTCTATGGGAAATATCGCCGTTTCGTGCCAGCATTGCGACAATCCTGCGTGCGTGAAGGTGTGTCCTGTCGGCGCGACGTACAAGGACGAGGCCACGGGCGCCGTTCGTCAGGATTACGACAAATGCATCGGTTGCCGCATGTGCATGGCCGCCTGTCCCTATACGGGCGTGCGCAGCTTCAACTGGGAAGAGCCTGTGTATGCCATCGGTCAGGATATGGGCGATGCAAGCGTTGCAAAGCATCAGAAGCACACGGTTGAGAAATGCACTATGTGCTGGCATCGTCTTGCGCAGGGGCTTGAGCCCGCATGCATCGAGGTATGCCCTGCGCGCGTGCGTTATTTCGGCGATTTCGACGATCCCGATTCCGAGGTGTCCAAGCTTATCAGGGAGCGAGAATACATGCAGCTTCTTCCCGATAGCGGTACCTCTCCGTCCGTGTATTACCTGGTGTAAGCGAGGGGGAAGAATGTCTGACAACAAACAGGCGGCATCCGCCGCTAAGATCGCGACGCCTTGCAAGACAGGCAAGGCCCTCAATATTGCCATCGTGGTGTCCGCCGCCGTCGCCATCGCCGGCATCGCGCTGTGGATGATCCAGCTTTCAGGCGGCATGATTCAGACGGGCATGCGCGACCTCGATTCCTGGGGTCTTTACATCATGACCTTCATGTTCTTCGTCGGCTTGTCTGCGGGCGGTTTGATTATCAGCTCCATGCCGAAGGCATTCGGCGTCAAGGGCTTCGGCGGCATCAGCAAGATTGCCGTGTGGACCTCGATTTGCTGCACCGTGTGCGCTATCGGGCTTGTGGTGGTCGACCTCGGCCAGCCGATTCGTCTGTGGGAGCTGTTCGTGTACTCCAATCTGAGCAGCCCGCTGATGTGGGACGTGCTGGTTATCGGAACGTATCTGGTGCTTTCGCTTTTTTATCTCTGGGCGCAGGTTCGCTACGAGCAGGGCAAAATGCGCGCGGTCGCGTTGCGCGCCATCAGCGTTGTCGCGCTCGTGGTTGCGGTGCTGGTCCATTCGGTGACGGCATGGATCTTGGGATTGAACATTTCCCACGAGTTCTGGCATACCGCCCTTTTGGCCCCATGGTTCGTGAGCTCTGCCTTGGTATGCGGAACCGCTCTGGTGCTGGCCGTCGTCATCGCTCTTCGTGCAGTGGGATACTTCGATGTTGCGGACGACAAGCTTGCCAAGATGGCGAAGCTTCTGGGTGCGTTCGTGTGCGTCGATTTGTATTTCTTCGGATGCGATCTTTTGACCTCCGGCTATCCGCTTTCCGAAGGCGGCATCGGCATCGTCGAGATGCTTACGACCGGCGTGCTCGCTCCCTTCTTCTGGGTTGAAATCGTGGGATGCGTTGCGTGCGCAATCGTATGCTTCACGCCCAAGCTGCGTTCTAACGCGTTGCTTGTCGTGGCGTCTGTGCTTGCTATCGTGGGCATCTTCTGCAAGCGTGTCCAGCTTATTGTGGGCGGGTTCCAGATTCCCAATCTCGATATGCCCACGGTTATGACCGATCATGCGGCGGTCGGCGGTTACGAAGCATACGGTTCGTTTGCGAGCCTGTATGCGAACAGCGTGTATGCGCCTGCGCCGATCGAGTACGGCATTGTTGCCGGCGTATTTGCCCTGGGCATCTTGATGTTGCTTCTGGGCATCAAGTATCTTCCTCTGAAGTCGGCTGAATAGGCGAGGTTCCCGTTTGCGCCGTCCGCATCAATGCGGACGGCGCATGGGCTCGATGAGTTTGTTTCGGCTGTCTGAGGGGAAGGTGATGTCGCGATGAAGCGCATCTTCGCTTACGCGGCTCTTTTCGTGGCAGCGTGCCTGCTGTCGTTTTTCGTGGCTGGCGTCACAGTTGATGCCGTGAGTGCGCCTGCGCGTATTGTGGCCGAATCCGAGTGCCCTGTCGTGCAGGGATGTGCCACCGGGCAATGTCACGGATTCGACGACGTGCCTGCACCTGACGGCATTCATGAGATGAAATGCCCCGAGGACGGGTGCGCATCGGTCGACTGCCATGCATGGGACACCTTGTCTGACGGCTATCGCCGAGCATCAGGCGTGAGTCTCATGGTATGGATTTTGGTGCCTGCCATATTCGCGTGCATCGCCATCGTCATGGTAAGAAAGTCAAGGTGATGTCGATGAGTGCGAAATCTCTTATTTTTGATATTGTGCTCGCCGTATGCGCCGTTGCGCTGATGTTTCCTGGCCTCACCGGGTATGGCGTGCATGAATGGGCGGGGTTTGTGTTCGCAGCGGCGGTTCTCGTTCATGTGACGGCTCGCCACGACGAGGGCGTCAGGCTTTTCAAAAGCGGTTGTCAAAAGCGTCGCGCGGGAAGGGCCTTTTCGTTTGCGCTGAATGTAGCGATATTCGTCGATTTGGCCGTTTGCGCGGTTTCTGGCCTGATGGTTTCGGGGGCTGTACTGCCGGCTTTCGGTCTGTATGCTGCAGGGTTTTTCTTCTGGGCGCCTGTCCATGCGTTTTCGGCTCAGTTGTTCGTGGCGCTTGCTCTAGTGCATGTCGTCTTGTTCGCGCCGAAGATGAAGGCCGCCCTGTCGAGACGATGACGGAGGGAAGGGGGTAAGCGTATGCAAAGCGTTTCTTGTGCGACCGATAGCTCGTGCGCTGCCGTGAAGGATTGGGGTCTTATCGCTACGACTTGCGAGTTTCTTGCATTTTCGTTTCGCTATCCCGACCATGAGTCTGTTTCGCCGGTCGTATCGGGGGAATGGGCCGAGGCGTTGGTCGAGTTGCGTCATGCGTGGAGCTTTCCCGAAGATGTGCAAAGTGATGCGTTGAAACGGATAGGTACTGGCGAGGATGCGGATCCGGGCTTTGTTTTGCACGCGTTGCGCCAGGAGGCCACGAAACTGTTCGTCGGTCCGCCGACGCCTGCGGCAAGTCCGTATGAAAGCGTGTGGGCGGCATCGCGAATCCATGCGGCTCCTCTTCTTTTCGTCAGCCCCTCCGCAATTGCCGTCGAACGTTTTTGCGCTGCGTGCGGTCTTGGTCGTCCCGAAGGCACGAACGAATCGCTCGACCATGTTTCATCGGAGCTCGAATTGCTTCAGTTCCTTGCAAGCGTGGAGTCGGGGGCGATCGATGCCTTGGCATGCGGTATTGCTGTAGCCGATTTTCCCGGCGGGTCGCCCGTTGCTGCGTTCGAGCTTTTCTTCGACGAACATCTGGCGAAGTGGGCATGCGATTTTGCGCACGAGGTGGAAAGCGTTTCTTCCCATGCTTTCTATCGCGCTGCGGCACGTTTGCTGTGCGACTTCGTTTCCGCCTTGCAAGCCTGAGAAAGCGACCGGCTTGCGGTATTTCGACATGGGTTTCTTGAAAGGGTTCGCATCGCGGACCCTTTCTTTGCGTAGACATGCGATAATCAGGCGTTATGAGTTCGCGCCCGATAGGGGTGCTAGAAAGATGCACGGCCGCAAAGTTCGTTTTGGCCGTTTGAAGCGACGAAGCGATAGGAAAATCATGGCAGATTACATCGAGGGAAAACGCCCGGTCATCGAAGCTTTGCGTGCGCAGATGCCCATCAAGTGCGTTTTGATGGCCGATAACTTGCAGCAAGACGGCCAGGTCAAAGACATCTTGCGCAAGGCCCGTCAGTTCGACGTGCCCGTGAAAACGGTTACGCGCCGTAAACTCGACGAATTGAGCGAACGAGGCAGCCACCAGGGCATCATGGCCGAGGCGCGTCCGTATCGTTATGCCAGCTTTAAAGACATTCTGCGCAATGCTAACGAGCATGCCGAAGCGCATGACGGCAATGCGCTTGTCGTGGTGCTCGACCATATCACTGATGCGGGTAATTTGGGCGCCATTGCGCGTTCCGCCGAGGTTATCGGCGCATCGGGCGTGATCATTCCCAACAAGCGCAGCGCGCACGTGACGGCGGCCACGTACAAAAGCTCCGCCGGCGCAATCAACCACATTCCGTGCGCACAGGTTCCTAATCTTGCCCAGACGCTTGAAAAGCTCAAGGAAGAGGGCTTTTGGGTTGCGGGGGCCAGCGAACAGGCTCACTACACGGTGTGGGAAGCTCCCCTGCACGGCAAGATCGTGCTCGTGATGGGCAACGAGGGCGAAGGACTTTCCCGTTTGACGCTCGAGAGCTGCGATTTCCTGACTCGTCTTCCCCAGGAGGGCAAGGTTGGTTCGCTCAATGTGGCCCAGGCTGCTACTGCGGTGATGTATGAGTGGATGCGTCAGTGCCACGTCAAAGCCAATTCATGATCGATATCAGGTACCTTTAAGAAACCAGGTATGTAAAGAATGGCTAGGCAAAGAAAAAAACTGCTTATCGTCGACGGATACAACGTGCTTCGCAGCGGGTCGCGTTACCGCCATCTGCGCAATGCGGGGCCGAATCCCGATTATGCCGACGACGCATTCAATCGTGCACGCGAGGCGCTGATCAACGACGTGGTGGCATATGCCGGACGCGATTTCGAGGCGGTCATCGTGTTCGATGGTGCACGTAACGAGCTTTCCGACGGCTCGTGCGAACGTATCGCGGGCGTGCGCATCGTTTTTTCGCGCGCGGGAGATTCGGCCGACAAGGTGATTGAGAAGCTGAGCCGTGACGCACGCGAACGCGGCATTGAAACCATGGTGGTGACCAGCGACGCCACCATTCAAAACACCGTGTTCGGCTTCGGCGTCGATCGCATGAGCGCAGACGGCTTCAGCCATGCGATCGACGTGAATTATCACGAATACGACCTTGACGAGCGCCCGCGTATTGCTGTGAAGAACACCGTGAGCGAACGGCTCGATCCGTCGGTCCGTGCGAAGCTCGCCGCGCTGCGCGATGCTCTCTAGACATAATGCGAGTGAGTTGTACGAGAGTCGTTTTTCCTGTTCATGCATATTGTCAAACTTATTGTCTTACCGTGTTCGCTTTGCCGGCCGCATTGTGAAGCGCGCTTCCATTGGATAGAATCGTGCGGCATTCAAACGAAAGGAGAAGCCGGGCCGTGAAAATCCACGTTATCGCCGTCGGCAAGCTGAAAGAGAAGTTCTGGGTCGAGGCGTGCGCAGAGTACATGAAACGTTTGAAGGCGTATGCCAAGGTGGCGATCGAAGAGATTCCCGATCGCGATCCTGCGAAATGCGGCGGGGAAGAAGGGGCTCGTAAGGTCGAGGGGAAAGGCATCCTCGAGGCGTTGCCCGAGCATTCCCATGTCATCCTGCTCGACGTGGGCGGCAAACAGCTTTCGAGCGAAGGCATTGCGGCACGTATGGATGCGCTCATGCTTTCGGGTATAAGCGACATCACCTTCGTGGTGGGCGGTTCGGGCGGCGTGAGCCGTAGCGTGCATGACTTCGCCGACGAATGTTTGTCGTTCGGCAAGATCACGCTTCCGCACAACCTCGCGCGCGTGGTGCTGCTTGAGCAGATTTACCGTGCGTTTAAAATCAGCCGCGGCGAGCCGTATCATAAATAGTTTGCTCGCTGTTGTTTTGTCTTTTCGCAGGGCGTCGTATCCGATCGGGGTGCGGCGCCCTGTTCGCTCTGGCGCGGCATCGACGTTCGCGTCGAAACCTCCGAATTCCAGCGCAATTCCGCCGGTTTCTCGCGTGAAAATGGCCGGATATGCAACGGTTCGAGAATGCTTTGCTGTAGAAGCGTCCTCAAAGCCGGCCGGGTCGCGTTGCTAGCATGGTCTTTCAGCCTGAAATAAATACTTAGCAGAAACTAAGTATTTATTTTCTTGGACGAGAGAAGGGGCTAGAATGACGAAGCGAAGAGACTTGGTGCGTCAGCTCGAACGCGCCGGCTTTCGTTCGATGGGCGGCACGAAACACGAGCGGTTCATGAAGGGCAATGTCGTCGTCAGCGTGAAGAGACATCGGGAAATAGACGACATAACCGCAGGCCGTATCTTGAAGGCCGCAGGCATTCGCTAGGTTGGGGGACGGTCATGATGTACGTGTACGAATTCGAGTTTTTCGAAAACGACGGAATGGTTGTTGCGGCGCCTTTCGAACTCGGCGAAGGGACGTTCGGCGAAGACTTGAAAGATGCGGTCGAAAGTGCCGCCGACTGGATGAAGGAAGCGATCGACGCTGCGCTTATTCATCGGAAAAGGCTGCCCGAAGCCGTGTTCGGTCATGTCCCGGAACACGGCGGGCGAATTATCGCCGTCGCCGTCGAATGCGACTTGAGCATGGTCGACGCGGTGACGGCCGCCGAAGCGTCGCGTCTTTTGGGAGTGAGTACGGCACGCGTTGCTCAGATGTGCGACGCCGGCTTGCTTGAGTCGTGGCGCGAAGGGGCGCATCGCATGGTGACGCGGGCATCGGTCCGGGCTCGTCTTGAGGAGCGCCCGCGCGCGGGTCGTCCTCGAAAGCAGGCCTTGAAGGCATCGTTTGCGGAGGCGGCCGCCGAAGGGGCTGACGCCGCTTTCGCCCTTCAGGCCTGAGGTTTTGTCGCATTGCCTGCCGGTGCGATTAATGCGCGTGCTTCCGCGTGAAGCCCCATTCATTCTTAGTTCGATTCCATTTGGCTCGAAAGAAGCCGAACCAAGCCGTCCGTGGCCTTTATGGCGCCGGGTTTGGGCTCCCTTCGCTTTTTCGATGCATTGGCGAATGCGATTGCTCGTTTTCCGTATCATGGCCGCATGTCAGAATCCGGCGTCGCGTAAGGCTTCGCCGTTTATTTCATACGATAGGAGGCCGTATGGCCCG
>JAUNLI010000094.1 GCA_030532315.1 Slackia sp.
TCGGCGGCGCATGCGGCAACGCCACGGGCCGCAACATCCATCAGCGCAGCCTCGATGAGGCGGTTCGTCTGACCAAGGCCATCAGTGCTATCACCTTGGCCGATTACGATGTCGACCGTGCGCTCAAGGTGTTCAACGGCGAAGAGGATTTCGCGCTGTAGCATTCAATCGCTTCGCATAGCGGTTATGAAGGAGGGGTCCGGAAACGGACCCCTCCTTGTTGTGCTTGTGTCGCGTATCTCGAGCCGTCCACTTCGAGCGCAGTGCGCGCATTCTTCCTGATCGGTCGGGGCGAACGAGGGGGGTGCCTTTGTCATGCGCTTTGTTTCTGCTGCGTTGGCCGTGAGGGATGGTTTGTGCCGGTCAAAGTTTCGCCGGGAGGCGCGACCGTTTTTGTGGAGTTGCGTTGTGAGGCTGCGCGCAAGCCGTCTAGTTGCTGCGTGTGGAGGCGAGCGTCGAATAAAGCGCGACGGCCAAAATGATGCCGCCGCCTACCAGTTCGCGAACGCCGGGAACTTCCCCAAGGAAGAGCAGCGCCGCAACCACGCCGTAGACCGATTCCAGCCCGGTGATGATGCCTGCAGTGCGCACCTTTACCGTGCGCAGCCCTCCGATAAAAAGTGTGTGCGCAATCGCCGTGAACACAATGCCCATGACGGCCAGCATGCCGATGTCGAATGCGGAAAAAGCGGGCTTGAGAACGAACAAGGCGGGAAGAAGCACGACGGTTGCCGTCGCTTGCTCGTAAAACGATACGAGCGAAGCGGGGTATCCGCTGGAAAAACGCCTGTTTGCAAGCGAGAGCAGCGCATAGGTGAAAGCGCTTAGCAGCCCCCACAGTACGCCTTGCGTCATGGTGCCGTCGAAGCTGAAGTCGTCGATGATGCAGGCGACGCCGCCGAGCATGACGAGCGCGCAGACGATATCCGAAAAGCGCATCTTCTCATGAAAGAGAAGAGGTTCGAGCACGGCGCTGAACAAGGGAAAGGTAGCAAGTGTCAACGTTCCTACGGCAACGGTGGACACTTGAATCGACTGCATGAAGCTTGTCCAATGGATGGCCAAGATGATGCCTGCTGCCACGATCAACACGTAGTCGCTGCGCGTCGCCAGCGCAAATCGCTGTCGCTTGACGGCGAGGTATGCTCCAAGAAACGCCGAGGAGAAGAACGTGCGTCCCAGCACAAGGATGATGGCGGGCAGCGCGACCACCTTGGCGAAAAGCCCCACCAGTCCGAAAAGCAGCACGGCGATATGTGTTGCGACAAGGCCGCCGTTTCGTGCAATCCACGAATCGTCGTTTGCGCGAAGGGCGTCGGTTCGTTTTTCCTTCATGACGGAGGAAGGTTCTCGATGTGATTCCATGCTGCTTCCTTGGGCGGTGGTTTTTGGGCGTTTCAAGCATACTGCGTTGTTTCATGCCGTGCATCCGTTGCATCTGAAGAGATTCGACGACGCAGCTGCCGACCATTTCATCTGAAGGCTGAAAAGGCTTTCTTTCGTGACGTCGTTTTGCGTAGCGCTTTTGAAGCGGACTTCGCAGCGGCCTCTTCGTTGTGCGCCTATGGTTCCCGCATTGCACCGTCTTGTATTGCGGGTATGATGAGGCAAGTGTGTTTTGGCGAAGGATGATGGAGGCGATCGCTGTGATCGAACTTTCTGATGACAAGGTGCTCTACGCGTTTTCGAAAGACCTTGAGCCCGCCCTTACGGTGAAATCGGGCGAGACGGTGCGCGTTCGTACGAAAGACTGCTTCGGCAACCAGGTTCGCACCCCTGAAGACGAACTCGACTCCATCGATTGGGACGCCATCAATCCCGCGACGGGCCCGGTGTATGTCGAGGGGGCCGTTGCGGGCGGTGCGCTCAAGGTGCATATCGATGCGATCGAGTTCGACGGACAGACGGCAAGCTGCACCGGTAAAGACGAGGGTGTCTATGGCGATCGCCTGGAATGCTGGAGCACTCGTTTGTGCGCAATCGAAGGCGACGAATTGGTGTGGGATGAGCGGGTTCGTCTGCCTCTTAAGCCGATGATCGGCGTGATCGGCGTTGCCCCTGCGGGCGAGCCGGTGAATTGCGGTACGCCTGGTGCGCATGGTGGCAATATGGACAACACGAAGGTCGCTCCTGGCGCTACGCTTTATTTTCCCGTGGCTGTCGACGGTGCCCTGTTCGGTTGCGGAGACATGCATGCCGTGATGGGCGATGGCGAAGTGAGCGTATCGGGTGCCGAAGCGGCGGGTCATGCCACGGTCACCCTGACGGCCCTGCCTGATTTGTCCATTGATACGCCGCTGATCGAGAACGAGACGGAATTCGGCGTGATTTATTCGGCCGAAACGCTTGATGCAGCTGCCGACGGCGCAGTGCATCGCATGGTCGATTTGGTGGCCGACCGAACTGGGAAAGACGCTGCTGAACTGGTCATGTTGTTCAGTCTGTGCGGCAATGTCGAAGTGTGCCAGATGGTCGATCCGGAAAAGACGGTGCGCTTCATGGTTCCCAAGTATGTGCTGGAGGCATACGGCTTTGCGCTGTAATCTTGCTGAAATAGAGTAACTTTTAGAAACTAATATCCTATTATTCTATAAGCATCCTAAAGAAATCTAATTTATTTAGGATGCTTAATTTTTATAAAAGGTTAACTCTATATTCAGATATTAAGTAATTTAAGTTAGTTAATGTTGTTAGAAGATATTCGAGCTTACTGATGGGGTCGAACATATAGCTACATTAATAAGAATACTAACTTACTTAAAGTAAGTATAGATAAGAAAGGATACTGATGCAGATTATCAGCACGTCGGTGGAGCAGACGCAAAGTTATGCCGAACGCATGGCTCGTTGTGCCGAAGAAGGCGATGTCGTCCTGCTCGTCGGCGACTTGGGAGCGGGCAAGACCCACTTCACGCAAGGGTT
Source organism: Slackia sp. (assembly GCA_030532315.1). Lineage (GTDB taxonomy): Bacteria > Actinomycetota > Coriobacteriia > Coriobacteriales > Eggerthellaceae > Slackia. The sequence continues at coordinate 2,923 of JAUNLI010000094.1, forward strand.
CGCGCGCGGTCTCGGACTTGCCGACGTGCCGACCAGCCCGACATTCAATTTGGTTTGCGAATACCGCGGTGGCCGCCTTCCGTTGTATCACTTCGATCTGTATCGTCTGGAAAGTGCCGATGAATTGGACGACATTGATTACTACGGCATCACCGAAGGCGATGGCGTTTCGTTGGTGGAGTGGGGCGACAAGTTTGATGAGGCCGCGCCGGACGACTATCTGCTGCTCGATTTTGCCGTCCGTGCCGATGGCGCGCGTGTGATTGATGTGGCGGCGACGGGCCCGCGTGCGCGGGCGCTCGCCGCATCGCTGGAAGCATAAGCGTCCAGGCGACGAGCATTCGGGCGCTTTGCGGTATTTTGCAAAGAAAGAAGGGCTCGGCTATATGCGTCGAGCCCTTCTTGCATGTGTGTATGTATGTGTATGTGCAGCGGTTTTGCCGCGTGACGCGCTAGTCTTCCTTGACCACCAGCACGTCGCAGCGCAGGTTTCGAATCAGATAGGTCGATACGCTGCCGACGAAGACATATTTGATGTTGGAGAGTCCGCGCTCGCCGCAAATGACCAGATCGGGGTCGTAAGGCTCGATAATCTGCTCGTTGAGCGTCTCGGTGATGCGGCCCGCCTTCACCACGACTTGCACTTCGGGGATGTTCGGGTTGTTGCGTGCGGATTCAAGCAGGTCGGCGATCGACTCTTCCAGCTTGGCCTTCATGTCGGCGGCAAGGGCGGCGAAATCGGTGCCCGCTGCTTCGTAGGGAACCGAGTCGACCACGTGGCCGAACATCAGCGATGCGTTCGTGTCCGCAGCAAGTTCGATTGCGCGCTCGGCGACCATATCTTGGGTCTTGCCGCCGTCGAGTGCGGCGAAAATACGGTTGTATTTCTTCGTCATGGTAGCTCCTGACCTTGGACGACCCTCGGTTTGAGGGCTCTTTCATTTTAGCACTCGCGCGTTCCCGTAAGCCTGGTGTACCGGTGAGCGTGGCTTCGTTGCCTTTCCGTTACGCGTCGCGGGCCGCATGGGTTCTTTATTCGTGCGGCAAAGCATATCGGCAGGCGCTTTCGCTTTCATCCGACTTGCTATCCGATGTGGGAAAGCTCGACGTCGACGGCGGCGATGTCGTCTTCGGTCGTTGCCCACGAACAGGTCATGCGTACGACCGTGTGCGCATCGTCGGGGTGCGCGATGACATCGGCGTCGAAGGCGTGCACGAAGGATTGCGCCGTTGTGTTTTCAAGCAGGATGAATTGCTGGTTTGTGGACGAGTCGCTCGTGAACGCGTCGAATCCGCGATTCTTAAGGGTTTCGCGCAGCTTCATGGCAAGAGCGACCGCGTGGCGTCCCAGCGAAAGGTAAAGGGGCTCGTCACCGACGGCTTCGGGCACATCCGCCTGGGCGCCCGTTGTCGAAAACAGCGCATCGAATTGCGCTCCGAGCAGGCGCCCTTTTGCCATGACGGCGCCTTTCTGCTTCATGACGAAACGGAAGTCGCGCTGGATATCGGCGTTGCGGATCACGATGGCCTCTCCGAAAAGCGCACCGTTTTTCGTGCCGCCGATGGTAAAGATGTCGGCGGCGGCGCAAACGTCGGCAAGCGTGGCATCGCAACGGTTCGAAGCAAGGCCGCAGGCGAGGCGCGCGCCATCTATGAAGACAAGCAGATCGTGAGTATCGGCGTAGGCGCGTAAATCGCGCAATTCGCCGGCAGTGAGCACGAGCCCCGTTTCGGTTGCAAGCGAAACGTAAAGCAGGCGCGGCTTGACCATGTGGAAGTTGGAACCATATTCGTGGAACTTCATGACGGCGTCGATTCCTTCGACGCTCAAGAGTCCGTCGCTGTCGGAGGTGACAAGCACTTTGTGGCCGCAGGCTTCGATGGCTCCTGTTTCATGCACGTTGATATGGCCGTCAGGGGCGGCGATCACGCATTCATGGGCTTGCAGGCATGCGGCGATAGACACCAGGTTTGCCATGGTTCCGCCGGCTACGAACTCGACTTGCAAAGCGGCAGCGTCGATGCCTGCGTCGTGGAGGCTTTCGCGAACGTCGCTCTTTTCGATGGCCTGCCTGATCGCTGCCCGAGCTTTATCGCACAGGGCGTCTTCAGTGTAGCCGGGATGTTGCTCGGCATTGGTGCTCACCAGCGCATCGAGAACGTACGGGTGGGCGCCTTCCATATAGTCATTACGAAAGCTATGCATGTAACGGCCTTTCGTGAGGCGGCGGGTTGAAACGCCGCGTGTCCTGCGGGGTGGTACGAAGGCGATTATACGACCGTTGCCCTAAGATGCTGCCGCCATCGGTCGGGGAGTGCTTGCAAGGGCGCAGGCGAATCGCTGCATTTTGTATGGCAAGCGCAGGAAGCGGTCTTTTCAGGGGTCTGTAAGCGCCGTTTCGGGCGTTAGCTTTGCGCAAATCCGATTGCGATTTTCACGACCTGGGATTTTCTTATGGCAGGCGCTGGGCGACGGACCGCTTACTGAAGAAAATACGTATAAGCGTCAAATAACGCGACGTGCGCTGCGGGGAAGGGGCCGGATGGGTTTTTCAGCTCGGGAGCTTGGGCCCGTAATGCCCAGGTTTCGAATGCTTGGCTTGAGGCGTGTAGGTTTGAGGCGCCTGAATTCGAGGCATCTGTCTGAATGAACGGATTTTGTCAAAAATCATACAAAGTTACTTATTGAAACTAGCAGCTTGAAAGTAATCAGACGTAAAAGATAAATGGCTATATAAATGAAAATACCGCAGGTCGATGGGCGAAAATCCAAAGTTCCATGCTAAAATGCGTCAAAGCAGCTGCGAAAGCGCTGTCTTTTGTGATGCCAAAATGAATTTTCGGTAATATGGAAAAAGTTTTGGTATAATTTTTCGGCTGTTGCTTAAGCAAACGATGAGTGAAGAAGGAAGATTCTTGGCAAAAGAAGATGTCATCGAACTTGAAGGAACGGTTCTCGAAGCTCTTCCGAACGCGATGTTCAAGGTCGAGCTCGAGAACGGCCATCAGATTCTGGCGCATATTTCCGGCAAAATGCGCATGCACTACATCAAAATCCTGCCGGGCGACAAGGTAACCGTCGAGCTTTCGGTCTACGATTTGTCTCGCGGTCGTATCACCTATCGCTTCAAATAAGCACCCGTTGCTCCGACTTTGTCGAACACAAGGGTGCATTTCTGCGCTTAAAAGCAGCGGCCGCGTGTCCGAAACACGGCACAACATGACAACCATCGCCTGCGGCTGGGCGTGTTGCATAGAGTAAAAGACAGTAGGTTCCCCAGAAGCTGAACCGTCGGCAGAAGGGAAGCCGCACATTCAAAGGAGACAAACATGAAGGTCCGTCCTTCGGTCAAGAAGATGTGCGACAAGTGCAAAATCATTCGACGCCACGGCAAGGTGCTCGTGATCTGCGAGAACCCCCGTCACAAGCAGCGTCAGGGTTAAAGAGAGGAAGGCTAGCTAAATTATGGCACGTCTTTTCGGTGTCGACCTCCCTCGCGAGAAGCGCATTGAGATCGGCTTGACTTACATCTACGGTATCGGCAACACCACCGCAAAAAAGATTATCGCTGAGACTGGCATCGACCCGGATGTCCGCGTGAAGGACATCTCCGAGGACGATCTCCAGAAAATCCGCGAATACATCGACAAGAACCTCACCGTCGAGGGCGACCTCCATCGCGAGGTTTCTCAGAACGTTAAGCGCCTTATGGAAATCGGCTGCTACCGTGGCCTGCGTCACCGCAAGGGTCTTCCTGTTCGCGGTCAGCGCACCCACACCAACGCTCGTACCCGCAAGGGTCCCAAGCGTCAAATCGGCGGCAAGAAGAAGTAGGGGTTTTGACACATGGCTAAGAAGAACGTTCGCACGCGCATCAAGCGCTCCGAGCGCAAGAACATTGCGGTCGGTCAGGCTCACATCAAGAGCACTTTCAACAACACCATCGTTTCCATCACCGATCCTCAGGGTAACGTGATTTCCTGGAATTCTGCCGGCACCGTGGGCTTCAAGGGCTCTCGTAAGTCCACCCCGTTCGCTGCGCAGATGGCTGCCGAGCAGGCCGCCAAGACCGCTATGGAGCACGGCCTCAAGAAGGTCAGCGTTTTCGTGAAGGGCCCCGGCTCTGGTCGCGAGACCGCTATCCGCTCTCTGCAGGCTGCAGGCCTCGAAGTGGCAAGCATCCAGGATTGCACCCCCATCCCGCACAACGGCTGCCGTCAGTGCAAGCGCCGTCGCGTGTAGTTCAGAAAGGATCGAATCATTATGGCAATCAATAGGACTCCGGTTCTTAAGCGCTGCCGCCAGCTCGGTATTGATCCGGTTGTGCTGGGCTACAGCAGCAAGAAAGAATCCATCCGTCAGCCCAAGCGCCGTCGCAAGGAAAGCGAATACGGCATGCAGCTGCGCGAGAAGCAGAAGGCCAAGTTCATCTATGGCGTTCTGGAGAAGCAGTTCCGCGGCTACTTCATGAAGGCCAAGCGCCAGCAGGGCATCACCGGTGAAAACCTGATGCGCATCCTCGAGTCCCGTCTCGACAACGTGGTCTTCCGTCTGGGCTTCGCCCGCACCCGCAAGGAAGCTCGCCAGACCGTGACCCACGGCCACATCCTGGTGAACGGCCGCCGCGTTGACATCCCGTCCTTCCGCGTGCGTCCCGGCGACCTCGTTTCCGTTGCCCCCAAGGCCAAGGAAATGCTCGTCATCAAGAGCGCTCTCGTGTCCAACGAGCGTATGCAGGTTCCCGCATGGCTCGAAGTCGACATCGAGAAACTGCAGGGCAGCGTGCTCTCCCTTCCCAACCGCGATCAGATCGACCTGGATATCAACGAGCAGCTTATCGTCGAGCTCTACTCTAAGTAATAACCAGCGGCTGATTAGGAGGCTTACAAACTATGGCAGAGTTCATGAGGCCAACCGTCACTACCGAAGAGGTGAACGACACCGTCGCTCGCTTCATCGTAGAGCCGCTCGAGCGTGGTTTCGGATATACGCTGGGCAACTGCATGCGCCGCGTTTTGCTCTCCTCTCTTGACGGTGCGAAAGCAACCGCCATTCAGATCGAGGGCGTGCAGCATGAGTTCACGACCGCCGAAGGCGTGATCGAAGATGTCACCGATATCGTCCTTAACGTAAAGGGTCTGGTCTTTTCCGCCCTTTCCGAGGACTACACCGAAGCGACCGCGACCATTTCGGTCGAGGGCCCGTGCACGGTGACCGGTGCCGACATCAAGGTGCCTGCCGAGTTCACGCTCGTCAACCCCGAGCATGTCATCGCCACGGTGGCCGATGGCGGCACGTTGAACATGAATATCCGTATCGGCGTGGGCCGCGGGTATGTTTCGGCCGAGCGCAACAAGCGCACCGAAGATCCCATCGGCATCATCCATGTGGATAGCCTGTTCTCTCCCGTGCGCCGCTGCACCCTCGCGGTCAGCGACACGCGCGTTGGTCAGCGTACCGACTATGACAAGCTGGTTCTTGAGGTCGAAACCGATGGCTCCATCGTCCCGAATGAGGCGGTGTGCCGTGCGGCCAACATCATCAACCAGTACATGGGGGCGTTTTTGACCCTGGCTGACATCACCGACGAGGACGAGGGAGAAATTCCGTCTATCTTCGCTCCGGAGGGCCAGGAGGCCAATGCTGAGCTCGATAAGCAGATCGAGG
>JAUNLI010000095.1 GCA_030532315.1 Slackia sp.
GCCAATAGCAAAACGACCGCCGAAAGAAATTCCCAACGACACGCAAGCCTGCAACGCCGCCGTCCCGAATCGCATCACACAACATGCGAGCGTGACACATGCGAAATCGGCACAAGCATTGAAGCCATCAGCGAATGCCCTCGAGGCCGACTCCTGCGAGCATTTCGCGTTCGCGGGCCTCCATCTCTTCGGCCTCTTCGTCGGAATGCACGTGGTCCCAGCCGCACAGATGCAAAAGACCATGCACCAAAAGCACCGCAAGTTCCTGCTGAGGCGTGGTTCCGAACTGCGCGGTCTGCGCACGGGCCACGTCGGAAGCGATCACGATATCGCCGAGCAAATACGGCTCATCGTCGGGAACGCCCGCGTCTTCGAACGCATCGCCCTCGTCGAAATCGTCATCGTAGCCGTCGCACTCGAACGAAAGCACGTCGGTCGGGCGGTCGATGCCGCGAAACTCTTTATTCAGACGGTGAACTTCTTCGTCGGTAGTCAGCGTGATGGACACTTCGGTATTTTCAGGCTGCCCCTCCTGCGCCAACACATAGCGGGCAATCCCTTCGATATCGACCCCTTCGGCGATATCGGCACCATGCTCGATTTCAACAGCGATATTCATCGGCTACCTCTTTCTTTTTTCGCATCTCTACAGGACTGTTTGAGCATGATATGCCCCGAACTGACGCCCGCATTCATACAGAACCAACGCCGGAGCCACGACGCCCGCCGTTTCCGTACGCAGAATGGACGGACCGAGCGTCACAGGCCACGCACGCTTGCCTGCGGTAAGCACCTCGACCTCGGCGGCAGAAAGCCCCCCTTCGGGGCCCACCACCACGACAATGCGCGCATCGCGTATATCGCGCACGCCGCACTCTTCGAATGCGCTACCGAGCGCGGATGCAATGGTCGATGTGGCAGGACATTCCTCCCAACACACAAGCACCGCTGTTGCTTCAGCGAATATCCGAGCCGCCGAAGCAACGTCCAAGGGCTCGCTCACTTCGGGAATCATCGTGCGTCCCGCCTGCATAGCGGCCGAATGAGCAATTGCTTGCCAGCGCTTCGTCTTCGCCGCAGCCTTCTTCGCGTCAAGCTTCACCACGCTTCGAGAGCAGGAAAGCGGCACGAAAGCGCTTATTCCCACCTCGGTTGCATGGCGCACGATATCGTCCATCTTGTCGCCCTTGGCAAGGCCCTGAACCAGCACGACACTCGGCCCGTCATCAGGCGCATCGAGCTTTTGCGCGATGCGCACCACGATGTCGTCGTCGACCGAAACAACCTCGCACTCGAAATAATCCTGGGCGGCATCAACCACGCTGATATGCTCGCCCGGCTCAAGCCTGAGCACGCGAGCGTGCTTCGCGTCTTCGGAGCTTAGGCGCAAAGCGAAACACGGTTCGGTTTCCAGCTCAAGAACCTGTCCGTCAAGAAAGAAATGGTGCAAAGACATAGCTCCCCTTCCAAATGGGCCCATCGGTGCGCCCGTGCCGCACGTTCATCGGACCCATGCTCATACAATGCCGAAAAGCTCCAATGCCGCAGGCACGTAGACCGCAAGCCCCACCACAACGCTCATGCAAGCCGTGATGAGCGCGGCTCCCGCTGCACAGTCTTTCGCGCGTTTAGCCAGCGGGTGGATTTCAGGCGAGGCCAGATCGACCACCGCCTCGATCGCGGTGTTTACCGTCTCGAGCGCAAGCTGGATGCCGACGCACATGACCACGGCCACAAACCCCCATGCAGGCACCTGCAAAAGCACACAAAGAAGCACGGCGATAAGACCCGCAACGCAATCGACCTTGAAATTGCGCTCCGACGATGCAGATCGCGTGCCCTGCGCCGCATATCCGAACGATTTCACCAGCGCGTTCTCGCGCTTCAAATCGGCCCCGGTCTTTTCGCTCATAGCTTCAGCTCCATCAGCTCGCCCACGGGCGCATCCTTGGAAACATGCACCTCGTGGTAGCTTTCGGTCGTCGCCACGCCGCTCGTCTCGACAAGCGCCAGCTCGACCGTTCCCTCGCGCCGAACGCGGTCGGCCTCTCGAAGCGTTCGCGCAACCTCCTCGAGCCGCTTGGCCCGATCCGCCTTCACCACAGGGTCGACCTGATCGACGCGACGCGCCGCAGGAGTTCCCTCGCGCATCGAGTAGCGGAAAATGTGCATCTTGGAAAAACGACAACGCTTAGCCATCGCAACCGTCTCCTGGAAATCATCTTCCGTTTCACCAGGGAAGCCGACGATGACATCGGTGGAAAGAGAGAGCATCGGCATGGCATCGTAGAGCCTGTCGACCAAATCCGCGAAATACGACGCCTTGTAAGGGCGCGCCATCTCTTTGAGAACTTTAGACGACCCCGACTGCAGCGGCAGATGCAGATGCCTGCAAATGCGACCGTCTGCCTGTGCCATCAGCTCGATCAGATCGTCATGGACGTCGCGCGGTTCGACCGACGAGATGCGAAAGCGCACGTTGCCTTCGGTAGCGTCGAGCAGTCTGCGCAAAAGCCCCGCAAGCGTCATGCCCTCGAACGTATAAGACCCCAGATTGATGCCCGTCAAAACGATTTCATGCACGCCCGCCTGCGCCAAACGAACAGCCTCGGAAACGATTTCCTCGGCGGGTCTTGACCAAGCACGCCCGCGAGCCACATGCACGATGCAGTATGTGCAGGCATTGTTGCAGCCGTCCTGCACCTTGATGCCCACGCGCGTGGGGAATTCGTCGCCTACGCGCAACAGAGGCGCCGCACCATGAGGCTCAAATGACGAGCCCTCGGGCGCAAGCAGACCCATCATGGAACCCTTCGGCACCACCTGCACGCGGGCGTCCATGGCCTCAAACACTTCAGGGGCTATGGCGGCGGCGCAGCCGGTGACGATGACGCGCGCATGGTCGTTCGCTCTCAGCGCGCCACGCACGGCTTTGCGGGTCTTTTTCTCGGCCTCGCCCGTAACCGTGCAGGTGTTCACGATAACCAAATCAGCCGAAGCCGCATCGACCGCCTTGCCTCCATGGGAAAGCAAAGCGGCGGTGAAATCGTCGCTTTCGACGCGATTGACCTTGCAGCCTAGGTTGACCACATGAAACGTCTGGGCGCGGTCGGGAGAGCTATCGGACACCATCGAGCCTTTCAACGGGAATAGGAATGCGCACGAATATAAGCGAAAACATCGGAGAAAACACCGAGCGCGAGCATAGCGCGGGAATCAGCATAAAAGCCTTATAGGAAGCGCGAAACGGCGGCCTTACGGCCGCCGTGGAAACGCGAGTTTCTTGAGCCCGGCTTAATTGAACGCGTCGCGCAGCTTCTGCAGCGGGCTGCGCGCGTTAGACACTTCCTCGCCGAACTCCTGCGCCACCTTCTCAAGCAGTTCGCGCTGTTTTTTCGTGACTTTCTTCGGAATGAGCACGTTGATATGCACGTACATGTCGCCGCGCGAATCGGCGTTCAAGCGCGGCATGCCCATACCCTTCACGCGCACGACCTGCTCGTTTTGGCAACCTTCGGGAATGCGCACCTGCACCTTTTCGTCTTCGAAGATGCCGTCGATTTCGATTTCGGCACCGAGCGTTGCCTGAATGAAGCTCACGTTGGCGCGAGCGTGCAGGTTGTCGCCCTCGCGCTCGAAGAACTCATGCGGCTGAATGCGGCAAGTGACGATCAAATCTCCCGCCTTGGCGCCGTGCATGCCCGCCTCGCCGAAACCGCTTACGCGCAGCTGCTGGCCTTCGCGAATGCCCGCAGGAACCTCCACCGTGACGTGCTGGCGATCGGGAATGCGGCCCTGGCCCTCGCACTCTTCGCAGGGGTGCTCGATGACCTTGCCGGTACCGCCGCAATTACGACACGTGCTTGCAGTCTGCATGTCGCCGAGGAAGGTATGCTGCACGGTGACCACGCGTCCGCGGCCGTCGCATTCGGGACAGTCTATCTCGTGACCGCCCTCGCCCATACCGCTGCCGCCGCACGCTTCGCACGGGGCCAGACGATCGTAGACGATTTCCTTCTTCGCGCCCGCTGCCACTTCTTCAAGCGTCAAACGCAAGCCGACGCCCATATCGCGGCCTTCTTTGCGCACGTTGGCGCGACCGCCCGCCGCGCCTCCGAAAAAGCTCGAGAACAGATCGCCCATGCCGAAACCGCCGCCGAACAAATCGTCGAAATCGACGTACTGATAGCCGCCCGCGCCGCCGCCCGGCCCCGCAGCGCCGGGAATAGTGCCGAAGCGGTCGTACTGCGCACGCTTCGCCGAATCAGACAGCACATCGTAAGCCTCATTGAGCTCTTTGAAACGGTCTTCGGCATCGGGAGCTTTGTTCACATCGGGGTGAAGTTCGCGTGCCTTGCGACGAAACGCTTTTTTGATTTCGTCGTCGGTGGCGGTTTTCGATACGCCGAGAACGGCGTAGAGGTCTTTTGCCATAACGATCGGTTACCTTCCTCGTATTTACAGGTCGCGCAGCGCACTTCGGGCGGCGCGGACAGCATTGATGACTTTCGAATAATCCATACGCGTGGGCCCGATGACCGCCACGATGCCGGCGGAATCGGCCGAGCCGTATTGCGCGGCAACCACCGAAACGCCGGAAAGCTGGCTCGCACCGTTTTCGCTACCGATACGCACCTCGAGAGCATTGCCCGATTCGGCCACATCGTCGAACAGGTGCATGAGCACGGTGTCGTCCTCGAGAACCTGCAAAACAGGCAAAGCGGCCGCGGCGTTGCTGAATTCGGGCTTGCTCAAAAGCGACGAAATGCCAAGACGATGGGCGCGGTCCGACTCTCCCGCGTTCAGGCATTCGACCAGCTCGTCGATTACCATGCGGCCAAGCGGGCTTGACAGCGCATCGCACGTGCGGCCCGCAGCCATGCCGCGCACCTCAGACATCGGCCTGCCCGAAAGCACGCTGTTCAGCGCGTTTTGGACAGCAGCAAGATCATCGGGGAAAACCTCTTCGCCGAATTCGATATGGCGATCAAGAACCTGCCCGTCGTCGGTGACCACCACCATGAGCGCGCGGTGGGGCGTAAACGACACGAGCGACACCTGCTTGACCGCCGTTCCCAAAAGCGACGGTGCCAGCACCACCGAAAGACAGTCGGTCAGACGCGTGAGCGCGGCCGACGTCTTTTCCATCAGATCGTCCATCTTCGAAGCCGCATCGCGCAATTCATCGAACGCGGAACCCTCCGCCTCTTCGCCGAATTCGCCTTCGAGCAGATCGTCGACGAACGCGCGGTAGCCCGCGTCGGTGGGAATGCGCCCCGCCGACGTGTGCGGCGACGTCAGATAGCCCTCGTCTTCGAGCACCGAAAGCTCGTTGCGCACGGTGGCGGGAGACACGCCCAAGCGATAACGGTCGACGAGCGTGCGCGAGCCGACAGGCTGGGCGTTTGCGATGTATTCCTCGATAAGCGCCTGCAGCACTCTTTGCCTGCGATCCGACAACACGAGTTTCAGCCTCCTTCGCACCACGGGGTTTGCCTTCTTGCATGAATCGATATGCTCGTGATTTTAGCAGCCTTGAAGCACGAGTGCTAACCCGAAGCGTAAACGTCACGAACCCGTCACGTCGCACGAAAGCTTGGGTCTCGTGTGCCAAGCGGCCCAAACCTTTTTCGCGAAATTCGCAAACCCTTCTACGGCAGGACATGAGCCGCCTGCCCTTTATCGACAGAAGGGAGTAGCCATGGATATTTCCGCCCCGAAACCCGACGGACGACGCATGAGCCGGCAAGGCCTTGACCGCGCAAGTGTTGCGCAGTTTAGCGTTGTCGGCGAAAGCGAGGTGCAAGGCATGTGGACAACGGGTCGGCTGAGCAAATTGACCGGAATTCCCACACGGACCCTGCAGGAATGGAGCAAAAAGCCCGAAGCAAGCACTCGAGGAAAAACAAGCGGATCGGGGATTCTCCCCGCCACGACAAACGCTGGAAACGGTTACCGGCTTTTCGACGAAGATTCGCTCTACAACATCCTCATCATCAAGCTTGCAAAGGAAGCCGGACTGCAAGACGCGCAGATTCGCGACATCACAATGTCGGAGACGAAAGGACGACCGATGACCGACGCCCATATAGAGCGGCTCTTGCGCGAACGTCGCGAAATCGATCGCAAGATCGAGATAGCACGAACGATTTCTTTCGTCGAACGCACGAAGGCCTTCTCGCTTCGCACCGATTGCGAAGCCGAGGACGCGCGCGGCCTCGAGGGGCTGATGGCGTCCGAGCTCGTGGACTGCATCGCCGCATGCATCACAGAGTTCAACCGAAACGAACAGACCGAAATCGACCGCCCGACCAACGACGCATCGTGGCGTGCCGGCGTCGAAACGCTTGAAAAGCTTTGGAGAAACGGAGAAAGCCCTACAAGCGACAACGCCAAACGAGCAATCGAGACACTTCATCGGAGCTTGAGCGATATCCCCTACGCCGTCTCGAACGCGATGCTTTCCGCAATCGCAACCGAATGGGTGTCGAAAGGGTATGCCCGCATCGTTTTGGCGCTTCGCACCGACGAAGAATTCCTCGCGTTTTTCGAAAAAGCCGCCCTGGCCTACGGCGCTGGAGCGAACAAGCGATTCTGTGCGCCAAAGACAGAATGAGCATGTCGGAAGCATCGCGCGACGGCCTGACCGAAGAGCTGCGCTATATGCAGTTCGACAATCCCCAAATAGAACAGGCCCTTGCAACGGTCGGGCATTAGGCACGCACGATGAAAGCGGGCGGATGCGGCATGCAGCGCCGCGTCCGCCCGTGTATATGGGCAGGAAAACCGACTTCTTTTGAAACCCGGAATCGCACAGCACGCTCGACTTACGACCTGCCCAGCACCTACCTGTTCGATACAATACATGTCACTTTGAAATATGACACGCAACGCAGACAAAACAACAACGGAATCGGCATTTCACTGTAAGTCGATTCGCTTGCGAAAGGAACCGCCAATGACGGAAACGAAAGACAACGCCGCAAAAAAAATCGACGAAGAGAGCGCTGGACGCATTCTCGACACGATTTACGAAAAAACGCTTGCAGGCATTCCGAAAGTGAGCAGGCCGGTGAACGATTTGGCCGACGACTACACCCGAAAAAGCAATTCGCCCGAAGAAGCAGCCCGAAAACTCGCCGCCGCGCAAATCGCGAAATGTGGGACATCGGGATTTGTTGCCGGTCTCGGAGGACTCATTACCCTTCCCGTGGCAATACCCGCCAACCTGAGCAGCGTTCTCTATGTGCAAATGCGCATGATAGCGGCCATCGCGAAAATCGGAGGATATGACCCCAAAGCCGACCAGGTGCAAACCATGGCATATATATGCCTCACGGGAAGCGCGGCTTCCAACATCGTGAAAGAAACAGGCATAAAAATCGGAGAGAAAACCCTCGAGGCCGCGATCAAGAAAATTCCCGGCGCAGCCCTTGTCAAAATCAATCAGAAAATCGGATTCAGGCTCCTCACGAAATTCGGTGAAAAAGGAGCCATCAATCTCGGGAAAATGATTCCTGTTGCAGGGGGAATCATCGGCGGAAGCTTCGATGCCGCCTCGACAGCAACCATCGCATCGAACGCTATCAGGGTGTTCATCGAGCATGAAGACATATCCCAATCTTCATGCTCGACCGATTCCGAATCGATTACCGACCAAACATCCCAAAAGATATCGACCGTAGGAGCCTCCGCACTGAACGCAGCCCAAGAGGCAGGCAAAAACATCGCAGACGGCGTGCAATCCGCCAGATCGACGATCGCCGCAGGAGCACAGGCGGCAGGAAACGCCCTCGGCGAGGGAGCGCAAGCTGCGGGCGGAGCCATAGCCGACGGCGCCAAAAACCTCGGAGACGCCGCCAACGACGCCGTTCAGGCAATCGGCGGCTTCCTCGAATCGTTCGGGAAGAAATAGTCTCGACGAACCGACCGCCATCGCGAAACCTTGGGGAAGCGCGAAAGAGCAAGAAAGGAGGGGAATATGCCCCCATTCGACCCGTTTAAATTCGTTGCCGATGCCGCCAATGACATCGGCAACGTCATAGGACAAACGGCTGACGACGCCTTCCGCGCCATCAGCCAAGCCGGCGCAGCAGCGGTCGATGGCGTCGGCCGGGCCGTCAATGCAGCAGCCGACACCATCGCGAATATAATCGAACAAAAACCCGAACCGCGCTATAGCGAAACGATTATGAATAAGCGCCTGCACATCAAGCCACGCAAAATCACTGTGCAAAAAATCACCGAAGACGGAAACGGAAACGACATCGAAGGCCATGCACGCACGATGAGGATGTCCCGAAACGGCATCGAGGTGCTCGACTCATCCGGTCAAGCCATCGAGTCTTTGTCCATAGCGAATTGCAGCCTTTTCAGCAAAAGCAGAAAAGTAAACCCAGGAAACCCTCTCGCAAAAATGGCCGCAGGAGCCTACGGATGGTCATTCACATCATACGGGCCGCTTCCGGGTTTGCTGCTCGGGGCGGCATCGAGCCTTTCCGCTCAAAAAGAATACGTCATTTGG
>JAUNLI010000096.1 GCA_030532315.1 Slackia sp.
TTCCCACGATACGGCAGAGAAGTTGCCCTGTCCGTCGTTTTTGAGCGGCGTGGTCAAGCGATCCTCGGAATAGGCTGCTGCCGTATAGCCCAAACCGCGCACGCACAGATGCCCGTGCGCGAACGGATGATCCTCGAGTCCCATGAAGCGCCACAGGGCGCCGTCCTGCGTCCAAGCCCCCATGCCGCATTTGTTGCCGCACCCGTCACAGGTTGTTGCCGCATATTCCACGACATGGTCTTCGCCCCACGCGAAAGCCTCGTCGCGCAAGCCGCAGACGCCTACGCCGCCGAATGCAGCCACCGCACCCGCTGCGGCCCCGGCCGCGAGAAACGAACGCCTTGTAAGAGCAGTGTTCGGCATAAATCGATCCCCCTCTTGCGTTATCGGTTATCCTCCGTGCCCCGATGCGGCGTTTCCGGCAAAACCCGTCCGTCGCACGGCGCAAGCGCATTATGGCGGGAGAAAATCGGCGAACGCATGCCCCTTTTAAGGGAAAAATACGACTCTACCCCCTGAGGGGGTATACTTTTGTACTGGGGTTTTGAAAAAATGTCATGGCGAAGCGCCCATAGGGCGCAAGCACGATAGCGCTTGTTATACTGAACCGCCGTCGGAAACCTCGAAGGCGTCGAAAGGGTGATTCGCCATGCATGCCTCGCTTTCGCACGCGCGCACGCTGAAAACATATGCCTCGCTTGCCCCGATCGTCGTAGGCCTCGCCCTTTCCCATACCGCCATGATGGTGGCAAGCTTCAACGGCCTGACAAACGGATTCGAAGCATTGCGCAGCGGCCTTGCAACCTGCATCGCGGCCGTGCCTATGCTCATCGCCATGGCCATGCTCTACAGGGCGCGCGGCCCGCTTCCGGAAAAATCCGTCGATGCGGCGTTTTTCATCTCCATCATCGTGCAAAGCGTCTCCATCATGGCGCTTGGCTCCGTTGCAATCGACGGGTCGACGACGCCGGCGACTTCCACTGCCCTTTCCGCCGTCGCCTCGCTTTCAAGCTGGCTGTCCATCCTTACCTGGCTGCGGCATACGCAGGCGGCATCGTCGATCGCCGCCGTGGGCGTGGCCTTCGGCGCGCTCAGCATTGCCCAGCCCGTCGTGTACGCCTTCGTTCTCGTGCCGCCCGCCAACGCCTGCCTTGTCGCAGGCATGCTCGCCATCCTCCAGGCCCCGCTTGCGCTCTTCATCCATAAACGCGACCCGTTCGCGCGTCTTTCCGAAACGCCGAACACGGGATACTTCGGATTCGAAAGCGCCAAAACCGACACGCCACGGCTCTTTCTTACCATGACGGTCAGCATTTTCGCGCTCTCGTTCGCCATGGGCGTCGTCGAGGGCTCTCCCTTCCGCTTCGTCGAAGGCGGTCCGCCGTTGCCGGATGCCGGATACGTGATCGTGACCACCGCCGTCACCGTAGGGATCATCGTCGGCGCCGTGCTCAGACCGCGAACCATGATGACCACCGGCATCTGGATCCTCATGCAGGGCCTCGGCATCACGGCGCTTCTTTTCTACGTGGCTTTTCCCGAGCGCCTTTCGATCGGCGCCGCGCTTTCCACCACCCTAAGCGCCGTCATGACGGGTCTGGTGTGGTATCTCATCGTGGCGTTTTCCCACTATGGAACCAAAGACCCGTTCTTCTACGGCCTGGCAGGCTGGCTTGCCTATCTTGTTCCGCGCGCGTTCGTCCAGATTGTCGTCGGACACTTCTCGGACCCGCTTTTCGCCGACCCGCTCCTGCTGACCGCATTGACCGGCGCGCTGATTCTGGCATCGACGCAATTCGTGTTCATCAGGCTGCTCAAGACCGCCTACAGCGACAACGAGGCCGCGCAGGAAAGCACGCAACGTCTCGAAAAGCTGCTCGGGCTGAAAGGCACGCAGGGAAGCAGCGCCTCCATGCGCAAAGAGCTGGTCTTGCACGATGCGGGCAGGCTGCAAAAGGAATTCGGCCTGTCCGACCGCGAGGCCGAAGTGGTGGCGCTTTATGCCCTGGGGAAAACGCAGCAGGCGATTGCCGAAGAACTCTGCATCACCCCTGCCACCGTGCGCGTGCACATCAAGCACGTCTATGCGAAAACCGACCTGCACTCCCGTCAGGAGATTATCGACTACATGGGCGGCGCGTAAAGACCGGAGCAACCGATTGTCGATTCGTCGGAATTCCTTTCTACATTTTTAATCCACCTGTTACTTCGTTGTTTATTGTGCATTTTTATACTATAAGATGCACAATACTGAATAGGCGAAAGTAACGGAGGCACCCCATGGACGCCATACGTGCAGGAATCATCGGCGCAACCGGATTCGCGGGAGCCGAACTAGCCCGGCTGCTCGCACTTCATCCCCGCTTCGAAGTAATCGCTCTCACCGCAGGCGCCGAAGCAGGAATGGAGATGGGCGCACTCTATCCAGCGCTCGAACACGCCTACCGCGGCGTGCAACTTGTTCCCCACCATCACGAATCGCTGTTTTCCTGCGATGTGGTGTTTACCGCCGTCCCCCACACTGCCGGCATGCAGCATGCCGCGCGACTCATCGAGCGAGGCATAAGCGTTATCGACCTTTCGGCAGACTTCCGCTTCAACGACGTCGATCGCTATGAACGAACGTACGAAGTAAGCCATACCGCACCGCAGCTTGCGCGGCGCGCTGTCTACGGCCAGCCCGAAACCATGCGCGAGCGCTTGCACGAGGCGGCACGCGAGCGCGAAAACGGCATGCCCGCACTCGTAGGATGCGCGGGCTGCTACGTCACCGCCTCGATTCTGGCCGCGGCACCCGCCCTTGCCGCCGGGCTGGTCGAGCCTTGCGCCCCTCTTGTGGTCGACGGCGTCTCGGGAGTCACGGGCGCAGGGCGCAAAGCAACGGCCCGCACGCACTTTTGCACCGCGAACGAAAACATCGAAGCCTACGGATTGCCTGCACACCGCCATGCTCCCGAAATCGCGCAGGCATATTCGCGGCTCATGCCCTCGCTTGGATCAGCCGAGGATATACGGCTTGCTTTCGCCCCTCACCTCGTTCCGCTTAATCGCGGCCTGCTCGCAACCGTGCATCTCCCCCTTGCAACCGACATCGATCCGGCGGAGCTGCATGCGACATATTGTTCCTTCTTTTCCGACAGTCCCTTGGTCACCGTGCTTGACCAAGATGTCTTGCCAAAAACAGCCGCCGTCGCAGGGACAGCATACGCCCAGGTCAATGCAACCGTTGACAAGAGAACTCGTATAGCATGCGCCCTCTGCGCAATCGACAATCTCGGCAAAGGAGCGGCCGCGCAAGCCGTCCAATGCGCCAACCTGATATTCGAGCTGCCCGAAAACACGGGCCTCGACGCCATAGCCTGCATACCGTAAAGCGCACACAAGGCCCGCTCGAGAACGTTCGACAGCCCTTCGGCACTCACGGCACCCGAACCCAATGCCGCGAGCGCCCCCCCGATTGCAAGGAGACACCGTGGATTACGCCAACGAAGCGAAAATGCGAGAAGGCTACGGCGCAGGCGTCGGCATCCTGCTCGAAGCCTTGCCGTGGATTAAGAAAATCACCGGCAAAACCGTCCTTATCAAATACGGCGGATCAGCCATGGAGAGCCCGGACCTCATGCGCGAAGTGATGACCGATATCGTCATGCTGCGCCTCATCGGCGCACATCCTGTGATCGTGCACGGCGGCGGCAAGAGCGTTTCGGCCGCCTTCGAGCATCTCGGCATTCCCGTTCGGTTCGAAAACGGACAACGCGTCACCCCGCCCGAAGCCATGGACATCGTCAGAAAAGTCCTCGTCGGCGATGTCAACCAACGCCTTGTCGATTCCCTGAACCGCCACGGCCACCTTGCCGTAGGCGCCAGCGGGTCGGACGGATGCACCATCAAGGCAACCCAGCTCGACCCCCTGCTCGGACGCGTGGGGAGAATCACACGCATCGACCCGACCTATCTCGAGCACCTCATCGAGAACGATTTCATACCCATCGTCGCCACCGTGGCTGCAGGCGACGATGGCGCACCCTTCAACGTCAATGCCGACATAGCCGCAGGGGAAATAGCGGCAGCCGTGCATGCCCACAAGATTATCTTCCTCACCGATGTCGATGGACTCTACGAAGATTTCGAGAACAAAGACAGCCTCGTCGCCGTGCTCTCGCCCGAAGAAGCGCGTGACCTGATCGACACGGGAGCCGTCGGAAAGGGAATGATCCCCAAAGTGGAGGCATCGCTTGCCGCCATGCACGGAGGCGTTCCGAAAGCCCACATCATCAACGGCAAGATTCCCCATTCCATCCTGCTTGAACTTCTGACCGACTACGGCATCGGCACCACCATAGAACGCCCCGGCGAAAACGTGCAGACCCAATCGCTCGACACGCTTCCCGACCGTCTGACCGATGAGGAGAATTAGATGAACGAAGCAAAGAAGCCCTCCGTTGAAAACGTCCGCCGCGAAGAAGCGCGCCATGTCATGAACACCTTCGCCCGCAACGACGTCCAATTCGTCGAAGGTTCGGGCATGACGCTCTACGATTCAGAAGGAAGGCAATACATCGACTTCCTGGCCGGCATCGCCGTCTGCAGCCTCGGACACGCCCATCCCGCCCTTACCGCAACGCTGCGGCGGCAGGCTGGCAAGCTGCTGCACGTTTCCAACTATTTCTACGTCGAACACCGTGCCGAAACGGCGGCGATGATCGATGCGCTCGCCGACGGGCGTATCGACAAGGCGGCCATCATCGGAGAATCGGGCTGCGACTACGATTCGAAATGCAGCGATACGGCCGGATGGAAGACCTTTTTCGCCAATTCGGGCGCCGAAGCAAACGAATGCGCCATGAAGCTAGCACGCCTGCATGCCAAACGAAACGGCCGGAATGCGAACGCGATCGTCTGCATGCGGGGCGGCTTTCACGGCCGCACGCTCGAAACCGTTGCCGCCACCATGCAGGAACGGCTTCAACGAGATTTTCAGCCGCTGCCGTCGGGATTCATCGCATGCTCCCCTAACGACGAAACGGAACTGGAGCGAATTTTCGCCGAGCAAGGCGAGAACATCTGCGCTGTCATGCTCGAACCCATCCAAGGAGAAAGCGGCGTGCATCCCATGACGAAGTCATTCATGAAGACGATACGTCGCCTGACAAGCGAACACCAGGCCCTTATGATCTGCGACGAAGTGCAGACAGGGGTCTTTCGCTGTGGATCCCCGTTCGCCTTCCAGATTTTCGACGTCGTTCCCGATATCTTCACAATGGCGAAAGGCATCGCAGGCGGCGTGCCTATGGGCGCCTGCGCCGCCCAGGCCGACATCGCCGACACGTTCACACCGGGCGACCACGGCACCACATTCGGCGGAAGCCCCTTGGCCTGCGCTGCTGCTCGCACCGTGCTTAGCGAGCTTTCGCGCGGACGCTTCGACAAGCGCGTCAACGAAACGGGCGCCTATTTGAAGAAATGCCTTGCCGACCTGCCGAACGTCGTCGAAGTACGCGGCGCAGGGCTCATGGTGGGATGCGACCTGGCCGACGACATGCCCGACGCCCACGACGTTGTCGCAGACCTGCTCTCGAAGGGCTTCGTCGTCAATGCAACGGGCCCTCGCACGCTTCGACTGCTACCGCCGCTAATCTGCGAGAAACGCCACATCGACGCCCTTGTCGACGCCCTTGCCAAAACGCTGGCAGGGAAAGAAGGATAGACCAGCCAGCCCGCACGCAAAGAACCAGGCGACGCGAAATTCACCAACAGCAACCCGAAACACAGAACGGCCCCCTTCCGCATGATCCGGAAGGGGGCCGCAGCCATCACCTATGACGACAAAAGGAGGGAAACGGCGTCTCAACGACGCCTTGACACGAGCACGCGAGGCGAACCTTCGACTGGGGAGGGTTCGAAAGCCCGCCTCTGTGCATGCCCGGCTTCGGCAAGGGCCGTTCGAAATTAGATGACTTCGAACGAAAGGCTCGCCTCGAGAGGAGACACCACGCCGTCGGCCGTACGGGCACGAACGGTGAGCTGGTATTCGCCCGCCTCTTCGAAGGAGGTCTCGAACTGCCAGTTGACCCACTTATCGGCGGTCGCGCCTTCGGTGGAGCACTCGGTCCAGGTCTCGCCGCCATCGAAGGAGAACTCGATGGCCTCGATGGCGCTGCCCAAGTCGTCGGCCACGCCTTCGAAAGTGATGGAGTTGCCGGCGAAGAACACGCAGCCATCGGCGCTGTTCATGATCTCGATCTTGTTGCGGTACGCGGGATCGACAGACTGCACGTCAGGCACCTGCTCCTCGGCGGTCAGCTTGATGTCGACGACGTTGCGCGTGAAGTAGCGCGCCACGGTCTCGGGCATCCACAGCTGGGCGGAGGGACCGGCTTCGCTCTGCAGCTTCTCGCCGTTGACCTCGTAGACGAGCAGCGCGTCACGGTCGAGGCAGTACTGCAAAGGCAGAGCCTGGCCGAAGCCGTCGGCGCCGTACGCCGTCACGGTGTTCACGCCGTCTTCCAGATCGGCCATGTCAACCACGGCCGCCAGAGGAACGCCCACCACGGCAGCCTGGCCGAACGGAGCGCCCGTCGCGCAAGAGCACACCATGGTCTGCTCTTCGGATTCGTCCTCCATGTCCTCGAGGTTCACAGAGAAGTTCTCCTTGATGTTGCCGCCCACGTTGATGTAGTAGGTCGCAACGCCCTCGGCGGGCTCGCCCACCACAAGCTCGTTGGCAGGCTTGGAGCACATCGAGGTAATCGTGGTGCCGAACACGTTGAACAGATCGTCGTTAGGGGTCACGCCGTCCTGGTTAAAGGCGAACGTGCCTTCTTTGTCGGCAACCTTCACGTAGTCGCTCTCTTCGAGCTGCAGCGTGTGGGAGTCGATCGTGTAGCCGTTGTTCTCGTGCGTTGCGCCTTCGGGGGCGTCCTGGCCGCCCAGGATCGTCGGGCCGCCCGTCGCCACGGCGACGCCGGTCATTCCCAACAGAAGGGCGCCACCAGCCGCGCCTGCAGCCATTGCTTTCTTCTTATTCATAAGAAAACGCTCCTTCGTGTCTACTATTCGTTGTTCTCAAGACCGGTCGAGAACATCAGGGGCAGATCGGAATCGGGACCGCCCGCTTTGACAACCTTGTCTTCGGCCGGCAGCTGATCCATCGCGTTGACCATGACCTCATGCTCGCGATAGCTCACTTCGCCCTGCTCGGTGGTAGCGCGGACGCTCAGGCAGTAAGCACCATGCTCCTGCGGGGTCCACTCGAAGGTCCACCAGATCCAGCGGTTCACGTCGGTGTCGCCCAGGTCGTAGGTCGTCCAGGTCTCGCCGTGGTCCATGGAGAATTCGATGGTCTTGACCTTGTGGTCGAACGCATCCACATAGCCCTGGAAGGTGTAGGGCTTGCCGGTCTCGATGATCACGCCTTCGGGAGTTCCGCAGATCGTGGCGTTCGGACGGTTCACATGCATGTCTTCCTGGTTCACCTGACCGCACACGCGCTCGTCCATGACATCGGAAGAAACGATGTAGCCGGAAGGCTGCTTGCTGAAGATCTGAGCGTCATAGCCTTCGACCCAGTTGGTGCAGGGGAAGCCACGACGAGCGTCCAGATATTCGCCGCCCATCTTGTACACGAGGTAGTTGTCCTCGAGCTTGGCAACGTCGATGCCGCTCTTGGAGGAGCCGTCAGCACGCACGCAGCGAACGGAGTTGGTGCCCTCGGTCATGCCGCCGGCACGCTCGATCAGCCAGCTCACGGGAATGCCCGTGATTTCGGTCTGGCCGATGCCGCCGCCACCCGTCGGGTTGAGCTCGCAGACCATCTTGGACTGCTTGGTCACCACGACGCCGGCTTCCTCGGCCTCAGCGATCAGGTCGACCAGCTTGGCGGTGTAGGGGTTAGGCACGTTGCCCTCGATGGTGATTTCCCACTCGTCCATCATGCTCTGAGGAAGGTCGAGGTCGAGAGCCGCATCGGAGCATGCATAACGCATGTGGTCGTAGTAGCCATGCACGAAGTCATAGCTGTACAGGTCGTCCATAGACTGGACCTTGTCCTGCGTGAAGTCGAAGTTGCCCTCGACGTTTTCAACCGTGGTGATGCTGTCGCCAAGCGCCTTGTACTTCACGTTCTCCCACAGCTGCATGCCTTCGCCGTCGCCCGTGGCGCTATGGCAGGAGTCGCACGTGCCGTCGAAGCTCTCCTTGAACTTCTCGGAATTGCGGCTGTTGAAGTGGATGCCGTGCATCAGGCGGCCGAACTCGTCGCCGTTGTCGCGATGGCAGGTGATGCACTGCTCGACGTCGCTATAGGTTTCCAGGTCCTTGTTGGGAAGCACCGCGTGGCGGTATTCCATGTTCATGATCGTTTCGTTCAGATCGGCATGGCAGGAGTTGCATCCCTTTTTGTCAGCGTCGAGATAGTACGTGTTGTACGAAATGGTCCAGCTTTGCTGCATCCAGTGCGGGCACT
>JAUNLI010000097.1 GCA_030532315.1 Slackia sp.
CCCACAACCATCGGATTAGAAGTCCGGTGCTCTATCCATTGAGCCACGGGGGCGAGAAGCGCTGGCGTTGAAACCACTTGGAATCACGCGCATCTTTTTATTATAGCCCAAACGAAAAAAAGAAATAATTGGAAAAAAGTCTTGCAAAAGGGTGGGGAGGTCTGTATATTATCCACTTGCGCATTACGTGCAACGTGGTGGGTGTGGCCTAGTTGGTTAGGGCGCCAGATTGTGGCTCTGGAGGTCGTCGGTTCGAATCCGATCACCCACCCCAGTTTTTTTAAATTGGCTCTTGCAGATCGGTTCATTATCGTTCACAATAGCCAAGCGCATTTCGCCACGAAATGCAGAACCTTTACATATGCTTTTTCGGATCGTTAGCTTAGTTGGTAGAGCAGGGGACTCTTAATCCCAAGGTCCGGGGTTCGAGTCCCCGACGATCCACCAGGTATATTCAGCCGGTTCAATCCGGCTTTCTTTCGGATCGTTAGCTTAGTTGGTAGAGCAGGGGACTCTTAATCCCAAGGTCCGGGGTTCGAGTCCCCGACGATCCACCAGAGAATAACGGGGCTGGAGGCTCAAGCTTCCAGCCCTTTTTATTTTGCCGATCGAATACGCCATTCGTGTGTCGCAGGCGCAACCGTCGTTGCGTGGCGGCTTTGCGGTGCTAACATTAATGGCGGTTTCTGAAAAATGCTTGCAACGAGGGGTCTTACGCATGTAAAATCGCGGTTCGTTGTCAAAGTAGAGAGAAGTTTTCCGCACTGACAGGTTGAGAAAGGCAGGCGAGCAATGAGCGAACTGATGAGATATAAAGGCAGACGCTCTTTGATTACCGGCGTGAGCCTCGAACCGGGTCAGGTATACCAGATCGTCCCGCTTGACAGAAAGTACGGTCGTGATGGTTTCTGGGTCGAGGTCAGCGATGGCAAGGATAAGTGCCGTTGCCCGTACGCAGACAAGGACGCTTTTCTGAACAATTGGGAAATGGCCGGCAACGGGGCGCTTTAGGCGCCCTTTTTTTATGAGGAGAAACAAAGGACGGGGGATTCGTGGAAGCGAACGAAACGAAACAAGGCGGCATGAGCCGCATGCAGCTGCTGGTGCTTGGCGGCATGCTGTTCTCGATGTTTTTCGGGGCAGGTAATTTGATTTTGCCGCCGCTGCTGGGCTTGCAGGCGGGTGCCGACGCCGTGCCTGCCACGGCGGGCTTCTTGGTGGCGGGCATCGGGTTACCGGTGCTTGGAATCATCGCGGTTGCGCTCGTGGGCGATATTCGCCAGCTTGCGGGGCGCGTGCATCCTTTGTTCGCGTCGGTATTCATCGCGATGGTCTATCTGACCATCGGACCCTTCCTGGCCATTCCACGTACGTCTACGACGGCATATGAGATGATTAAGCCCCTCATTCCCGGGGGAGATTCGTTCGTGATTGCTGCGGCGTTTTCGGTGGCGTTTTTCGCCATCGCATTCTTCCTTGCGTTGCGTCCCGGCATGCTTTCTCGCGTATTGGGCCGATTTTCGGCACCGGCGCTGATTGTTTTGATCGCGTTGGTGGTTGGTTCGGCTTTGTTCGCCGGCTTGGGCGATGTGCCTGCCGCGCGCGCTCCGTACGACGGTAATGCCGCCTCGGAGGGCTTCTTGGCGGGATATCAGACCATGGACCTTCTAGCAGCCCTTTGCTTCGGCATCGTGGTTGCGGCGAACGTGAAAGAACATGGCGTCACCGATCCCAAAAAAGTTACAGGGGCCATTTCTGTTGCAGGCATTATCGCCGGCGCGCTCATGGCCGCGGTGTATTGCGGTCTGTCCTTCGTGGGCCTTTCCATGGCGTCGTCCATGCCCGATGCGGCAAACGGCGCCGAGATTCTTGCGGCATCGGCGAATCTGCATTTCGGAGGAGTGGGCTCGGTCATCGTGGCGGCCATTTTCCTTCTGGCATGTCTCAATGTGTGTACAGGTCTTATCTCGTGCTGTGCGGAGTATTTCTCGGAAGTGTGCCCGCGCATCTCGCTGCCCGTGTGGGCGGGCATCTTCGCGGTGTTCAGCTGTGTCGTCTCGCTGGTGGGGCTTGATTCGATTCTGGCGTTTTCGGCTCCGTTGCTTGGCGCGCTTTATCCTCCTGCCATTGCCATGATGGTGATGGGTCTCGCCCATAGCGCGTGCGACAAGATGCCGCGCATGTGGCCGTGGGTTGTGCTGTCTACGGCGGCGACAAGCGTTGTGATTGCGTTGCGCGATGCGTTTGCGCCAGAGGCGTGGATTTTCCTCGATGCGCTGCCTGGTGCCGACATGGGGCTTGGTTGGCTGTGTGTTGCCGTCGTTGCCGCATGCATCGGTGCGCTGCATTCGTCGATTGAAAAGAAGCGCGCATAGGCTGAATAATCGGCCGAAGGAAATTCGAAAAAATATTTTAAATTTCCTCTTGGCATAACGGTAGACCTTCTGTATACTATCAACTCGTTGCAACGGCAACAAACAACACGGGGTGTTAGCTCAGTTGGTTAGAGCGCCGGCCTGTCACGTCGGAGGTCGCGAGTTCGAGTCTCGTACATCCCGCCATCTGAATTCAAAAGAGTCGCTTCGGCGGCTCTTTTTCGTTGCAGAAGACTCCTGTCTGAAATGTTGCAGCATGTTTGACTCATGCTGTGGCTTGTAGAAAAAGGGTTACCTGTCGGATTATTCACTGTTTGCAATTCGTGGGCATACGAAACTCTTGGGATATGTTTCAAAAAGTGTGTCCGTCCCGATTATTCACCGCCTGTAATTCGTAGGCATACGAAACTCTTCCCAAGCTATGCCCGCGCCGTACTCGTCTGGAACCACGCTCTGTCGCCTCGAGTCCTTCGACGCGGCCGCGAACAAGCCGTCCATGTCGTCGTTCGTCGGCATGACGCGAAGAATCTGGCATATAGGTAAAAAAGGGGATTCGATTTCGGGCAAAAAACGATCGAGGCGAACGCGTGATGCGTCCGCCTCGATTCGTTGCGCTTGGCTGGGATTGTCGCACGATGCTTCTTTGTTTAAGGAGCGGGATGCTCGTTGGGTTTCGGGTTCGACGGGAGTTTCAGCCGATTACATCGAAAAAGTGCGATGCGGGGTGGGGGGATGGCTTTCCAAGGTCGTTTACGGAACGAACCTTCATGCAATACCGCCCCTCCTCCTTGGGGCAAAACTCGAAACTCCAGTAAACCCATTTCTCGGAGACGGCGTGTTCGGTTTTGAACTCCGTCCAATGCACGCCTTCGTCAAGGGAGAACTGGATGGCAACAATCGCCCTATCGAAGTCGGATGCGTATCCAGAAAACTCTATCGAGCTGCCAAGCTTGCAAACGTAGTCGGCTGCGACCGAGATGTTGGGTCGGTTGGTGTAATCACGGCCGTCATCTTCAAATTCCTCGATTCGGGGAGGCTGTTTTTCTTCGGTAAAGCTAATCTCTGCAATATCGCGAACGAAATACTTGGCGGGCATTCCGGGGATCCAGAGTTGATTGGTGCCTCCTACCGAATGCGCCAAAGGTTCTCCATTGACCCTTCGGGCTATGACGGCATTGCGCTTGATAAGCTCTTGGAGGGGCAGGGAAAGCACCGTGCCGTCCGTGGCTTTGAATGTGGCCGTGTTACACCTCATGACTACCTCACATGTGCGTTTTCTGCCAGTGTTTTGATGGACACGCCTTCCACTTCAGCGTTGGCGATTGCGCCTCCGCCTGCCAGATTCGTTGCGCAGGCACACGCCATAACAAACGTATCAAGCTCGGAGGGGTTGGCTTCTTCGAGGTTGGAGACGCCAGGATTGTCGACATCTCCCCTGATTGCTATCGCGTTGTTTTTAAGCATCGCGACATATGTTGGAAGCGCGTGGCACATTGAGGACGCGGCCTTGTTGAAGACGGACGATATTCTTTCGTTCGGCGTCACGACGTTTTGATCGAAAGAGAACTTGCCCTGTACGTCTGCAACCTGAACCATTGTGGAATTGGAAGTTGCGGAAGACTCCGCGGCCGAATCGACGACATCTGCGTTGGCGTTCGAAAGGCCATCTGCAAAGATGGGGCCTGCGGTTACGAGGCCGGATCCCGCGAGTGCCACCGCGCCTATGGCTAGCCCGACGGTTTTTTTCATGAGATCACGCTCCTTTTATTCCGTGACGTTGACGATGATGCTGGCGGGGGTGCTTTGCGACCAGCCTGTGGTGGATTCAGCGCGAACCTGAATTACATAGGTTCCTGCTTTTTCGGGCGTCCAGGAGAGGTCCCATTGGGTCCACTGGTTGGGGTCGAAGTTCTCAGGAACGTCGATGGTGGTCCAGTTGTTGCCGTAGTCGAGGCTGAATTCCACTTTGGCGATGCCTCCGGTGGTTTGTGCCCAGGAGAACGCGTACCCGGACAATTCGAGCGGCTCTCCGACCTTGCCTTCGAATCCGTCATTTTGGAAAATGGCGGTATTGACGGGGTAGCTCAGCGTCGATCCGTCGTTACGTTTGGGGGACTTCTCAGGATTGCCGAAGGCGTCGGCGTTGGCCACGATGTTCGTATTCGGCTTTTCTTCCTGGGTGAAGGAGACGTTGCTCAGGAACTTCTCCCAAGCCATGCCGGTCAGACCGGGAACGACCAGCGTCGCAGGATAGCCTTGATTCGGGGTCAGCTCATGGCCGAAGAAGTCGAGGGCGACGATGGGCTCCTGCGGCAAGACGATGTCGGTCGCGATTTTTTGGTCCCAAGCGTCGATTCCGCCGGAGTCGACATTGATTTGATTCACGCCGTCCACGAGGCCGCCGCACTGTTCGATGAGATACGAAAGAGAAACGCCCGATGCAGGGATGTTGCTGGCAAGTACGCCGCCTACTCCGTTGGTGGCGCACACCTGGGTGGCAGTTACCTGGGTCTGGGGCATAGCGCGCAATTCTTCGAGAGTGAAGCTGCGCGGGTTGTTGACACCTTCGGTGAAGTTGAGCGTCCAGTCGGAGGCGTCGACTTCGATGGTGCCGTAGTTGTTGATGATGAAGGAATCCTCTTCGGGGGTTGCGTCCTGGTTGAGGGCGATATCGAATGTGGGGGCTTCTTCGGTCACGACGCCGGTACGATAGCCGCCTTCATAGCCGCGAGATTCGCACCACCAGCGAACGGTCTTGTTCGCGCCGTCGGGGAAGCCGCCCAGTGCGGGGGTGTACATCATCTGATCGAAGAGAAGGAACTGATACTGGTCGGGAGTGCCCTTCGAGTCGATTGCATGGCAGCTCCAGCAGTTGCCTTTTTCGGCAAAGGCTTCGTTGCTGTAGTGGGCGACGTGAATGGCGTCACCGAAGTAGATGCCGCTTCGTGCCCCGTGGAAGTCGTGGCATACAAGGCAGTCTTGAACGGTGGCTTTCTTGTCAAATCCCATGTACTGAACGATATGCTCGGGTTGCTGCAGATACATGACGTCGGCAAGGTCGTCGTGGCACGAGTTGCAGCCGCGATTTCCGGCATTGACGTATTTCTCGTTATCCAACGTTGCGGCGAAATCGCCCGCATCGTTTATGGTGAAATCCTTCGCGATTCCATCGGGTTCTCGCGAATCGACCTCCTCGAGGCCCTCTTCGCTCGTTGTGTCTGGCGTCTGGGGCGCACAGCCGACCATCGCTGCACTGATGGCGATGGCGGCGAATACCGTGGCGAGAGCGATGAGAATCTTTCCCTTCGCTGTGCGCTCATCGGTCGTTTTGCGGCCGTTTTTGCTAGCCATTTCTCCTCCTTTGCTTTCCTTCCTTGTGGACCTCAATGCGGCATTGTCTTTCTAGTTCTGCCGTATTGCCTGTTCGAGCATAGGGGGCGGCTATCATGTCGGTCGACTTCAAAACTTGTGTATCTTTCTGAACAGGCAAAACGTCATGTACATAAATATTGATGATTACAGGCGGAAGGGGTTTCGCTACCTTCTGATCGCGAGAGTAGGGCGCTGTGATTGCACATATTGCGGCCAGAAAGCAAAGGAAGAGGGGAAACGAGATGAAGGTTGTTGCTTGGATGAAGATGCGTTTGGCTCGGCTTGTCGCGCTGTGCGCGATTGCCCTTACTGCCTGCGTTGCCGTTGTTGGATGCACGGGCTCTGGGGAAGAAGGGGTTTCATATGGTTCTTGCCCCGCTGCTTTCGGGGCCGCCTATGAGCAAGCGGAAGCGGTAGTGCGAGATCAGGTCGGCGATGCGAAGGTGGTTGCGGTAAGGGTTTCGGACGAGATTGCCCCAGGGCGTTCGCCTGAATGGATGTACCTGTTTGCTTCTCAGGAGAAGATGGGGCTGTTTACGGTATTTTCCGATGGAAACGAATCGTCCGTTGCTCCCGTCGATGACGAGGCCTATGTCGATGTGGCGTTTGAGTCGATTCCCGAGGTAGATGAAGTGGCGTTTGATGCCGATGAGGCGTATCGTCTCGCATGCGAAGCGATGCCGGAACAGCAGGGGGAGACGGAATGTTCCGCCTACATGATGCTTTCTACGCTCGATGACGAAACGCAAGATTCCGCGATGAAATGGGTGTTTACGTTTTATCCTGTTTTGAGTGAGGAAAACGGGGAGGAATCGGGGGCCGAATCTGATCCGATTTGCTCTTTCACGGTCGATGCGCGAACAGGGGAGGTTCTTCAGCGTGTCTTGGAATAGCATCCAGGGTTTTTTTCGGAATAATCAGACGGGTTTTCTGTTCGTACTGATTTGCATGCATGGGGGCACTTGGGTCGCCTTCCACGATATTGGAGCGGGCTTTTTGCCGTCCGCTCCTTTTGCTTTATCGATTTCCTATCGTGCATTCGGCTGCCAGCTGTATGCGCTTGGCGGCTGCGTCGGCTTTCTCCTGATGCCGGTCCTTTCTCGTTTTTGGAAAAAGGCCTTCTTGCGTCCCGTCATGGTCGCGTTGCAGATGTCGGCATGTGTTGCCTGCTGTGTCTGCGTTTACGAAGGTTGGTTCGAGGGAATCGTTTATGCCCAGTTCGTCGTTTCGCTCGCTTCCGCTTGGGTTGTTGTCGACCTCATGGGCATGCTGCTTTTCCGTGTTCGGAAACGTATCGTACCTGCGGTGTCGGGAATTGTCGTTGTTCCGCTTGTGTTCGGGCATGCCATACCCTGGTTCTTCCTGTCTCTTCGCTATGCTTCGTTTGTGGTTCTCCTTTATACGGTGTTGGTTGCCCTGTCTGCTTGCGGCTACATTGTCGCATGGCGAATGAATGAAGAATTCGCCATGCATGACAGCAGGTTCAGCTCTGCTTTACGCCCCCCGCGATTCTCCGATTTCGTTCAATCGGGCGGGAAGCCTTTGTTCTTTCATATTCTTTCTTACGGGGCGATTTTCGGAATAGCGCATGTGTTTCCTACGGGGTCGGGATACGACCCGATACTTCGTTCGGTGCCGTACTTGGTGGGAGCCCTTTGTGCCGGATGCGTGCCGTTCGTTGTTTTCGGTCGATCAAAGGGGGAGCTTTCGGTCAGGCGGATATGGAGTGTCGTGTCAAGGGCGGTGTTCCCTTTGACGATGGTGAGTTTTTTCCTCATGCCGCTCATCATTACGTGGGCGTATCCCCTTCCGGCCATATCATCCCAGGCGAGTAGCGCTCTCTATGCGATTTTGTTGCTCTTGGGTTGCTGGCTTGTTGCCGAAGAGACGAGGATTCATCCGATATACATGCTTGTTTTCTGCTCGGTGGCGCTGTACATCGGAAAAGAATTGGGCATGCTTGGCGCCCTTGTGTTTAGTCGGGTTGTGACATTCACGAGTCTATCGTTTTCGGTTCTTTCTGCGGTTATGTTCCTGCTGCTTACTGCGGCGACGTTGGAATTCGGGGTCGACAAGCACATAAAGACCCTCTGGGGTCTTTGCGAAAAAACGACCCCGAAAGCGCATCATGATGCGGTTCTGGAGAGACGTTGCAATGCTCTTGCGGATGAATACGGCCTGACCAATCGTGAACGGCAAATTCTTATCCTGCTTGCTCAGGGGCAGCGTCCTGTGGGCATATCGAATGAGCTTGTTATATCGACTTCGACGGCGCGAACCCACATTCAGCGTGTGTACCGCAAGCTGTCCGTTCACTCCGAAAGCGAACTCCTTGCATTTGTCAGGAGAGATGACCGGTTGCCACGCCAGACGAAGTAATTGGCATGATGCGGCAACCCCGCGATATGCCAATTGGGCATTTGGGACACGGGTTTGTTCGGCATGTTCTTTCGGACGATGCCGATTTCGCGGTAAAACAAAGCCCCCGCACCGATTGTTTTGCGTGCGGGGGGCATGAGTCGCGCCTGACGGGCGCGTTCGTTTGTTTGAGGCGTGGGGTTCCTGCGCTTGACGCGGTTAGCGCTGACGATAATGGGCGAAGAAGTCTTGCAGGCTCTCCATTGCTTCGGCCAGCACTTCGATGCGCGGCAGATACACGATGCGGAAGTGGTCGGGCTTGT
>JAUNLI010000098.1 GCA_030532315.1 Slackia sp.
GGCAGACGAAGGTGAAGTCGGCGGGATAGAAGAAGAACACGCTCCACTTGCCCAGCACGTCGGACTTGGTGACGGTTTTGAAGTCGTCCTGATGGAAGGCTTCAACGGAAAAATCGGAAATCTCTTTGTTGATCAAAGACATGATTGGACTCCTTGTTTGAAATACGACGCCGGGAATCGTTTCCAGCGCCTTCTCTTGATGACACCCTTATTGTATCCGGCATGAATTTAAATGCAACTGTTTTTGTAACATTTATCGAAAAGCGGCGATATGAGGCGGACGGTTCTCGACCCCTCCTTTCCCTCCATACTTCATCCATATATACATGTGTCGCATTTCTCTATATATCCCCTGTTCAGATATTAACTTTCATAATTTCCTAGTTTTTTCATCTGATTAATATCACTTTCAACGGAAAACCACTTGACCAGATTACGACAACGCAGTATAAAGTTTCCTGTGGTTAACATCAATCGCGAAAACAGTCATTTCCGAATCGGACAACCCCCTTTTCCGCTTCGAACGATTGAAGAATCCGCCGGTGGCATCACCTATGACACAGCCGCCGCGTCTTTCGCGGGATGTTTTCACCCGCTTTCCCGAAGGCGAGCGGGCGCGCCCCACCCCCTTGGCGCCCCGCCTCGCCGCTTCTCCTCTTGCGCCGACATCATGCGGCACGAAAATACTGACACCTGCAGGAATTGCGACGCCCTGCACTCGATAGGCGCGAGACGGGCCTTGCGAAAGGCCCGTTTTTCATATGCAAACGCAAACACAGCATACGATCGAACCGTCTTCCTTCAGCACATGTGAAGCTTTCATGGGCATTGCTTACGAAGACGCAGGCGCTTTCGCTACAATTCCCTGCGCAGCATGCAGTTTCATCCAACGTAAGTCTAGGCTGCCGTCCAAGGCTTACCCATAGGCACCTTGGCGTTTTGCCCATCGATACGAAACGAAAGGACGCTTATGCAGGGAAAACCCCTTGTTATGCTGCTCTGCGTGCTCTACGGCGGCGCGTTTCTCGCCGGATTCAACGAAAACCTCGTCAACATGGCGCTCATGTCGATCATGGCCGAATATGCCGTCGATTCCATTACCGCGCAATGGCTGGTCACCGGTTACATGATCGTGGCCACCGTCGTAGTGACATGCATGGCCTTTTTCTATCGCAGGTTCAAGCTGCGCACGCTTTTCTTCTCGGCAGCAGCCTTGAGTTTTGCAGGCTCGATCATGGGCCTTTTCGCGCCAAGCTTCGCATTCCTGCTTATCGCCCGCCTCGTGCAAGCGGTAGGAACCGGTATTTTCATCCCGCTTATGATGAACACCATCCTTGCCGTCACCCCGAAAAACAAGCTCGGCACCTATATGTCGATCGGCAGCTGCATGATCACCTTCGGCCCTGCGTTCGCGCCCGTGGTTTGCGGAGGCATCGTGACCGCTTTCGGGTGGCATAACGTCTTCGTCGTGCCCGCCGCCGCCATGGCGATTCTTGCCGCGCTTGGCTTCTTCTTCGTGAAAAACCTCGAAGTGGGCCGTGCGCACCTCGACCTGCCCTCGGTCGCCCTCTCGTCGGTTGCGCTCTTCGCCCTTTCGTTCGGCCTGGCGGAATTGGCGCACAACACGATCGCAGCGCTTGCTTCGCTCGCCGTGGCCGCCATCGTCACAGCCGTCTTCATCATTCGCCAGCTGCGATGCGCCCACCCCTTGATCGACCTTTCCCCCGCCAAAAGCATCCGCTTCTGGCCCACGCTGCTTCTTGCCACCGTCGCCATGATGTCGACGTTTTCCATGAGCGTGCTTCTGCCGCTGTATTTCGAGGGAGCGCTTGGCACCACCGCCTTTTTTGCAGGCGTCGTCATGCTGGCGCCGGTGCTGGCCAACACCTTCATCACACTGCTCGGCGGACGAATCATGGACAAGCACGGCGAATGGCCCCTGCTTCCGATCGGCTTCGCCATCACGACGGCGGGCTTCATTGTTGTGGCAGCAAGCGCCCCGCAGCTTTCGCTTCCCGCAATGCTCGTCGGCTCGCTCATCACGTTCTCGGGCGTCGGACTGATTTTCTCGCCCTCGCAGACCGCGGGCCTGCGCACGCTCTCGCCCGAAGAGCATCCCTTCGGCGTGGCGCTTTCCACCACGTTCGTGCAAATCGCAGCCTGCATCGGCCCTTCGCTTTACACGGGCATCATGTCGTCGGTCCAAACAGGCTCGCTTGAAACAGGCGTATCATCGCAGCTCGCATGCGCGCAAGGCTTCGGTGCCGCAATGAGTGTCGCCGCCATCGTTGCCGGCATCGGCTTTCTTACCGCATTCGCCTATGCGCTCGCAGCGAAAAAACGCACGAATGCGGCGTGCGTCCGCCAAAACGCCTGCACTCTCGATGCGGGGCTTTCCGCCATCATGGAAACCGACCCCTACATCCTGCACGAAACAGACTCCGTCGCATACGCCATGCAGGCTTTCGTCGAAAAACACGTCGGCGGCATGCCGGTCGTCGACGAGAACGGACGCGCCACGGGCTTTCTGTCCGACGGCGACATCATGCGCCATCTCGCCGAACAGCATCCGCTCATCATGAACACCTATTCGCTGATCGCGCTCACCGACAATGCAAGCTTCGACGAAAAACTGCGCGAGCTGATGGCTTTGCCCGTGAAATCCGTCGCCTCGAGCGGACTGGTGGCAATCGGACGCGAGGCGAATCTCGAGCAAGCCTGCACGCTTCTCGCGCAGCATCGGCTTAAGAAAGTGCCCATCATGCAAGATGGAAAAATCATCGGCACCATCAACCGCGCCGACATCATCCGCTATGCGATGAGCCAGGCTGCCGGCGCAAACGCAAACGTCCGCTAAGCCATACGGCGCCAAACGCGCAACCCTGAAAAACCCCATTCGATCCGTGCGTCGCACCGTGGTCGAACGGGGTTTTCTTCAATCGGCTCCACCGTGTCGATAAGGTTCTCCACCTAACGTCATGCCCTACGCCGCCAAACGATGCTCCTCCTTCTGCTGCCGCACGACCGACGCTCCGTCTTTCACCGCCCGGTCGGCTCCACGCTCGCACCTTTTCTCGCGACGAACGATTACGGCATACGCACCGACGCCCAGGGCGACAAAGGCGATCGTCAACGCAACCACGACAGCCGTCGCCATCCAGTTGCCCTCGGCGGCAAAGCCTGCCGCCATCGTCGACGAAACAATCGAGGGAATGCGGCCTACCGTGGCGATGAATGCGATGCGCCACAGGGGGCATTTCGTCAAACCGGCGATATAGGTCATGATGTCTTTCGGGGTTCCGGGAATCAGAAAGCATAAAAACATGACCAGCTCGAAACGCGCCGAATCTTGAAGCCATCGCATCGACTCGATCCTCTCGCGCGAAAAGAACAATTCGACGATGCGCATGCCGAGCGTTCGAACGAGCGCCACCACGATAACGGCCCCGATCAAGCCAGCCACCAGGCACAACGCCGTTCCTTCCCAGAAGCCGAACGCATAGCCCGCCCCCAGTTCGAGCGGTTCTCCCGGCAATACCGCCACCACGATCTGAAACGTGATCAGCGCCACCATGGCAAGCGGAGCAAAGGCGCCCTGGGAATCAATCCATGCCTGAAGACGCTGCCCGTCGGCGAAAAACGCGAAAAGCTCGGGGCCGAAGACGATTGCAGGAACCGCAAGCGCCGCTACGACGATGCCCGCAGCGACAAGCGTGACGACATGGTGCTTCTTGAGTTCGACCTTTTTCATGACAACAGACCTTTCAACATTTCGGCCCCGCATGCAGCCCGCAGCGGCGAGCTCGAGCCGACCCGCCAAGATGCGCCGAAGCGCATCGAGCAGGCCGTCTTCTTCGGGGATTTCCGATACTGAAAAGTCTAGGGATCGAATATCAACTTACCATCAACGCATGGCAACGCAATTCTGACGAAATGCCGGCAAGGAAACGAACAGGAAACGCGACGCGTCACGCAAGAGGAGCCCGCACGAACGCCTCGACCACCGCGCCGCCCGTTTCCTCGTTCGACAGCCGCACACCGCCGCCGTGCTTCTCGCACAGCTCGGCGCAAATGTTGAGCCCCAGCCCGAAATGAGCCGAATCCTCCCGCCGTTTTTCGTCCGCATCGCGCCAGAATGGCTCGCATCCATGTTCGAGCGCAGCGGCATCGAAGCCAGGGCCGTCGTCAACGACGCGTACCGTGAGCATGCCTTCGTCCCACGAGCAAAGCAGGCCCACTTTCGAGCGCGCGTAGCGAAGCGCATTCGACAGGGCATTTTCCACCACGCGCGACAAGGCGACGTCGTCGAAGGAGGCGCAGCGCGGAAGGCCGCCGGCCTTCGCCTCGAAATCGATGCCGGCGCCCCTTACCAAATCGGATGCCTCGGCCGCCGCACGCACGAACCATGCGCCCACGTCTCCCTCATGGGGCGCGACCACGCATTCGTCCAAATCGGCCAAGTCCTTCATCGATTCGACATAGCGCTGCAAGCGTTCAGTCTGGCGGACCATGGCATCCGACGCTTCGGCAAGCTGTTCGGCATCGACCAGGCCGGCAGGCGCGAAAGTGGAAAGCATCTCGGCGCGGCCTTTGAGCACCGTAAGCGGGGTGCGCAAATCGTGCGCGAAAGCGGCGTTGACCTTGCGACGGTTTTCCGCCACGCGCCACATGACCTTGTTGTTGCGCTCAAGGGCATCGCGCATGGATTCGAACGATGCGCACAAGCGGTCAAGCTCGCTGCGCGACCCTTCGGGAGGCATTGCCACAGGAACCGACAGATCGCCTTCCGCGATGCGGCGCGCTGCATCGTCCATCGCTTGGATGGGGCGCTGCAGCTTCCTCCTATAGAAGCCGCGGCTCACGGCCAAAAGGCATGCGACGAAAATCGCAGGAACCGATCCGAACACGGCAAGATTGACGACCTGATAAAGCCACGTCACAGGAAAATAGACGTAATAGCCCACGAGGGAAACCGCAGGCCGCTCGCCGTCCGTATTCGCAGGAAGCGATTCGCGCAAGCTCTGCGCGTCGCCACGCTGGGCATTCGTCCGCTCGTCGTACGATGCGACATCCTGCAGGGAAATGCTCGTTTCCTCTCCTTCGCGATACCTCGATTCGTCGATATCGTGCAACACCGCATCCTGCGCTTCCTCAGGCACGTCGTCCAAGGGGATGGCGGTGTAGTAAGGAGAATCTTTCGGACGCTCCGCAACATAGAGCGATACCCCTTCTTGAAGGAATGAAGACGGCTGCACAGCGTTCTGGGAAGAACCTGACGTCGAAATCACACCCTGGACGTCTTGAACGGACGTTGCATCCGCCCGTTCTTCCTGCAAAGGCTTCCCTATGTTTTCATACCAACTGATATCTTCGGCAGGCACAAGCGCATTTTGCGCCTCATCGTAGAGATAAAGGCCCGGATACGCCGAACGGTCGCGGTAGAGGATTTCTTCCGCGGCGGCATTGAGCAGCGACACCGCACAAAGCGACAGGGTAAACGCCGCCGCCATGCCGATGAGCGCATAGAAGAAAAACGCCGAACGCACCGGACAGGTGTCAAGATACGTTCGCGTCGATTTCACCGGATGACGCAGCCACGCAAGCACGCCGCGCATGACCGCCGCGAACGTACGGTCCTTCCCGCCCGCATCGTCGCCGTGCCGTCCTTGCGCGCCCATGCATTCGTCCGATTCGCCTTTTTCACATCCGCACGATGAACACGCGGCCCCATCTTGCGGCAAGCGGACGTCGAGCGCCCCTTCTTCTGATTGCAGCCGTTCTAGCTCTGCCATGTATAGCCCACTCCCCACACCGTTTTGACGTATTCCTTTTCGGCGCCCGCTTTCGCAAGCGCACGACGGAGACGGCGCACGTGCTCGGTCACCACCGAGGAATCGCCCGATGCGCCCCAAACGCGCTCGTAAATCATGTCGCGGTCGAAAACCTGCCCCGCATGCTTTGACAAAAGTGCGCAGATTTCGTACTCCTTGCGCGCAAGCGGCACCTGAACGCCGCCAACGCATACCGCCATTGCCGCGTAATCGATCGAGAGAGCTTCGTCGAAGCGCACGGCGGTCACGCGCCTCATACGCTCGCTCCGCGCGAGCTGGGCTTTCACGCGGGCACCAAGCACCTCGAGCGAAAACGGCTTGGTCACGTAATCGTCAGCGCCGGCAGCGAACCCATCGATAGCGTCGGCGTCTTCCACGCGTGCCGTCAGAAAGATAATCGGGCAGGTGTGCACATCGCGCAGCATGCGGCATATCGAGAACCCGTCGATATCGGGGAGGCCCACATCAAGCAGAATCACGTCGGGGCAACGCTTCGCCTTCTCGAGTGCCTGCGCGCCGTCATATGCCACCGTGGCAAGGTAGCCCGACATCTCGAAATAACGCTTGAGCATATCGGCAATGTCGCGCTCGTCGTCAACGATCAACACCAGCGGTTTTCTTGCAAAATCTGCCACGTCTTCACCTTTTCTTCCCTCTGTTCCACACGATGCGTCGCGTCGAATCCGCAATGCGACGCATAATGCGCACCGCACACGATAACGCCCAAATCTCAACTTTTCATCTACCGTAGCGTCACTCGCTTGACAGCTTGCTTTTCACCCTTATACTTATGAACAGTTGTTCATATGTTGAAAGGTTTAACAATGCCTCGCACTTATGGAGAAGACGCCCTTACGGCACCCGACGCGAACGCCTCCAGCCACCCGGGAACACCCCTTCAAAATCAAGGTGACGACGCCCCATTCGCCTCCGAAGCCGATATCCGCACCGACGACGCATCCCTCGCCCACGACCACGCCGCGGCATCATGTTGCTGCCATACGCACGCCCAGGGCAACGAAGCCTTCGACGAATTGCCCGATGAGGAGCTGCTCTACGACCTGGCCGACCTCTTCAAGGTGTTCGCCGACACCACGCGCATCAAGATCCTCTATGCGCTCATGGGGTCCGAGCTCTGCGTAGCCGACATCGCTGAAATCGTCGGCGCCACCCAAAGCGCCGTGTCGCACCAGCTGCGCACGCTCAAGCAGGCCCATCTGGTGAAATTCAAACGAGACGGCAAAAATGTACGCTACTCGCTTTCCGACGACCACGTGCACACCATGCTCGCCCAGGGTATGAGTCATATCTGCGAATAAAACGCGGCACTCGATAAAAAAACAACCCCGACCGAAAGGAACCGCCATGCGTAAGTCTTTCAAACTCGACGAAATCGATTGCGCCAACTGCGCTCAGAAGCTCCAGGAAAAAATCCAGACGTTGCCGGGCGTCGAGGACGCATCCGTCAACTTCATGACGCAAAAACTCACCCTTCAAGCAGCCGACGACGATTTCGAAACCGTGCTTGATGCCGTGATCAAGCTTACGGCGGACATCGAGCCCGACTGCGAAATCATCCGATAGACCGATCGGGGCGGCGCAATTCAAAACGGACGACGCTCAAGACAAGCCGCCCACGCCCAATAACAGGGATAGCGAATCAGGCCGACCGTCCCTTTCGGCATCCATCATGCTGGCGGCACGCCAGACAGGAGTTCATATGAACAAAAAACAAAAGCGATGGCTCAAACGCATCGCCCTTGCACTTGTGCTGTTTTTCGCCATCATGGCGCTCGATGCAACCGGCATGCTCGAGTCGCTTTTCGGACAACGCGGGGCTCTTTACGCGAGCTTCGTGCTCTATCTCATCCCCTATCTCATCGCAGGCCATGACGTTCTGCGCAAAGCATGGCGCAACATCCGCCGTGGCGACCCCTTCGACGAGAACTTCCTTATGTCTGTCGCCACCATCGGCGCATTCGCGATGGTCTTTTTCCCCGATGCCGAGCCGCACATGGCCGAAGGCGCGGCCGTCATGCTGTTTTACCAAGTAGGCGAACTGTTCCAAAGCTACGCCGTGGGTAAAAGCCGCAAGTCGATCGCCGCCATGATGGACATCGCGCCCGACTATGCCAACATCGAACACGACGGTGCACTTGAACAGGTAAGCCCCGACGAAGTGGCTGTCGGCGACGTCATCGTGATCAAGCCTGGCGAACGCGTGCCGATCGACGGCGTGATCGTAGACGGCGCTTCGCAGCTCGACACCGCAGCGCTCACCGGCGAATCGGTGCCGCGCCACGTGGAAACGGACGACGAAGTCGTTTCAGGCTGCATCAACATGACAGGCGTCCTGCGCGTACGCACCACCAAACCTTTCGGCGAATCAACCGTCAGTCGCATCCTCGAACTCGTGGAAAACGCGAGCGAGAAGAAGGCACGTACGGAAAACTTCATCACGCGTTTCGCCCGCATCTACACCCCCATTGTCACGTTTGCCGCGCTCGCGATCGCGGTGCTGCCGCCGCTTGCAGGCATGGGTGCGTGGTCCGATTGGATCTTGCGCGGCCTTAC
>JAUNLI010000099.1 GCA_030532315.1 Slackia sp.
TCAACCCACAAACAAACGCATTTGCGCAGGAAGGCACCCTCGGGTGCCTTCCTTTTGTATGCCCGTCGTTTGTTTTCGACGGCTTATTTTCGCCAGCCCTCGCTTGTCATCGCTTTCAATAGTCACGATGAAGCGATGCGTTACGGCTTATCAGTACACCCCCTGTGCAATCAGTTCGCGCTGCTTGCACTGCAGGAAATAGTCGGCGACCGCCATATAGAACCCTACTTCCTCTAACGGCTATTCGAGGCCGGTCTTTTGCTTCTCCACCTTGCTGATCAGTTCTTGGTGGGAATGCACATCGAGCTTCGTGTAGATGTGGCGCACATGGGTTTTCACGGTGTTGCGCGAAAGCACCAGTTCTTCTTGGATGAAGGGGCTTGTGCGCCCGCGCGCCAAGAGGCGCAACACGTCCGTCTCGCGGTTCGTCAGATTGCATGTGCGGGCGATTGACAAGCATGCTTCGTCGATCGGGTCGATGGTGGGCTGGGTTGTTATGGCCTGGTTCGCCGCTTCGGGCTCGTTTACTTCGCCGCCTGCGTCTGCCGATTGGTTTCGCGAAGGTTCTACTTCGGGGGCCAAGCCGTTCTCTGCGAAATTTTCGCCGCCTGCATTTTCATCGACATGTGCGGGCAAAACCGATTCGATCGCGCGGTCGAAGCTGAAATTGCGCAACACGACATAGTTGTAGGCAATGAACACGAAGGCCAAAGCCGCCGTTGTCCACAATGGGGCCGAAGGGGCGATTTGTACGGCCGCCGCTGCCGCCTGTGCGATCGGCGCGCCGATTCCGATGCCGAGCCATTGGGCGGCAAGCACCGTCGATGCAACGAAGACGGCTCCTAGCTTATTGCGATATCCCACGGCGGCAACGATGCAGTAGGCAAGCATGTTGAAAAGGTCGGAGCCTGCGGAAAGCAAGATGTCGTGCGCCTGGCTCCCCATTGCGTCGTAGCAAAGCGGCAGTGCAAACGGCGCGGCAAGCAGCCCTGCGATGATGCAGAGAACCGCTGCACGGTAGGAGGTGTCGAGCGAGGGGGAGCGTCGGAGCATTGTTGCCACAAGAACCGCCGCAACGGGCAAGCATGACAGGGCGGCCGATTCAAGGGGAAGGGCGGCCGCGCTGCTTGCGAGCGAATAGCCGCAGACCACATTGAAGAGCATGATCGATACGAAGATCAGATGCGAAAAGGGAAGATACGAAGAGGGGCTTGTGACGTTCAGCACTTCGGGGGCGTTTGCGTCGCGCATGGTTTTCATGACCGCGTGTGCATCGGAGCGTGCAAGCAGGCATGCGGCGACAAGCGTGACGGCGTAAAGCGCGATCGAGGCTTCTATAGAGGGCTTGCCAAGGGCGTCGATCGCCGCATTGGCGGCATATTGCATGACGAAGGCTGCAGGAACGGCAAGTGCTGCCTGTTTGGGGCCTCGCTGCGCCAATGAAACACCGACGAGCACCGACACCCATGCTCCGCCGATGCCGCCGAACGGGCTTCCCATTGCAAGCATGGGCGTGTATCGCCCGGAAATTCCCCCATAAAGGCTTGCCGCCGCGACTGCGGTTGCTCCAAGGCAGACGATCGACCAGAACCGTTCGCGCAAGAGGGACGGTTTGCGGTAGGCGGCAACGGCAAGAAAGACGGAAAACGCCACGCCGCCATACGTGGAAACCTCGCGTGCGGCAGGCAGGCCTTCGGCGACGGCGGGAAAGATGCTCGTGTTCAGCACGTGGGACGAAACGAGCATGAGCGCCAGGGCGAGGCACGTGCGTGCGGCGTCGGAAAAGCCCGCGTCTCGTGCGGGGCTGCTTGTGTTGCAAGGCTTCATCGAGGTCCTTTCGCGCGCTGCCTGCATCGCATTCGCGCCGAAGTTGCGCCTGTCGGCGGCGCGACGGCGCCCGTCCGTTGCGGCGATTGTTGCAAGTCGCCGCATGCGTTGTGCGTCTTTTGCTCTTTCGACGGGCGCTTCGCCATGGGCGGCAGGCTGCCCTTTGTTTTGTGGAAAGCGTACCGGAACAGGCGGGGAAACATTGCGCCGCTTCTCACCCCCTGAAGGCTATTTTCTTGATGAATTTCCGTAAAAGACCAGTTCGTAAGAGGGTTAAGACAGTTCGCGTCTGCAGGGTGACGCAACGCATCCAGGGCGGTCGTAATGTTTCGGGCATCCACTGCACGAACCAGAGGAGGGTGCTATGAGCAAAACGAACCAGGGAAACGGCGTGCGCATGACGCGCCGTAATTTCGTTGCCGGAGCGGCTTTGGCAGGTGCTGCCGCGTTTGGCGCGGGAATGGCGGGATGCGCTCCGAAAGGCGCGCCTGAAGCCGGTGCTGCGAAGGCGGATGCCGCCGCCAACATTCCCGCGTGGCTTGGCCAAGAGCCCGAAATCGCCGATGCCGACATCGTGAAAACCGAAGAGACGGATTTCTTGATCATCGGCGCAGGCACGGCGGGCCTTTGTGCGGCGGGCACTGCGGTCGATGCGGGCATGAAGTTCATCGTGGCCGAGAAAAACGACAAGGTTCCCGAAACGCGCGAATATTGGGGCATCGTGAATTCCAAGCCTGCGCTTGCCCAGGGTGGTGAGGTCGATGGCATGAAGCTTCTCAACGAGCTTACTCGCTATGCGTCGGGCAAATGCAACCAGGGTCTTATCAAAATGTGGATTGACGAGTCGGCCGAAGTGTTCGATTGGGTCGATGCCATGATGACGGCGCAGGGCAAGCAGGTCGTCGTCGATATGCCGGGCGATCACGCCACGGGCGGCACCGATTACATGACCCCGGTGTTTCAGCATATCTATCTGACCCCGTACCAGCCTCCCATGCGCAACGATGTCATCCTCGAGCACGTTCAGCAGAAGGCCCCTGACAGCGTGCGTTTCAAGCATGCGCTGGTCAGGCTCGACCATACAGAAGGCTCGGTGACGGGCGCCGTGTTCGAGACCGACGAGGGCTACGTGCGCATTAACGCGAAGAACACGCTGTTGGCGACGGGCGGATATCCCGCGAATCCCGTCATGATGACCGCTTTGCAATCTGCAGCCGTGGGATGCTGCGTTGCATCGAGCTATTATCTTTCCGACGACGGCTTGGGCCTGCGCGCCGGCATCTGGGCGGGCGGCGTGAAGGACACCGATGCCGCCCCGATGATTTTCGACCGCGGCGCGGTGGATGCGGGCGTCGATTGCGGATATCTGGGCGAAGGCGACGACGCGGCGTTTCCCGGAACCATCTTCCAGGAAAACATCGGCAGCCAGCCGTTCATGAAGGTGAACCGCAAGGGCGTGCGCTTCTGCAACGAATCCACCCCGTATGACTTCCTGTGCTTCCAGGCGGGCCAGCAGCCGGGCGGCGTGTGGTGCGAAGTGTTCGATGCGAACGCCCCCGAAGACATTCTGCGTTTCGACACCATGGGATGCTCCGGTTTCGCGAAACAGATGATGGCCGCCGGCATGCCGCTCGAGGAGTTCGTCGCCGCTTCGAAGGATGCGGGCATCCTGAAGAAGGCCGATACCCTTGAAGAACTTGCCGAGCAGCTCGGCTTCGAGGGCGAGGCAAAAGACGCCTTCCTCGAGCAGATCGAACGCTACAACGCTCAGTTCGACGCGCAGGCAGACGACGACTTCGGCAAAGAGGCCTATCGTCTTTCCGCGATCCGCACCGCGCCGTTTTACGGCCTGTGGTTCGGCGGAACGCTTCTCACCACGCTCGATGGCCTGAAGATCGACGAAGAGTGCCGCGTTCTCGATGCGAAAAACGAGCC
Organism: Slackia sp.; assembly: GCA_030532315.1. Classification (GTDB taxonomy): domain Bacteria; phylum Actinomycetota; class Coriobacteriia; order Coriobacteriales; family Eggerthellaceae; genus Slackia. The sequence continues at coordinate 3,763 of JAUNLI010000099.1, forward strand.
GATCGGTGGCTTTTATGCCGCAGGCGATGTGTCGGGCAGCTTCTTCTCGGGCAATTATCCCGAATACATCGTGGGCGTGGCTTCGGGCCGCTCGTCGGTTCAAGGCCGCCATGTTGCCCGTAAGCTTGCAGGTGAAATCTAGTTCGAGGGCTTTCGTTTCGGCTTTTGTGCGACTTATCCGATCCTTGCAGCATTCGTGCGTTGCGCAGTGCATGCTGCGAACCCAGGCAAATACACCCGGCTTTTCGCCAAGGCACCTGCTTTCCCCTCCCTCCCTTTGAGCGGGCGCTTCTAACCCGTCGTTGCCGATCGCGGCAGCGGCGGGTTTTTCGTTGGGCGGCAGCGCAAGGTTCAGATTACCGTCGAACATGACAGTTAGGTAACATGCCCAATTAATTGTGAGATAAGTTGACAACGCTAGACTTAGATTTTATATTGGCAATCGTACCGAAGGGGTTAAGCCCCGAAGGCGCAGGCTCGGCGTCGAAGCCGCTGTCGTGGGCGGCATTCGGACGAGCAACCTGAACGAGGTAATAACAGTCGGCGGGAAACCGCCCGTGGGGGCCGCGCAAAGCGGCCTTCGCACAAAAGAGAGGACTGATACATATGGGCAAGATTCTTGGCATCGACCTTGGCACCACCAACTCCGCTATGGCCATCATGGAGGGCAACGAGCCCACCATTCTGGTCAACGCCGAGGGCGACCGCACCACCCCGTCTGTGGAGGGCTTCCGCAAAGACGGCGAGCGCGTGGTGGGCAAGGCCGCGAAGAACCAGGCCGTCACCAACCCCGAGAACACCGTGTCGTCCGTGAAGCGCTTCATCGGCCGCAACTTCGCTGAAACCACCGAAGAGCAGAAGACCGTCGCTTACAAGGTTGTTTCCGGCAAGGACGGCCGCGCCGTGGTCGATATCGACGGCAAGGATTACACCCCCGAGGAAATTTCGGCCATGGTGCTGCAGAAGCTGAAGGCTGACGCCGAAAAGCGCGTGGGCACCACCATCACCGAGGCCGTCATCACCGTTCCCGCATACTTCAACGACGCCCAGCGTCAGGCCACCAAAGACGCCGGCAAGATCGCGGGCCTCGAGGTGAAGCGCATCATCAACGAGCCCACGGCCGCTGCTTTGGCCTACGGTCTCGACAAGGTTGACAAAGACCAGAAGATTCTCGTCTTCGACCTGGGCGGCGGCACGTTCGACGTGTCCGTGCTCGAGCTGGGCGACGGCGTGTTCGAGGTTCTTTCCACCGCAGGCGACAACCACCTGGGCGGCGACGACTGGGATCAGCGCGTCATCGACTGGATGGCCGACAAGTTCAAGGCCGACAACGGCGGCATCGACCTCAAGGCCGATCCCATGGCTCTGCAGCGCCTGAAGGAGGCTGCGGAAAAGGCCAAGATGGAGCTTTCCAGCACCACCCAGGCCAACATCAACCTGCCCTTCATCACCGCTGACGCCACCGGCCCGAAGCACCTCGACTACACGCTGACCCGCGCCGAGTTCGAGCGCATCACCAAGGATCTGCTCGATCGCTGCAAGCAGCCCGTCGAGCGTGCGCTTAAGGACGCCGGCCTTTCCACCGGCCAGATCGACGAGGTCATCCTGGTGGGCGGTTCCACCCGTATGCCCGCCGTGCAGGAGCTTGCCAAGACCATGACCGGCAAGGCTCCTAACATGTCCGTGAACCCGGACGAGGTTGTTGCTATCGGCGCGGCTGTTCAGGGCGGCGTTCTTTCCGGCGACGTCGAGGGCATCCTGCTCCTGGACGTTACCCCGCTTTCCCTGGGCGTTGAGACCATGGGCGGCGTCATGACCAAGATGATCGAGCGCAACACCACCATCCCCACCCGCAAGACCGAGGTGTACTCCACGGCGGCCGACAATCAGACCTCCGTTGAGATCCACGTCCTGCAGGGCGAGCGCCAGATGGCAAACGACAACAAGACCCTGGGCCGCTTCCAGCTCACCGGTATCCCCGCAGCTCGCCGCGGCGTGCCCCAGATCGAGGTTACGTTCGACATCGACGCCAATGGCATCGTGAACGTTTCTGCAAAAGACCTCGGCACCGGCAAGCAGCAGCAGATCACCATCTCCGGCTCTACTGCTTTGTCCGATGACGAAGTCGATCGCATGGTGAAAGACGCCGAGGCTCATGCCGACGAAGACGCCAAGCGCAAGGAAGAGATCGAGGTTCGCAACAACACCGACTCTCTGGTCAACGCTACCGAGCAGACGCTTTCCGAGCTGGGCGACAAGGTTCCGGCCGATACCAAGTCTGCCGCCGAGGCCGCTATCGCCGAGGCTAAGAGCGCTCTTGAGGGTTCCGATGTCGAGGCCATCAAGGCTGCGGGCGAAAAGCTGCAGCAGGCAGGCTATAAGCTGGCCGAGGTTGTCTACAGCACCCAGCAGGCCGAAGGCGCTGCAGCCGCCGGCGCCGGTGCCGCTAACCCTGCCGACGACGGCCCGATCGAGGCTGACTACGAAGTGGTCGACGACAAGAACGAAGGTAAGTAATCATGGCAGCCGACGAGAAGAACACCGACGAGCGCGAAGCTCGTGAGATTCCCATCGAGGGCTGCGAAGGCGAGGAATGCGCAGGCTCTGAGGATGCCTGCGCCGACGCCGAAGCCGTGACCGCGGCCGCCGACGAGGCGGCCTGCGGCCAGGCCGAAGACGCCGCTGAAGACGAGGCCGCCGATATCGCGGCCGAAGCCGAGGCCGTGGTTGCCGAGGCCGAGCGTTTGGCAAAGGCCGAAGCCGAAGCTGCGGCCATGAAGGATCGCTATCTGCGCCTGCAGGCCGAGTGGGACAACTACCGCAAGCGTACGGCCGAAGAAGCTGCCGACATGAAGGTGCGCGCCTCCGAGAAGATCATGGAAGACGTGCTTCCCGTGCTCGACGATTTCGAGCGTGCGATCGCGCATGCCGAGCAGAACGGCGAGGAGGGCCTGCTCGATGGCGTGAAGGCCATCAGCACCAAGGTGTGCCAGGTGTTCGCCAAGCACGGCCTTGAGCCGATCGACCCGGCGGGCCAGCCCTTCGATGCCTTGCAGCATCAGGCGGTTGCCACGGTGCCGGACGAAAGCGTGCCCGATGAAACGGTGGCCCAGGTTTACCAGAAGGGTTACCGACTGGGCAAAAAGGTGCTCCGTCCTGCCATGGTGACCATTTCCTCCGGCGGCCCCAAGCGTGAGGCGGAAGAAGAATAATACGGGTTTCGAAGGCGGGCGCGAAGTCCGCCTTCGCTGTAGAAAGCGCCTGTTGACATCGTGGTTACGCGATCGAAACGGGAAGTGAACGAAACGAAAGGAAGGTGGCAGGTCATGGCGGCAACACCGGACTATTACAAGACCCTTGGCGTGTCCAAAACCGCCACCGCCGAGGAGATAAAGAAGGCGTACCGCAAGCTCGCGCGCACGCATCACCCCGACGCCGGCGGCGACGAGGCCAAGTTCAAAGAAATCAACGAGGCCTACGAAGTGCTCGGCGACGAGAAGAAGCGCAAGCTCTACGACCAGTACGGCACGGCCGACGAGCGCAGCATCCCCTACGGATGGGGCGGCGCGGCGGGCCAGAACCCGTTCGCGGGCGCCGGCAGCTGGGCCGACATCCTGGAAAGCATCCGCCGCGGCGAAGGCGCCTTCGGCAGCAACTGGGATATCGGCGACATCTTCGGCGGCGCCGGATTCTCGGGCTCGGGCTTCGGCGGGCAGTATGTCGCCCGTCCCCAGCAGGGCCGCGACATGAACGTGACGCTGCATGTGAGCTTCGACGAGGCATTCAACGGCTGCACGAAGAAGGTCAGCGTGAAGGTGCCCGGCTCCTCGGCGGCCGAGACGCTCGACGTGAAGGTTCCCGCAGGCGCGGTGGACGGCGGGCGCGTGCGATTCCGCGGCAAGGGCGCTGCGGGCGCCAACGGCGGCGCCAACGGCGACCTGCTGGTCACCACGCGCATCTCCGAGCATCCCGTGTTCGAGCGCTCGGGCGCCGATGTGCTCATGACGGTGCCGGTCACCGCGGCCGAAGCCGCCTTGGGCGCAAGCGTCGTGGTGCCCGCGCCCGACGGAACCAAGATCCGCATCAAGGTGCCGGCAGGTTCTCAGGAAGGCACCAAGCTGCGCGTCGCCGGCAAGGGCGCGCCGCAGCTGAAAGCCGCGGGCAACGGATCGCTCAATATCACGCTGCACGTGGACATTCCCGCTTCCATGACGCCCGAGCAGAAGAAGGCCATGGAGGATTTCCAGGCGGCCACCGAGGCGTCGGGCTACGACGTCCGCGCGGCGCTTGCGCTGTAAGGAGGACGGTATGACCGATAGGAACAGGCCGCTGTATATGATCGGCGTGGCTGCCGAACTGGCGGGCGTGCATCCCCAGACCCTGCGCATCTACGAGCAGAAAGGCCTGGTCACGCCCCAGCGCACGCGCGGCAATACGCGCATGTATTCGCAGGCCGACATCGACCGCCTCGAGCTGATCAACGAACTGACCAGCGAAGGTATCAACCTTGCGGGCGTCATTCGCATCCTCGATTTGAAGGGCCGCCTCGAAGAGCGCGACGAGGAAATCGACGACCTGCACAAGAAGGTGCGCCGCTTGGCCGACCGCGTCCACGAGCTGGAAACGCGCGCGAACGTG
>JAUNLI010000100.1 GCA_030532315.1 Slackia sp.
ATCTGACGCTTCTGGTGAACCCGTCCGACGACATCGCCGCCAAGCGCGTGATCAATGTGCCGCGTCGCGGCATCGGGCGCACTACGGTGGAATACATCGATTCAGCCGCGCGCATGTCCAACATGCCGTTCATGCTGGCGGCCGAACTGTGTCTGGCCGACGAACACCTGCAGATGCGTGCCCGCAACGCCGTGGGTGGTTTTTTGTCGCTGATCGAGGAGGCGCGCAGCTACGGGGGCGATCTGCGCAAGGTGATCGAGGCCGTGATCGACAAGAGCGGCATGGTGGCGGCGCTTGAGGCCGAAGGCACCGACGAGGCACGCGGCCGCGTGGAAAACATCAAGGAGTTCCTCTCCGTCGTGGACGAATACGTGCAGACGCACCAGGTTGACGACGAGGGTCCCGAGATTGCGCGTGACGACGCGATCGCCGCCGTGCGTCAGCTCTCGCCCGATTCGCTGGCCGATTTCATCGAGTGGGTGCGTCTGCGCACCGATCTGGATGCTGCCGCTTCCGAAGACGATTCGGCCGTCACGCTCATGACCGTGCATTCGTCGAAGGGCCTCGAGTTCGATTGCGTGTTCGTGGCAGGCATGGAGGAAACGCTGTTCCCGCATTCCAATTCCTCGCATGACGAATCGGGGTTGGAAGAGGAGCGCCGCCTGGCATACGTCGCCATCACGCGTGCGCGTAAGAAGCTGTATCTGACCTGCGCGTATGCTCGCCAGATTTTCGGCGACACGACAGCGAATCCCATGTCGCGCTTCGTGGGAGAAATCCCGGCCGAGTTGCGCGAGACGATCGGTCTGGGCAGTTCGGGCTTTTCAGGCACGGGCTGGGAGAAGCGCGGCAGCCGTCGGGGCATTTCCGGCAGCGGCACCGAAGCGGGCGGCGGCCGCGTGTTCGGCCAGTCAAGCGCGGGCGGCAGCAGGCCTCGCAGCGCGGGACGCGCGTCTTCGGGCGGCGGGTCGTCGTTTTCCGACTTCATGGGCGGCGCTTCGTCGCGCAGCGCCGCGTCGCGTTCGGTGTCGTCGGCGGGGTCGGGCATGCGCACGAATCCCAACGCCGGCAAGAAGGCGGCTGCCAATGCCACGTTTTCCGTGGGCGATACGGTCGACCACAAAACGTTCGGCCGCGGCAAAGTGATGAAGGTCGACGGCGACCTGCTTCACGTCAAGTTCGCCAAAAACGGCGTGACGAAAAAGCTGCTCAAAGACTACGCGCCCATTGTGCGCATCGACCTGTAAACGAAATGGGAGAGCCCGCGAAGATGCGGGCTCCCATTTTTTTCGTCGCATGACATGCAGGGCTCGGCCCCTGTGCTCGTGCTAGCGTGCGCAGCCCTGACAGAAGGCGCAGGCGGCAGGCGTGGCCGCGAGGCCGCCCAGCGCGCTTTCGCGCAGCTCGAAGGGAAGCGAGCGTCCCACATGGTGCATGGCTTCGACCGTCTGGTCGAAATCGACCAGGTTGCCGATGCCTGCCAGCGCGATTTGCGCGGAGACGAGCGCGTTGGCCACACCCGTGGCGTTGCGCTTCTGGCACGGCGCTTCCACCAGCCCGGCAATCGGGTCGCACACCAGGCCCAAAAGCCCCGCGATCGCGTTCGATGCGGCGGCGAAGCACTGGCGCGGCGTGCCGCCGAACAGCTGGCATGCGGCCGACGCGGCCATGGCGCTCGCGGCGCCCACTTCGGCCTGACAGCCGCCCTCGGCGCCCGACACGGTGGCATTGCGCGTGATCAGATATCCGATCGCGGCGGCGTTGGCCAGCGCATCGATGATTTCGTCGTCGGAAAAGCCGTGCAGGTCTTGGCAGGCTAGAAGCGTGGCGGGAACCACGCCGGACGATCCCGCGGTGGGGGCGGCCACGATGCGGCCCATCGATGCGTTGGTTTCAAGGACGGCCATCGAATACGTGGTCGCACGTGTCAGCAGATCGCCGCATGGTCCTGTGCCCTCCATCTCGGAAAGCTTCGCCGCTTCGCCGCCGATCAGCCCTCCCATCGAAGGCGTAGGGTCGCTCAGCGGGCGCGTAGCCGATTCGCGCATGACCTCGAGCGCTTCGGCCAGATAACGGCGCGTGTCATCGACGGAAAGGCGGTCGGCTGCCAACATGCAGCGTTCGCGGCGACACATCGCTTCGTTGATCGACACTTTTTTGCTTTCGCAATATTCCAGAAGCGCCGCGCCGTTTGCGAAGTCGAGCGACTCGAACATCTCGGCCGCTGCCTCGGGCGTCAAATCGGCGCCGAATCCGCTGAGCGAGCAGGCGCGGCCTGCGGCAACGGGCGGCACCGCGTCGGTTGCGCGGTCGCTCTTCACGATGCGCACGTCGTAGATGTCGGGGTTTTTGGCAATGGCGCGCGCGATCGACTCGTCGATTTCGTCGTCGGTCTGCATGATCGTGTAGGCGACGTCGCCCTTGCGTTCGCGGAACAGCTGCGTGGTGGCGATATTCACGTCGAAGACGTTAAGACAGGTGGCGATATGCGCGAGCACGCCTTTGACGTCGCGTTGCTTCACTACGATGCTGTGGTATTCGCCCGTCAGGCGTACGTCCACGCCGTTGATGCGACTGATCACTGCCGCACCGCCGCCGATGCTTTCCCCGCGCATGCCGGTCACGGCGCCCGTCTCGTCGGTCACGCAGATGTCGACGGTGTTGGGGTGTTCGCACGGCGTTTCCGCATCGACCACGAATTCGAAGGAAAGTCCCGCTGCGCGTGCGGCATCGAACGATTCGCGGATGCGGGCGTCGTCGGTCGGCATGCCCAGAAGACCCGCCACGAGCGCCTTGTCGGTGCCGTGTCCGCGATAGGTATGGGCGAAGCTGCCGTAGAGGGTAAACGTCGCCTTGCGCGGTTCGCCTGCAAGCAGGCGCCTGCACATAAGCGCGATGCGCAACGCGCCTGCGGTATGGCTGCTCGAGGGGCCGATCATGATGGGGCCTATGATGTCGCGGATGCCGAGAATCTTCATCGCGCGTCCTTTCTTTCGTATCCCGGCCGCACGATACGGCGCGAGGAGTTTCGTCTCGCAGAGAATATACCCGAATGCGTCCGTGCGCGCGTGCGAATCTGTGCCTGGCACGTTTTCCTTGCCGCGTCCCGAGCGCCGTCGCGTCCGCTTTGCGTGCCTTGCGGCGTGGGTTTTGCGGGTTCGTCCTTCCGGCACCGTTCGCACCGCGTCAGCGTGCTAAACTGTCTCGAATCAACTTCGCATGCAAAACAAGGAGGAATGCAATGGCAGCACCCATCTTGGTGTTCGGTCATAAGAACCCCGACAACGACGCCATCTCGGCGGCCGTCGGCTACGCGTATCTGAAAAACGGACTTGCCCGTCGCAATGGCGAAGACGTCGTCTTCGAGGCCTGCCGTCTGGGCGGCTTCCCGCCTGAGACCAAGAAGATCTTGGCCGATCGCGGCATCGAGGAGCCTCGCCTGATCGAAGGTGTGGGCGAGGGCGACAAGGTCATCCTGGTCGACCACAACGAGGCGCTGCAGTCTGCCGACGGCATCGAGGCGGCCGAAATCGTCGAAATCATCGACCATCATCGCCTGGGCGGCATGGTTACCGCGCAGCCGCTGCGTTTCAACGCCATGCCCGTGGGTTCCACGTCGGCCATCGTGGTGCGCGAGTTCGGCATCTGCGATGTCGAGCTGCCGAAGGGCCTGGCCGCGCTGCTGCTGGGCGCCATGCTCACCGACACCGTGATCATGAAGTCTCCCACCACCACCGACTTCGACCGCAAGGTGATCGCCGCCACCGCCGAGTACGTGGGCGTCGATCCGGTGGAATACGGCATGGAAATCTTCAAGTGCCGCTCCAATCCGGCCGAGCTGCCTGTGGAAAAGATCGTCAACGCCGATGCGAAGGAATTCGAGCTCGCTAACGGCAACAAGGTCTACATCGGTCAGTTCGAAACCGTCGACCTGCAGGCCGTCCTGGGCCGCGAGGCGGAAATTCGCGAGGCCATCAAGGCCCTCGTCGCCGAGAAGGGCTACCAGTTCGTGCTCTTCTTCGCCACCGACATCCTGGCCGAAGGCAGCCAGTTCATCGTCGAGGGCGACGTCGATTTCGTCAACGACACCTTCGGCATCGACGCTACCGGCAAAAGCGTGTGGATGCCGGGCGTGCTTTCCCGCAAGAAGCAGGTGGCCGCTCCTATCCTCGCTCACGCGTAAGGGCTTTCGTTTCGGTTCTTTGCGAAGCGAAGGGCGAAACGAAAAAACATGTCGAATCTCGGGCGCTGACGCAAGTCGGCGCCCGTTTTTATGGGAAGGCCGCGCAAAGCGAAGCGGAGTTCCCATAAAAAGGGCCGCGCTTGGCCGGGATGCTTGTTCCGGCTTGAGCGCGGCCCTTCGTTTCGCGCCTATGCGTGGCGCTGGAAAATCGAAACCACTTCGACGTGGTAAGTCTGCGGGAACATGTCCACGGGCGTGACGCGTATGAGCTCATAGCCTGCGTCTTCAAGGCGGGCGACGTCGCGCGCCCAGGTGGACGGGTTGCAGCTTACGTAGGCCAGACGGCGCGGGTTCGCTTCGGCGATGCTTCCGATGATTTCGGCGGCAAGCCCCGCGCGCGGCGGGTCAACCACGAGTGCATCGAGTTCGCCCAGGTCGGGCAGTTCGCGCGTGGCATCTCCGCCGATGACTTCGATATTGTCGAGCCCTGCTTCTTCGCTTACGCGGCGCAGGTCGCGCACGCTGCTGCCGTAGCTTTCCACGGCGAACACCAGATCGCACGCGCGCGCCAAAGGCAGTGTGAAGGTGCCAACGCCGCAGTACAGGTCGGCCACCACGGCGTCGTCGTCAAGCTCGAGGCCTTCAAGCGCCAATTCCACGAGATGTTCGGCCTGTGCGGTGTTCACCTGGAAAAACGAAGGCGCGCTCACCTTGAAGTCTTCGCCGCAGACCGTTTCGGTCCAAAAGCCCTTGCCTGCAAGCACCTCGACGCCTTTAAGCTTGCGCGCCTTGCCGCGGTCGTCGGTCATGACGCGTACGATGCTCGTCGCTTTGACGGCCTGCGAGAGGGTTTTGGCCACCGCGGCGCGCGGGAAGGCGCCGGTGTTGGTCCACAGCGCCACTTCGAGCGCCTTGGTGCGTAGCGAATGGCGCACGCCTACGCGGTAGATGCCCAGGTCGTTACTGCCGCTGAGGTAACGCAGGGCGCCGCGCACGGCTTTCGGCGCCTTTTCGATCGCCTTGTGGGCCAGCGGGCAGGAATCGACCGGAAGAATGTCGTTGGTGTGCTTTCGGTAGGGCCCCGTGACAAAGCCGCCGCGCCCGTCGCGTGCGCAGCCGAACTCAAGCTTGTTGCGATACCCCATCTGGCGTTTCGAAGGAACCGTCTGTCCGACGAGGGAGTTTGCGCGCTCTTCGTCGAAATGTGCGGTGCGAACAAGCTGGGAAACCACGTTGTCGCGTTTTTCCTCAAGCTGGCGCTCGTAAGAAACGTGCTGCCAGCCGCATCCGCCGCATTCGGCCGCATAGGGGCACACGGGCGTCACGCGGTCGGGGGAGGGGGTTTCTATGTCGACGACGCGACCTTCCAAATAGGTTCCCTTGTCGGCGGTCATCTCGACAAAAGCCACGTCTCCCGGGCAGGCTCCGTCGACGAAAACCGTCTTGCCGTCCGCTGCATGCCCGATGGCTGCGTCTGCATAGGCGAGGCGTTCTATGGTTATTTTTTCATGCATGAATCCTCTTTTCTCGCGTCCGCATATTTTAGCGTATAATCTCGGACGCTAATGTGCCCCCTTAGCTCAGGGGATAGAGCGTCTGCCTCCGGAGCAGAAAGCCGCAGGTTCGAATCCTGTAGGGGGCACCACCGGCTTTTGATCGCACGCCGCGCATGCGGCCTTGCTGCAGTCTTTATCGGTATGCACGAGAAAAGGAGCGCATGAGCATGGCTATGTATACCCCCGAATACCAACCGAACGGCAACGAAATCGCCGTCATCAAAACCTCGAAGGGCGCTATCCGCGTCCAGCTCGCAGGCGCCGACGCGCCGATTCACGTGGGCAATTTCGTCGAGCTTGCTCGCAAGGGCTTCTACGACAACCTGAAATTCCACCGCTATGTTCCCGGGTTCGTGATCCAGGGCGGCTGCCCCAACACGCGCGAGCTCGATTCCGAGCAGGTCATCGCCGCTGCGGGCAATCCGTGGGCAGGCCTTGGAACGGGCGGCCCTGGCTACACCATCAAAGAGGAGTTCAGCACCAACCCCAACAACTCGCACGAAGACGGCGCGCTTGCGATGGCTCGTTCGCAGAACCCCGATTCCGCAGGCTCTCAGTTCTATCTGTGCTTGGGACCCCAGCATAACCTTGACTCCGGTTACACGGTGTTCGGCCAGACTATCGAAGGAAAAGACGTCATCGCCACGCTGCGTGTCGGCGATGTGATCGAAACCGTCGAAATCGAAAACGCCGACTAACGCGTTTTTTCGCAATGTCGGCATCGAAGGAAGAGACCATGGATAATCAAAGCATCGCCCAGGCGCGCGCTGCCTATCAGGCGCGTGATTTCCAGACCGCGCTGGATTTGTTCAGCCAGTGCCTTGTCGACCCTGCCGTCGTCAAAGGTCCTGGCGATCTGGGCTATATCTATCACCAGATCGGCAACTGCTTTTTGCAGTTGAAAGATTTCAACCAGGCGATTCACGCCTATACGCAGGCGACGGCCGATGCGGCCTACGACGCCTGCGGTGCGGTGAACTGCAACCTGGCGAAGGCCTATGCTTTCCTGCATGATTACGAAAACGCGGTCTCTCATTTCGAAATCGCCGTTTCCGATGCGAAATACGATGCGTCCTATAAGGCATATCTGGGTCTTGGCAACGCGTTGCTCAAGCTGGGCAAAAACGCCGAAGCGGGCGTTGCGTTTCGTGAGGCCGCGCTTGACGTGAACAATCCCGATCGCACCAAGGCTCTGCTCAACCTGGGTGTGTGCTTCATGGCGTTGGGTCGTCCTGCCGATGCGGTGCAGTCTTATGAAAGCGCTCTGCAGTTCGACATGGATCCCGCCACGCGCAACAAGATGTATGCCAATCTGGGTCAGGCGTATGTCGCCTGCGGCCAGATGCAGCAGGCCATGAGTGCTTTCGAGACGGCTTTGGCCGACAAAACCTATTTCTTGAGCGATTCCGCAAGCGTCGATTACGGCCGTGCGGCTCAGGCGGTTGCTACGGGGACGGCTGCGATGCAGCCGATCGTGGCGGCTCCTGCCGAGCCTGAAAACGACATGTCGGGCCTCGACGTGGCGGCCGATGGCGCGCCGTTGCCTCAGGATTCCTCGTTCGACCAGGCAACTCAGGCTTTTGAGCCCTATAACGATCCCCAGTATTATCCCGTCGAAGCGTACGGCTACACGGTTCCCGACGGCTACGCTTCGGGCGACGAGCGCTTCTTCAACGCGAGCGATGAAGAACTCGAGCGCTATTCGAAAGGCATCGCAAAGCAGGACCGCAAGCGCCGCAACGTGGGCTTGAAGATCTTGGTGGTGTTTTTCACCTTGCTGTTGCTTGCCGCCGCCGGCTGCGTGTTCCTCTACACGCAGGGCTACGGCTATCCCACGCAGGAGTCGGTGGCGAAAAGCCTGTTCTCCGACACGGCGAATGCATCGCAGTATTTCGCCGAGAGCATGGGCGAAGACAACATCGAGGCCGCTATGCGCGGCGTCGTGCAGGATTCCAACGTGACGATCGACGGCGTGGACAAAACGATGTCGAACTCCACCGTGTACGTGTCGGCGAAAACCGCCGAAGGCGGCGACGTCGACTACAAGGTGCAGATGGTGCGCGACCTTCTTGGCTGGAAGGTGTCGGGCATCGAGATGTCGTTCCCCTCGCAGCAATAACTCCGCGCCGCTTCTGCGGCGCGTTCTACATCAGGGTTTTTCATGCCGCCGCCAGGCGGATTCGAAGAAAGGAAAATGAAAAATGGCAATCGAGAAGACTTATTCCATGCTCAAGCCCGACGCTGTGCGCAACCGCCACATGGGCGAAATCATCGCTCGCATCGAGCGTTCCGGCCTGACCATCGAGCGCATGGAGCTTGGCATGGTCACCCCCGAGCAGGCTGCCGCCAACTACGCCGAGCATGAGGGCAAGCCCTTCTACAACGGCCTGATCGAATACATCACTAGCGGCCCCGTGGTCAAGATGGTCGTTTCCGGCGAGGGTGCTGTCAAGAAGATGCGCACGCTCATGGGCGCCACCAACCCCGCAGAAGCGGCCCCTGGCACGATTCGCGGCGATTTCGGTCTCATTATGGACGAAAATGTCATCCATGGCTCCGATTCCCCCGAGTCCGCCGAGCGCGAGATCGGCGTGTTCTTCGGCGCGTA
>JAUNLI010000101.1 GCA_030532315.1 Slackia sp.
GCAATGACTGCAATCGAGAAATTCATCACCAGGTAAGGTGGGCGAAAGTATGAACTTCGATTTCCTTAAGCGCGCAGACGGTTATTACGGCCTTTTTGCTGATGCTTGTATTGAAGCGGAGAAAGTCTATGCTACGTCGCCCGCCATGTGCGCTGTGGGTTGTCGCAAGGCGCTCGAGCTTGCGGTTAAATGGGTTTACGCAATCGACAATTCGATACATATGCCATATCGCGACAATCTTTCGTCGTTGCTCCATGAACGCTCGTTTATGGATGCTGTCGACGAACGTGTATGGCGCAAGCTTATCGGAATCAACAAGCTGGGCAACCTTTCCGTGCATACCGAACGTGTTGTTGCTCCGTCTGATGCCATTCTCGTGTTGCGCAGCCTCTTCGAATTCACTGATTGGATTGATTATTGCTATGGCCCCGATTACGTTGAGCGTGTCTTCGATGAGCGAAAAATCCCACAGAAGGGAATACAGCTCACGCTTGCCCAGATAAGGGCCATTAAACATCGTGAGTCGCTTCTTAATGAAAAAGAAGAAGAGATTAAACGCCTTGAGGCAGAAATCAGAAAGCTGAGCGCGCAAGCCAGTCAAGCCAAGGAAGAGAACAAGCGGCAGCGCAACTTCAATCCCGAGGATATATCGGAATTCGAGACGCGCAAGCACTATATTGATTGGGATCTTGCGCTTGCCGGCTGGAAGCTTGACGAGAATGCGCTTCAAGAACGCAAAGTCTATGGCATGCCTGTTGAGCCAGGCAGTGATACGGGCATGGGCTATGTCGATTACCTTCTTATAGGCAAAGACGGGCGCCCTCTTGCCATCGTCGAGGCCAAGAAAACCACCTATTCCGAGCAAAAGGGGCTCAAGCAGGCGCGTCTTTATGCTGCGTGCCTCGAAAAGGAATTCGGATACAAGCCGCCCATCTTTCTTACCAACGGTTTTTCCACCCTTTTCGTTGACGATGAAGCTGGCGCTCCTCGTCAGGTGAGCGGAATATTCTCTCAGGATGACCTCCAGAAGATTCTTAATCGTCGCACGACGGCTGTGAAGCCGTCTACTCTTGCGGTAAATGAGGCGATAGCCGGCGGCGGAAAGCGTTACTACCAGGTCGAGGCTATCCAGCGTGTTTGCGCAAATATTGAGGAGGGGCATCGAAAAAGCCTTCTCGTCATGGCGACAGGCACGGGCAAGACGCGTGTTTCGGCCGCTCTGGTCGATGTGCTCATGCGTTCGGGCCACGTTAAAAACGTGCTTTTCTTGGCCGATCGCGTGGCACTTGTGCGTCAGGCGAAGCATGGTTATCAGAGTTACCTTCCCAATGCGTCGCTATGCAACCTTTGCTCGAATAAGGATGAGCGCAATGCGCGCATTGTCTTTTCCACCTATCCGACCATCATGAACGCCATTGATAAAGAAAGAAACGAAGACGGCAACCGTATGTTCACGCCGGCCCATTTCGACCTGATTATCGTCGATGAGGCCCACCGGTCCATCTTCAAGAAATATCGTGCGATTTTCGAGTATTTCGACTCGCTTGTTGTTGGTCTTACGGCAACGCCGGCTAACGAGGTCGATCGTAACACTTACGATTTCTTCGATGTCGAGCGTGGTGTGCCGACGTATGTCTACGAATACAAAACCGCTACTGAAGTCGATTATGTTCTTGTGCCTTATTTTGGTATCGAGACTCACACCAATTTCATTGATAACGGTATTTCGTATGATGATTTGTCGCCTGAAGAGCGCGATCGGATTGAGGATGACTTCGAGGATACTGGTCAGGATGTGCCCGATAAAATAGATTCGGGCGATATCAACCGATGGATTTTCAACGAAGCGACGGTTGATAACGTTTTGGTCACGCTCATGGAGAAGGGCATTCATATCGAAGGTGGCCAGGAGTTGGGCAAGAGCGTTATTTTCGCTCAGAATCAGAAACATGCTCGCTATATTGTCGAACGTTTTGGGAAGCTCTACCCAAATCTGCCTGGCGATTATATTCAGGCCGTCGTTCATTCTGACGATTACTCGCATACCGTCATCGAGGATTTCGAGCTTAAGCCGCGTCCTGTTATCACCGTGTCGGTCGATATGATGGATACGGGCGTTGATGTACCTGAAATCGTGAACCTCGTGTTCTTCAAAAAGGTTCGATCGAAAATTAAATTCTGGCAGATGATTGGGCGCGGTACACGTCTGTGCGAAGGCCTTAATGTTGTCGATCCGCTTGATGGCCCGCATGAGGACAAGAAACGGTTCTTTATTTTCGATTGGTGCCGCAATTTCGAGTTCTTCCGTGAGAACCCTCAGGTGGCCGAAGGGAAGCTGGCGATTACCGTTGCCGAGCAGGTGTTCAGCCGCCAGGCAGAGCTTGCCATGATTCTGCAACAAAGCGTTTTTGCGGGAGACGATTACCAGGCGTGGCGCAAAGAGCTTGTCGAGACTATGCATAGCCAGGTTGTCGCACTTAACGACGAGTTGTTCACCGTGCGTCAACATCGTCGTGAAGTGGAAATCTACCGTCGTATTGAATCCTACGCCACGCTGACCGAAGGTGCGCTTGCCGACCTCAAAAAGCCCATTTCCATGCTTGTTATTAGCGACGAGACCGATAGTGATGCCTTGCGCTTCGACAACATTATGTATGGGTATATGGTTGCCCTGTGTGAGGCTAAAAAGGTGGAGCAATATAAGAGGCGCCTTACCGGAATGGCGAGAAATTTGGCATCGTTGGTTACGGTCCCTCAGATTAAAGAGCAGATGCCCCTTATTGAGCGAATTGCAGATGGGCAGATGCTCGACGACGTTGACTTGCTCACGCTTGAAGCTGTTCGTAAGAAGCTTCGTTCGCTTATCAAATTTATTGTCGATGGCCCGCATCGTCGCGATGTTGTCACGCATCTTGACGACCCGGTTACCCAGGTTGTTTATGGTGTGGTTGCCGACATGGGCGAGGATTACGAAGACTACAAACTCAAGGTGGAGCGTTACCTCAAGGACTACGGCAACAATCTCGTCATTCACAAGCTGCATACCAATAAGCCTATGACTGAGTATGAGTTTGTTCAGTTGGAGCATATTTTTACACGCGAACTTGGCAATGCGGGGGATTATACCAAAGCATATGGCGATACTCCGTTTGGCCTTCTGGTTCGCAAGATTGCGCATCTTGACAGGGATGCTACAATGGAGGCTTTTGCCGGTTTCCTTAACGACCAGAGCCTTAATGAGCAGCAGATTTCGTTTATCAAACGCGTGGTAGATTATGTGGTCGAAAACGGCTACATGGAACCGAAAGCGCTTAATCAGCCTCCGTTCGACAGGCCTCGGTCGTTCATGCAAATATTCAACACGGAACAGCAGATGGCGTTGGTGACGGTCATCAAATCCATCAAGAAGAATGCCGTTTCCCCTGCCGCATAGTGGAAAAGCGACGCGGACGACAATCGGCGAGCTTTTGACGGCATGCGCGCTTGTGCTTCAAGTGCTTCGCTGTATTGGATGCAAGCGTGCCCACGGGTTTTGCTCTCATTGACGGCTGGGAGAAACTTTTCGTTTCATTCGTTCCGGAACGAAAATCCTTTGCGCTCCATTCGTTTTGAAACGAAAACGGTTTTCGTTTCATTCTGCGTGCGACGAAAAACTCTTTCGTCGCAGGGGATGCCCTGGGCTGTCAATCCTTCGACCATGCTCCGCTTCAGCCTTGAATGTTTCTACTCTGTTTCGCATACTATCGCAGGCTAAAGCGTCGAAGCACTGAAACGCTACAATGGCAGGCCGACGAGAAAGGACTTCCCATGCAGATTTCGCAGGTGTTCGGACGCGACGGCCTTCCCGTGTCGTTCGAAATCTTCCCCCCGAAAGGCGAGCTGCCCGTCGAGGCGGCCCATGCCCTTGCGGCCGAGCTTGCTCCGCTTGATCCGGCGTTCGTGTCTGTCACGTATTCGGCGGGCGGCAGCGGCAACAGCGCGCGCACGATCGATGTCGCCCGTATGGCGAAAGACGATTTCGGCCTCACCATGATGGCGCACCTGACCTGCATGGGCGCATCGCGCGACGATGTGGCGCAGGTTCTTGCCTCCATGCGCGACGCCGGCATCGAAAACGTGCTTGCTCTGCGTGGCGATCCCGTGGAAGGCGCCTCGACCACTGATTTCCGTTTCGCGAAAGACCTCATTCCCGTGGTGCGCGAGGCGGGCTTTTGCGTGGGCGCGGCGGCATATCCCGAAGGCCATATCGATTGCCTCGATTTCGACGCGAGCATTCGTCATCTCAAAGAAAAGCAGGATGCGGGCGCGCAGTTTTTCGTGACGCAGCTGTTCTTCGATAACGACTGCGCTCTGCGTTTCCTCGATGCGGCGCGCAATGCCGGCGTCACGGTGCCCATTACGTTCGGCATCATGCCGTTTCTTTCCAAGGCCCAGATTTCGCGCATGGTGTTCATGTGCGGTGCCAGCTTGCCGTCGCCGATCATCAAGCTTTTGGCGCGCTACGAAAACGACCCCGAATCGCTTCGTGCGGCGGGCATCGAATATGCCTGCAAGCAGCTTGAAGGCCTGGCGGCCGAAGGGGTGGACGGCTTGCATGTCTACACGATGAACCAGCCGGCGATCGCTGCCGCTGCGATGGATGCCTTGCGTGCAAGCGGGGCGGTGGCCTAAGTGCCCTTGTATCGTGTCGACAAGGCCGAGGCGCTGCGCTATCTGGGATATTCAGGCCAGCGAACCGACGATCTGCTCGATGAACGCATCGATGAGCTGATTGCGGCGTGCGAGCGTGATTCGGCCCCTTCGTTCGTCTATCGGATATTTCCCGTGGACGCATCGTCGGGCGCCATCCGCCTGACGGGAAGTTCCCTTGTGCTTGAAGGCTCGGCAATCTATGAGCATCTTCGCGATGCGCGTTCGTGCGCGGTTATGGCGGTCACGCTGGGTTTGGCAAATGAACGCGCTGCGTTGCGTATGAAAGCGAAAAGCGCGCTTGATGCCGCAGTGTTCGGGGCGGCGGGGTCGTCGCTTGTGGAATGCGCGGCCGATGCGTGCGAGGCGGCCATTGTGGCCGAAGCGGCGCAGCTCGGTTTGCATACGAACTGGCGCTTCAGTCCCGGTTACGGTGATTTGCCGCTGAGCATTCAGCCCGCCATCGTGCGCACGCTCGAGGCCGATAAAAAGCTCGGGATGACGGTCACCGATTCCAACCTGCTTATTCCTGTGAAAAGCGTGACGGCTTTCGTCGGGTTGTTCGACGAGCCGCGCGAGCATACCAAACGCAGCTGCGCCGGATGCGCCTGCGCCGCCCATTGTTCTTTGCGAAAGGCTGGTACGCCATGCTACCGATAACATCCAAGGCCGTCTCTGCCGATGCGCGCGATCGCCTGCGTATTGCCGACGATTACCTCGAGCGCGTTATCGCGGGCGAGGAATATCTGGTGTTCGACGGCGCCATGGGCACCATGCTGCAGGCCGCAGGCCTCGAGGCGGGGGAGCTGCCTGAGCTTTTGTGCCTGACCAGCCCCGATGAGGTGACCGCCATCCATCGGCGCTATGTGGAGGCAGGAAGCCAGGCCGTCACCACGAACACATTCGGTGCCAATGCCCGCAAACTCGGCGACGCCGCTTCGGTGCACGAGGTGTTTGCGGCGGCTGTCTCATGCGTGCGTGCTGCGGGTGCGCGCTACGTGGCGGCCGACATCGGTCCGACGGGTGCGTTGCTTGCGCCGCTTGGCACGATGAGCTTCGACGAGGCCTACAATCTGTTCGCCGAACAGGTGCATGCGGCCGTCGATGCCGGTGCCGACATTATCCTCATCGAGACCATGGCCGACCTCCTTGAAATGAAGGCGGCCGTGCTTGCGGCGAAGGAGTGCAGCGATCTGCCCGTATTCGCCACCATGACCTTCGGCGAAGACGGCCGCACGTTTTTGGGCACCAGCCCGCGCATCGCGGCGCTCATGCTTTCATCGCTTGGCGTGCAGGCGTTGGGAATGAATTGCTCGCTTGGTCCTGATGACTTGCGTCCACTGGTGGACGAAATGCTCGAGGTGGCAACGTGCCCTGTGATGGTGCAGGCCAACGCGGGCCTTCCGCATGTGGAAGACGGCCGCACGGTGTTTTCCGTCGATGCCGACGCGTATGCGGAAAGCGTCGCCGGCATGATCGAGGCGGGCGTGCGCATCGTGGGCGGCTGCTGCGGCACGAATCCCGCTTACATCGCTAATCTGGCGGACATCGTGCGCGACAAGCGTCCGCACGTGCCTTTCGCCCGGCCGCTTTGCAGCGTGACAAGCGCTCAAGAGGCGGTGGTGCTCGAGGGGCGCCATGTGGCGACGATCGGCGAGCGCATCAACCCCACGGGCAAGAAGCGCCTGAAAGAGGCGCTTCGCACGGGCGACTCCGACTACATCATCAACGAGGCGATCGCCCAGACCGAGGCGGGTGCCGATATTCTCGACGTGAACGCCGGCCTGCCCGAAATCGACGAAGCGGCCGTGCTGGTGGATTTGGTGGGGAAGATCCAAGGCGTCACCGGCCTGCCGCTGCAGATCGATTCTTCCGATCCTGCGGCGGTGGAGGCGGCCGTACGCGTGTATGCCGGCAAGCCGATTATCAACTCCGTGAACGGCAAGGCGGAAAGCCTTGAGACCGTGCTTCCCGTCGCGAAGCATTACGGCTGCGCAGTGGTCGGCTTGACGCTTGACGAAGGCGGCATTCCTCCCACGGCCGAAGAGCGTTTCGCGATTGCCGAGCGCATCGTGCGCGCCGCGGAGGCGAAAGGCATTCCGCGCCAAGACGTGCTGATCGACTGCCTGGTCATGGCCGCTTCCACCAATCAGAGCGAAGTGGTGGAAATCCTGCGCGCCATCACCATAGTGAAAGAACGCCTGGGCGTGCGCACGGTGCTCGGCGTTTCCAACGTCAGCTTCGGCCTGCCGTTGCGCGAGGTGGTCAATGCGACGTTTCTTTCGGCCGCATTTTCCGCGGGTCTCGACATGCCGATTCTCAACCCGCTTTCCGAGCGCTATTGCGAAGTGGTCGATTCTTGGCGTGTTTTGTGCGGCCAAGACGTCGGCGCCATGCGCTATATCGAAGGCTACGCCAATAAGACGGCTGCGGCATCGACGACGAAGGTTGCCGCGCATGCCGGCTCGAACGAAGGCGGCGCATCGGCTGCCGAAGAGGAGGGCTTGCGTCATTTCGTGATAACGGGACGCCGTGCGGCTGCGGGTGCAGAGGTCGAGCGCATGCTCGATGCGGGCGAAGACCCCATGGCCGTGATAGACGGGCATCTGATTCCCGCCCTCGACGAAGTGGGCGCACGCTTCGAGGCGGGCACGTTCTTCTTGCCGCAGCTTATGGCTTCGGCCGAGGCGGCGAAGGCGGGCTTCGACGTGATCAGGGGTCGCAGCACGGGCGATGCGGTGGCCGATAAGGGCTCGGTCGCCGTCGCCACGGTGAAAGGCGATATCCACGACATCGGCAAGAACATCGTGCGCATGCTGCTGGAAAACTACGGCTACACGGTGTATGACCTGGGCCGCGATGTCGAACCGCAAGCAGTGGTCGATTGCGTGAAAGAGCATGACATCAAGCTGGTGGGCCTGTCGGCGCTCATGACCACCACGGTGCGCGGCATGGAAGAGACCATCGCGCTTCTGCGCGAGCAGGCGCCCGATACGAAGGTGTTCGTGGGCGGCGCGGTGCTCACGCCCGAATATGCGCAGATGGTCGGTGCGGATTACTATGCGAAAGACGCCGCCGAAGGCGCTCGCATCTGTGCCGAGGTTCTGGGATAGGCCTATCGAAGCCGCGCTTTCGGGCGCGGCTTTTGCGTTCGGCGGAACGATCGGGCCCTCAAGAGCCGCTGTCTGCTTTCCGCCGCTTGCTTTCTTTTCGTTATGCGGTGGATTCGCGCGGGCGCGTGGAGCAAGGCGGTCAGAATCGCGCTCCGGCACCGCGCATCCTTATAGTAAGATGCGTGGTATGAAACCGACGGCGCATGGGGGCGCCGTTCCATTGAGTCGGAAGGAGAACAGCCATGGGAGTTCAAGCTGAGGAGGCGCTCGAACTGGCTTCGTTCGACGAGTTCGCGAACTA
>JAUNLI010000102.1:0-6167 GCA_030532315.1 Slackia sp.
CGTTGACCTGCGTCAACGCCCGAAATCGGACACACTTTTTGTCCTATAAGCCCCTTTACCAGCGTGCTACGCGTTCGTAGGTGTCGGCGCGGCGATCGCGCATGTAGGGGCTTTTCACGCGATAGGTGTCGATGTCGGATGCGTCGAGGTCGACGTACAGGATGCCTGCCGCCTCGTCTTCGAGCTGTCCCAGCTTCGTGCCGCGAGGGTTGCATACCATGGAATGGCCGGGCATGTACAGATCGCCGCCTTCGTGGCCGAAGCGGTTCACGGCCGCCAAGAACACGGTGTTTTCCAGCGCACGTGCCGGAGCGTTGATTTCCCAGACGTCCATGTCTTCGACGCACCATGCGCTCGGGCATACGATCAAATCGGCGCCTTGCAGGGCGAGCGAACGTGCCGCCTCGGGGAAGCCCAAATCGTAGCAAATGATGATGCCGATACGTCCGAAATCGGTGTCGAATACCGGATAGCTTGCGCCCGCGCGGAAATAGAAGCGTTCAAGCGCCCAGAGGTGCACCTTGTCATAGCTGCCCGCCACGTTTCCTTCGCGATCGATCAGCACGGCGCTGTTGAACGGCACGCCGCCGACTTCGCGAATCAGGGCGATGCCCGCCACCACGTAGCATTTCGCCTCACGGGCCGCCTGCTGCAGGGCGCGCACGCTCGGACCGTCGATCGGCTCGGCCAGGTCGAGGATGTGCGGGCCGATGGTGTTCAGGTGATAGCCCGTGCTGAACAGCTCGGGCAAAACCACCAGGTCGGCTCCGTTCTCGGCGGCTTGGGCGATCAGGTCGCACGCTTCGGCGACGTTCTTTTCCACGTTGCCGATTTCTCCCTCGAACTGCACGAGGGCGATTTTCGCGTTCTTCATAGGATGGCCTTTCTCTTCGTTGTGCCTATTGTAGCGAGGTTTTTGTTCGGCGAAAGCGGCGGTTGCGTTGGCGGCGTTTGCGATAAGATGCGGGCCTTATCTTCGGGTGCGTCTCGGCCGGGTACGTTATGCATCAGGTGTCGTGGTAGGATTTTTCTCACGATATCCACCCGCCGAAAGGCACGGTTCGCAAGCAGCGGCAAGGAGAGCGGAATGGGGAAATCGAACGGAGCGTTTTCTTCGCCCGACCATATCGAAGTGCGCGGGGCGCGTGTGCATAACCTGAAAAACATCGACGTCGATATCCCGTTGGGTGAATTGGTGGGCATCGCCGGCGTATCGGGGTCGGGCAAAAGCTCGCTTGCCCTTGGGGTTTTATACGCCGAAGGTTCGCGCCGGTATCTGGACGCCCTTTCCACGTATACGCGCCGTCGCATTGCGCAGGCGGCTCGCCCGCAGGTCGACGATGTGCGCCATGTTCCCGCGGCGATTGCGTTGCGCCAGCGCCCAGGCATTCCGGGGGTGCATTCGACGTTCGGTACTTCCACCGAGCTGCTTAACATGCTGCGTCTGATGTTTTCGCGCTTGGCGAGCCATGCGTGTCCGAACGGGCATTATGTGCCTCCGTCGATGAATGTGGCGCTCGAACGGCCGCTTCGCTGCCCTGTATGCGGCGTGGAGTTCATGGGGCCTGGCGCCGAAGAGCTGGCTTTCAACAGCGCTGGCGCATGCCCGACGTGCTCGGGAACGGGAATTGTGCGCCAGGTGGACGAAAGCACGCTGGTGCCGGATGAGGCGTTGAGCATTCAAGAAGGTGCCGTGGCATCGTGGCGCCAGCTTATGTGGTCGCTCATGCCGCAGGTCGCCCAGGAGATGGGCGTGCGCATCGATGTGCCATTTTGCGAATTGACCCCCGAAGAGCGAGACATCGTGTTCCACGGGCCGGCGCAAAAGCGCCACATCATCTATCAATCGCCCAAGACGGGCCAGGTGGCAGAGCTCGACTTCACGTATTTCAACGCGGTATATACCGTGGAGAATTCTCTTGCCAAGGTCAAAGACGAAAAGGGCCTGGCGCGTGTGGCGAAGTTTTTACGCGAGGGGGAATGCCCCGATTGCGATGGGTCGCGTTTGTCTGCGCGCGCCCGTTCGCCGCGAATCGGCGGCATGAATCTGGCGCAGGCGAGCGCGATGACGCTCGACGAGCTTGCGGTGTGGGTGCCGGGCGTGGCGGGCTTCGTGCCCGAAGAGTTGCGCTCCATGGCACGCGCCATCGTCGACGAGATGGCCGAGCCCATCCGTCGTTTGCAACAGCTGGGCCTGGGGTATCTTGCGCTCGACCGTGCCAGCTCTTCGCTTTCCACGGGTGAGCGGCAGCGCGTGCAGTTGGCACGTGCGGTGCGCGGACGCACGACGGGCGTGCTTTATGTGCTCGACGAACCTTCGATCGGACTTCACCCGTCGAATGTGGACGGCCTGCTCGGCGTGATGGACGACCTTCTGGCCGACGGTAATTCGGTGGTGCTGGTAGACCACGACGTGCGCGTGCTGCGTCATGCCGATCATGTGATTGAAATAGGACCCGCATCGGGGGCGCAGGGAGGCGAGGTTTTGGCGCAGGGAAGCCCCGACGAACTTGCCGGTTGCGAGCGTTCTCGCACGGGCACGTTTCTCAGCGGCGAGCGTCGGGTGCGCGTGCGCGGGCGTGTTGCGGCCGACGAGGTGTTTTCGCATGGCGCCGTCGGGCTTGAGACGGGCGCCATCCATACGGTGAAACCGCTGTCCGTGCGCATTCCGCGCGGACGTTTGACGGCTGTGACGGGGGTTTCCGGCTCGGGCAAGACCACCATGGTGCTCGAAAGCCTGGTGCCGGCGCTTGAGGCGGTGGCACACGGGGAATCGCTCCCGGCTCATGTGAAGTCGCTCGAGACCTGCGGCATCGAGCGCGTGCATTTGATCGATGCAAGCCCTATCGGGGCGAATGTGCGCTCGACGGTGGCCACGTATTCGGGTGTGCTCGACGATTTGCGTCGTGCGTTCGCGAAGACGGATGCAGCGCGCGAGCGGGGTTTGAAGGCGGGCGATTTCTCGTACAACACCGGATCGCTTCGCTGCGATGTGTGCGATGGAACCGGACAAGTGTCGCTTGACGTGCAGTTTCTTCCCGATGTCGACGTGCCGTGCCCCGCTTGCGGCGGCGCGCGCTATGGACGCTCGGCGTATGCGGTGAAACGTGGCGCGGGGGAGCCTGCGGCTTCCGCTGGTATTTCCCTTCCCGAATTGCTTGCCATGACGGTCGATGAGGCGCGTGCCTGCGTGGGCGGGTTGCGCACGGCCAAGGCGAAGCTTGACGTGTTGAGCGATTTGGGCTTGGGATATCTCACGCTTGGCGAAGCGACGCCGGCGCTTTCAGGCGGCGAGGCGCAGCGCTTGAAGCTGGCGGGCGAGATGACGCGCAGCCAGGAAGACGCGTTGTTCGTGTTCGACGAACCGACGATCGGTCTGCATCCGCTTGATGTCGAGGTGTTGCTGGGCGTGCTGCAGCGGCTGGTGGACAACGGCGCCACCGTGGTGGTGATCGAACATGACCTGGACATGATCGCCAACGCCGATTACGTGATCGACATGGGGCCGGGTGGCGGCGAGGCGGGCGGGCGCATCGTGGCCTGTGGAACGCCCGAGCAAATCGCGATGTGCGAGGAAAGCGTCACAGGCCGCTATGTGCGCGACGAACTGGACGGATAGCGGGGCGCTTCGTGCGGCTTTGATACATGTGGGTTTCGCGCGGCGTTCGGGCGGTTGCGCCGGGCGCGGTTTCGGCTCGCGTTGTCCGTCTCACGGACGGTTCTCTGGTCGTATTTCGAAGCGAGGCTTTCCCGTTTCTTCGTTCGGGCGCTTTAGCACGCCGCTTTGCTGCAGAAGCTGTGGCAGGGCGCTACAATGGGGCGGATACTGTTCAATCGCACGATGAAAGGACCGTTCTATGCTGCTGCGATATCTGATCGACCTGTATGACGTTTTGGACTCTCCCCAGGCAAGCGGCGAAGCGGTGGCAGCGTATCTGCGCGGCATCGATCCTGATTGCGATGTCGAGACGTATGCCTTGACGGGCCCTAAGGGCACCACCGACATGGTGCGCGTGCGCATTCCCGGAGCGCAGGGCAAAGCGGCGGGCGGCCAGGCCCCGACGATCGGTCTTTTGGGCCGCTTGGGCGGTTTGGGCGCGCGTCCCGAACGCATCGGGTTCGTGTCGGACGGCGACGGCGCGCTAGTTGCTCTTGCGTGCGCCGCGAAGCTTATCGATATGCATCGCAAGGGCGACGTCTTGCCGGGAGACGTGTTCGTTTCCACGCACGTGTGCCCGCATGCCCCCACGTTCCCACATGACCCCGTGCCGTTCATGGGCTCGCCCACCTCGACGGCTGCGATCAATAAGGAAGAAGTCACCGACGAGCTCGATGCTATCTTGGTGTGCGATACCACGAAGGGAAACCGCATCATCAATGCACGTGGTTTCGCGATCAGCCCCACGGTCAAGCGCGGTGTCATTTTGCGCGTGAGCGAGGATCTGCTCGACCTGGCGCAGACCGCCACGGGCCGTATGCCCAACGTGTTCGCCCTTTCGATGGCCGACATCACGCCGTATGGAAACGGCCTGTATCACCTCAACAGCATTTTGCAGCCGTGCACCTGTACCGACGCTCCGGTAGTGGGCGTTGCCATCACCACGGAGACGCCCGTGGCGGGCTGTGCTACCGGCGCTACGCGTCTGGGCGATCTGGACGAAGCGGGCACGTTCATGGTGGAGGCCGCCAAGGCGTTCGGAGCCGGTGCATGCTCGTTCTACGACGAAGAGGGGTATCGCGCCTTCGTCGAACGTTATGGCGATATGGGCGTTTTGCAGGGCTTCGGCGCGCTGCCCGCCGTCGACGAGTTGGCGTAGCGCGTCTTTCGCCGCACAAGCATGCCGCGTCCCTCATTGTCGTGCGGGTTTTTCTGCCGCGGCGTTATGGTGGAATGCGTGCTTGAAACGGCTTGAAAGGCGAACCGTTTTGCGGCGGTTCGCCTTTGAGTTCGAAACTATGACGCCGCGCGTATGATGCGGCGCATCGACCGCGAAAAGGAGGTTGCCGTGCGCATTATCGGCAAACAGGAAGTCGAGGATATGGCCGTCGGTGCCGCCGTGCTCGCTTCGGGCGGTGGAGGAGACCCTTATATCGGCAAGCTCATGGCCCTGCAGGCCATCGAGGAGTACGGGCCGTTCCAGATGGTGACGCTCGACGAGCTTGACGACGATGCGTGGGTATGTGCGTCGCACATGCTCGGCGCCCCCACCGTGCTGGTGGAAAAGGTTCCCAACGGCAGCGAAGGCATCGGTGCGGTCGATGCCCTCGAGGCGCGTCTGGGCAAGAAGTTCGACGCGATCATGCCGCTTGAGGCGGGCGGCTTGAACTCGCTTTTGCCGTTCCAGGTTGCGGCGGCAAAAGGCGTTCCGATCGTCGATGCCGACGGTATGGGTCGTGCATTTCCCGAGCTGCGCCACGTTACTTGGACGCTGTTCGACGTGCCGGCGTGTCCTGCGGCGGTGTGCGACGAAAAGGGCGACACCGTGGTGATCGAGGCGATCGACAACGCCTGGGCGGAACGCCTGGCGCGCAATGTTGCCATTACTACGGGCGGCAGCGTGTTCATGGCCGACTATGCCATGACGGGCGCGCAGGCCAAAAAGACCAGCATCCCCGAAACCTCGACGTATTGCGAAGTGGTGGGTCGTACTATTCGCGAAGCGCATGCGGCGGGCGGCGACCCGATTCCGGTGATTCTCGATCTGCTGAAGGGCAAGGAGCTTTTCCGCGGCAAGCTCGACGACGTGTCTCGCCGTACGGTGGGAGGCTTCGTGCGCGGCTATGCACATTTCGAAGGCATCGAAAGCTATCACGGGCGTACGTGCGAAATCGAGTTCCAAAACGAGCACCTGATCGCACGCTCCGATGGCGAAGTGCTGTGCAGCGCCCCCGATTTGATTGCGGTGCTCGATGCGGAAACCGCTCTGCCTATCACGACCGAGGCTTTGAAATACGGCGCTCGCGGCGTGTTGGTGGGTATTCCCGTGCATGAGCACTGGCGCAGCGAGCGCGGTTTGGAAATCGCAGGTCCGCGCTATTTCGGCTACGACATCGATTACGTGCCGGTGGAAGAGCGCTAGAGCGCAAGCACGTCTCAACCCGAAAACGCAAGGGGCGAAGGCGGAGCAGGTTGGCCTGGAGGTTCTGCGTCGGTGAAAGGAGCGACC
>JAUNLI010000102.1:6267-8076 GCA_030532315.1 Slackia sp.
AGGTTCTGCGTCGGTGAAAGGAGCGACCTTGGCGGTCGTGACTGAACCGATGCAGGTTCTGAAGGGCAAAATGCCCGTCCTGGCACCCCGTCAGGAGGAATACATGAAGGATTGGCGCATTGGCATCGACGTCGGCGGAACCAACACCGACGCCGTGGTGCTCGATAACGAATTGAACCTGGTTGCGGCCGTGAAGTGCCCGACCACCGAAGATGTGATGGGCGGCATTCGTGCGGCGATGGCTTCGGCGCTTGCCCAGGTCGACGGGGCGCGCGAGCGTATCGGCTACGCGATGCTTGGCACGACGCACTGCACGAACGCGATCGTCGAACGCAAGCGTCTCGACCGCGTAGCGGTGATTCGTCTGGGCGCGCCTGCTACGGCGGCGATTAAGCCTATGGTCGACTGGCCTGCCGATTTGCGTGAGGCGATCAGCGACCGCTGGTATTTGGTGGGCGGTGGCCACGAATTCGACGGTCGCGAAATCGCACCGCTCGACGAGGCCGAGCTCGAGCGCATTGCCGCCGAAATCGACGGCGCTTGCGACAGCGTGGCCATTACGAGCGTGTTTTCGCCGGTGGACGCATCGCATGAAAAACGTGCTGCGGAAATCGTGCGCGCTCGCCTGGGAGATGATTTCCCCGTCTCCATCTCGAGCGAAATCGGCAGCGTGAGCCTGCTTGAGCGCGAGAATGCGACCATTCTGAACGCTGCGCTGGTCACGGTCGCGAAAACCACTTCGGAAAGTTTCGTTTCCGCGCTTGCCGCCGAAGGCATCGAGGATGCCGAGGTGTATCTGTGCCAGAACGACGGTACGCTGATGAGCGCGGCGTATGCGATGCGCTACCCGATTCTCACCATTGCTTGCGGCCCGACGAACTCCATTCGCGGCGCGTCGTTTTTGACGGGTCTCAAAGATGCCGTGGTGGTCGATGTGGGAGGCACAACGGCCGACTTGGGTGCATTGACGCACGGATTCCCGCGCGAGAGCCTGCTTGCTGTCGAAATCGGCGGCGTGCGCACGAACTTCCGCATGCCCGACATCATTTCGATCGGCTTGGGCGGCGGTTCGATCGTGCGCCAGCACGAGGACGGCCATGTCACGGTGGGTCCTGATTCGGTGGGCTATCAGGTGCTCACGCGCGCATTGTGCTTCGGTGGCGATGTGCTGACGGCAACCGACATCGCGGTGGCAAGCGGTGCCGCCGAAGGCGTTGGCGATCCGTCCAAGGTTGCCGACCTCGACCCCGAGCTGGTAAGCGCGGCTTCTGCCGAAATGGCGCGCATGGTGGAAGAGTGCGTCGACAAGATGAAGACGAGCGCGGGTGATATCGACGTCATCTTGGTCGGCGGCGGATCCATTTTGATTCCCGGCGAGCTTAAGGGCGTGAGCAAGGTTCACAAGCCCGAGAACTTCGGCGTCGCAAATGCCATCGGCAGTGCGATTTCGCAGGTGTCGGGCCAGATCGAGCGCATTTTCTCGCTTGACGAGATGGGCCGCGCCGAAGCGCTTGCCAAGGCGAAAGAGCTGGCAAGGCAGGAAGCCGTCAAGGCCGGCGCCGATCCCGACACGATCGAAATCATCGACGTGGAAGATGTGCCGTTGGCCTATCTGCCCGGCAATGCGACGCGCGTGCGCGTGAAGGCCGTCGGCAGCTTGAAGCTTTAGGTTGCGTCGGCCTTCCGGCCGACGCAACCGGGTCGTCCGGCTGCGGCGACCTGATGGGTTTGCGGCGCATTCGGCGCTCCGGGCGGGGCTCACCTACCGAAGTACCCCACGCCCCGCCGTCACCCCGACAGCATCCCCCC
>JAUNLI010000103.1 GCA_030532315.1 Slackia sp.
ACGGCAAGAACAGCGAAAGCGCCACGATGCCCACAAGCGATCCCACGCCGCTTGCCACGGCGGCATACACCAGGTATTTCGAGGTGATGCGCGCATTGCTGTAGCCGAGCGCTTTATACGTGCCGATCAGCACACGCTCTTCTTCCACCATACGCGTCATCGTGGTCAGCGACACCAATGCTGCCACCAGGAAGAAGATGAGCGGGAACACCATGGCGATGCGGTCGATGCGCCCCGCATCGGAACGGAAGCTTTCCGCGCCGATGTTCTTCGTGCGGTCGAGCACCATGATTTCCGGAGCTTCGAGCGTATCGATTTCCTTCTGCGCGTCGGCGAGCTGCGCTTCGGCGTCGGCGAGCTGAGCGTCTGCATCCGCCTTCTGCTCGTCGTATTCCACCTTGCCCTTTTCGTAGGATTCAAGGCCCTCTGCATATTCCGCCTTGCCGCTTTCGATTTCAGCGGCACCCGACTCGTATGCGTCTTTGCCCGAATCAAGCTGCACACGGCCGGCTCCAAGCTGCGCTGCAGCTGCATCGAGCTTGGCCTGCGCGGCAGCAAATCCCTCTTCGGCCGCAGCGCGCTGGAAGGCAAGCTCATCGCGTGCCGCAGCAAGCTGCTCAGGCACGCCAGCGGTTTGCTCATCGATCTGCGCGATGCCCGCCTTCAGTTGAGAGACGACACCTGAAAGCTGAGACTGCTGCGAAAGCAGGCGGTCTTTCTGCGACTGAAGGTCGGACAGCATGCCCTGCCCGGTCGCAAGCTGCTCTTGCAGCGCCGCAAGCTTCTCGGCGTAATCCGAAGCGGACGGATCAAGCGCGGCAATGCCCGCATTCGCGGCATCTACGATTCCCTGCGCTTTCTTAATGCCCTCGTCGATCGCCGGCATATTCTCGGCAATTGCCGCATTCACCTGGTCGAGACCCGCCTGAGCCTGGCCAAGCTGAACGACAAGCTCTCCGCGCGTGGCCATAGCCTGGTCATACTGCGCCTGGGCGCTGTCGATCTGCGCCTGGGCGCTGGCAAGCTGCGCCTCCACCGCGGCTCGCTGCTCGGCCAGCTGGGAAACCCCCTCGTCATAGGCTTTCTGCCCGTCGGCAAGCTCACGTTCGCTTGCGGTGATTGCATCGGCCGCCGCGTCAAGATCGGCCTGACCGCTTTCCAGCTTCGCCGCCGCATCGTCAAGCTGGATGCGCGCGTCGTCAAGCTCGGCAGCACCGTCGGCCAGCTTGGATTCGGCGTCGGCGCGCTCGGTTTCGTAATCGGCGCGATTCTTGTCGAGCTCGGCCTGCGCTTCGACCTTCACCTCGGCAAGACGCTCCGTCGCAAGGGCGCTATCCTCGATACGCTGCGCGACGGCATCGACTTTCGCCTGATAAGCTTCGCTTCCGGCCATTTCATCGGAAGCGCCTTCGACAGACACGAACGCCTCGGTATAAGGAAGGTCGGCGGCAAACCCCGTCGTATCGACGAACGCAACCTGCTCAATCGCCCCGCTGCCAAGCGAAGTGGCTCCCAGATTGGTGGGGGAAGCGTAATACGAGCAACGCACGAAGCCCGTCACCGTGTATTCGCGCGTCGCAAGCGTGTCGTCGATGTCTTGCGTGCCCTCGAGCACCTTCACGACGTCGCCCACGGCCACGTCGCCATCCATCACCACATCGGCAGCAAGCACGCATTCGTTCGGGCCTTCGGGCCATTCCCCCGAAACAAGAATCGGCCTGTTCAGATAGGATTCGTCGTCCGAAAACGCATGTTCTCCGTCAGAGGTGTCCGACGCACGGGCAGCAGCGGCGTCGAACGACTGGAAGCGCATGGCATATTGCACGTCTTCCACCGTGGCAAGCACGTCGACTTCATGCGCAGGCATAACGCCTTCGACGCCTTCGACCTCGCGCAAGAGTTCAATGTTCTCATCGCTGAGCCCCAACGTGGAAACCACGCGAAGATCGGCCATGGCGGTTCCGTCGAAATACCGATCGGCCGCAAGACGCATGTCGGGCCCGGTCATGCGCAAGCCGGCATAAAACCCCGTGCCAAGCGCCGCGATCACGGCAATGGCGAGAAACCGTCCCAGCGAATGCGTTATCGAACGCGAGACGCCTTTGTTGAAAACGCTTTTCATGGCCTACCACTCCACGGTATCGGCGGCGACAGGATATCGGTTCAGCTCGATGCCTTCGACGCGGCCCTCTTTGATATGGATGACACGGTCGGCAATGGCCGTAAATGCCGAATTGTGCGTGATCAGCACCACCGTTTTGCCGGTCTGCACGCAGGTGTCTTGCAACAGCTTCAAAATGGCCTTGCCCGTTTTGTAATCGAGGGCACCCGTGGGTTCGTCGCACAAAAGCAGCTTGGGGTTTTTCGCAAGGGCGCGGGCAATGGCCACGCGTTGCTGCTCGCCGCCCGAAAGCTGCGCAGGGAAGTTATCCATGCGGTGCGCCAGGCCCACCTGCGCAAGAACATCGGCCGCAGGAAGTGGATTGCGGCAAATCTGCGAAGCCAGCTCTACGTTTTCGAGAGCAGTGAGGTTTTGCACCAGGTTGTAGAACTGGAACACAAAGCCGATGTCGTAACGGCGATAGTCGGTAAGCTCCTTGGCGTTGAACGAGCTGATTTCGCGACCGGCGAGCCTGATAGAGCCCGACGTGCACGGATCCATGCCGCCGAGCATATTGAGCAACGTGGTTTTTCCTGAGCCCGACGGCCCCACCACCACCACAAGTTCGCCCTGCTCGATATCGAAGGTCATGCCGTCTGCGGCGGCAACCTTCACCTCGCCCATCTGATAGATTTTATGCACGTCGCGGAATTCGACAAAGGCCATGGCAGCACGCTCCGTAAGTCGGGTTCACAAAGACCCGCCCCGGCGGCTCAGACGCTAGAAGCGATGGACCCGACGGGAAACAGGCCCCTTTTTCCCTCATTATAGCCACGGCCGCCGCCTCTCTGCACACAATGCAGCGACCGTTGCATTCCTGACGAATGCGAGCGCGATATCGCCCGAAAACCGCGCCGTGCGCTTTTTCTTCTACGCCAAACCCAGCGCCATACCCGCCATGCGCACAAGAAACGCGACCGCCCACGCCACGCCGCACTGCATCAGAACCACGACGGCGGCACTCTTGCCGCCCAATTCGTTTTTGACAGCGGCGATTGCCGCCACACATGGCGTGTAGAGCAGCGCGAACGTCAAGAACGCGAATGCGGTCAGCGGCGTGAACAGGCTCGCAACGGCCGAAGCGCTGCCCAAAAGCACCGTCAGCGTGCTGACCACGCTTTCCTTGGCGACAAAGCCCGTGACAAGCGCCGTGGACGCCTGCCAGTCGCCGAAGCCGAGCGGGGCGAACAACGGGGCGATTAGGCCGCCGAGCATTGCCAGCAGGCTATCGGAAGAATCGGCCACCACGTTCAGGCGCAAGTCGAACGTCTGCAAGAACCAGATGACCACCGAGGCCAGGAAGATGATCGTGAACGCGCGGGTCAAAAAATCTTTCGCCTTGTCCCACACCAAGCGTCCCATATTGCCCAACGACGGAAGACGGTAGTTCGGCAGCTCCATGACGAAGGGAACGGGATCGCCTTTAAACGCCGTACGCTTGAGCACAAGCGCCACCAACACGCCCACAACCATGCCCATGAGATAGAGCGCAATCATCACCAGCACCGCGTGATCGGGGAAAAACACTGCCGTGAACAGGGCATAGATAGGAAGCTTCGCCGAACAGCTCATAAAAGGCGTCAGCATGATGGTCATCTTGCGGTCATGTTCGGAAGGAAGCGTGCGCGTGGCCATGATCGCAGGAACCGAACAGCCGAAGCCGATCAGCATGGGCACGAAACTGCGCCCGGAAAGGCCCAGCTTGCGCAAAAGCTTGTCCATCACGAACGCCACGCGGGCCATATATCCGGAATCTTCCAGAAGCGACAGGAAGAAGAACAGCACCACGATGATCGGAAGAAAGCTCAGCACGCTTCCCACGCCCGCAAAGGCGCCGTCGATTACGAGCGAGTGCACCACCTCGTTGACGCCCCAGGCCGAAAGCCCCGCGTCAACCAGGTCAGTCACCCAACCCACCGCGACGTCCATCCATTCCTGCAGCGCGGCTCCCACCACGCCGAACGTCAACCAGAACACCACGCCCATGATGCCCACGAACACCGGCAAGGCGGTAAAGCGCCCCGTCAAAATGCGGTCGATCGTCACCGAACGCTTGTGTTCGCGACTTTCCGAGGGTTTGACCACCGTGGCATCGCACACATCTTCGATGAAACGGAAGCGCATGTCGGCAAGCGCCGCCATGCGGTCGGTGCCGCCTTCGCGTTCCATCTGCGAAACGATATGCTCGATCGCGTCTTTCTCGTTGTCGTCGAGATGCAGAGCATCGCGCACCAGGCTGTCGTCTTCCACCAGCTTGGTGGCGGCGAAACGAACGGGCATTCCCCTGCGCGCGGCGTGGTCTTCGATCAGCTCCGAAATGCCATGGATGCAACGGTGCAGCGCACCGCCGTCGGCTCCGTCGAAACGGCAGAAATCCTGACGACCGGGCCGCTCCACGAAACGCGCCACATGCAAGGCATGGTCGACCAGCTCGTCGATTCCCTCGCCTTTCGCCGCGGAAATCGGCACCACGGGAATACCGAGCATGGCCTCGAGGGCGTTGATGTCGATCGTTCCACCGTTGGCCGTGACCTCATCCATCATGTTGAGCGCGAGCACCATGGGAATATCGAGGTCGATAAGCTGCAGCGTCAGATACAAGTTGCGCTCGATGTTGGTGGCATCGACGATGTTGATGATGCCGTCGGGCGCAGAGTCGAGCAGGAATTCGCGCGTGACCACCTCTTCGCCCGTGTAGGGCGAAAGCGAATAGATGCCGGGAAGATCGACCACCGTGGCTTCGGGGTGCTTACGCATGGTGCCGTCTTTGCGCGTCACCGTGACCCCCGGGAAGTTGCCCACATGCTGGTTGGCGCCTGTGAGCTGGTTGAACAACGTTGTCTTTCCGCAGTTCTGGTTGCCCGCAAGCGCAAACGTCAAAGGCGCGTCAGCAGCCTTGGAGCTTTCTGCGGCGCGGGGGCGAAACGCCTTCGACTCGCCTTTGCCGGGGTGTGCGGTGTCGCGCTGTTGGGGGTTGGCACGGCGCAGATTATGCGCGTCATGAATATCACGAACCACGATATGGGCGGCGTCTTCTTTGCGCAACGTCAATTCATAGCCGCGTAGACGCACTTCCATCGGATCGCCCATCGGAGCACATTTGACGAACGTGACTTCGGTGCCGGGCGTCAAACCCATGTCGAGAATATGCTTGCGAAGCGAGGCCTCGGCGCACTCGACCGATGCGATAATCGCGTCTTTTCCCTGCTCAACCTTGTCGAGCGTCATATCGGCACGCGTCATGAAAGCACAGCCTTTCGCATGTAACCCCCTTATTCGCGGCAGACGCACAGCCTTTGCAAGGATGCACCCGGGGCCGCTTGGTCATTCCGCGCGACGGGCCGCTTTTCAAGCATGGATAATCGGTCATGAGTATAAAAAGTTAGCCGAGGATGTCAAGCAGCGCCGATAACAACGGATGCAGGTCGAAGTTCCCTGCGTTCGCGATTTCCCGCCATGAGCAACGCTCGGCGAAATGAACGCTACCACAGACCCATCTGCTGAGGTTCGTATTCATACTCGACCAAAACCTCCCCGATGGTGATTTCGACGACATGCGTCTCCCAATCTTTCACCGGCACCACGAACACATTGCCTTCCTGCTCGAGCGCAAGCGTACCGCCCACCATGCCGACGCAGCGACCGGCGCACATATCGGCAGGAGAGCCGTCAGGAACCTGGATCAGATCGGGAATCTGCGCATCTTTGCCGAAATAATACGGCGTCAAATCGAGCACGCCGCATTCCGGCTCGACACCGTGCGCACGCGCCGTCTCAAACACGCAATCGATGGCCGCCTGCGCATTGAACGGCTCGCTGAGCAGCCTGTTCTTCGTTCCCAAGCGCATCGTCTCCAAAATGCCGTCCTGTGCGCACAGCTTCGCCTCGAGCGAACGCGCCTCGTCGGCATTCGGATAGCGCTTGAGAATGCCCGCCACGCGCGCACCCTGCTCGAGCAAACGCTCGATGCCGCGCGTCTCCGACGAGATGCCTACCTTCAAATGCGCAGGCGAGAAATACGCCATGTACACGAAATGCGGCGTCAAATTGTAGGCGCGCTGCTGTGGCGAAATGGCGTCGGCGTTGTAGAACGCAGGGTTGAAACCCGTGGCCTCGCGGCAGGCGGGACACATGTCGTCGCCGTACGTGGAGGCATCGGGCAGCTCTGTCATCAGCGGGCATGCGCTTGATTCGTAAGTCTTCAAATCGAACGGCCCGATGCAGAAGCGCTGCGGCAGCTTTTTGAGCGTGAACGTGCGACCGAGCACCGGCAGGCGCATCTGCTTTTGCGCCTTGAGATCGTTCATCTGCAGATACGGCCCATCGGCCCCATAGCCCAGGCCCGAAAACACCAGTGTAGATTCAGGAAGGAAACGCGGCATGCTTGTCACCTCTTATGCGGCGAAACGCCGCTTTCATCGTTTGCGCGGCGCTCTGCCGCAATCGCTTTTTTCGACGCGCATCATAACGCACAGACCCCAAAGCGACGCGCTGCGTCGAAAAAGGAGACGCGATATAACGAAGCATCTCCATGCATGACATCGCGGGGGACGGCGAAAGCCTGCGACGCCTTTCGGCACGGCGGTCTTGCCCCGTTCTTTTCGCACATGCATCGCGCACTGCAGCCAACACGCACCGGCACGAATGAGAAAACGCACGTCAAAGCCCGTTCGCGATACAAAAGACGCCTCGCGATCGCGAGGCGTCTCCAAGATTCGAGCATGCCGACGACAACGCCTTAGATATCGCGCATCGCCTTCATGGCCAAAGCATACACGGTAAGCGCGAGCCAAGCCGCCGCCAAAACCAGCGACGTGGTGCCGACGCCGATGATTTCGATGACGATCGACGTGGCGAACACGGCAACAGGCGTGACCACCAAAAGCAGCGAGTTCTGCGTTCCCAAGGCCGCACCGCGGTGTTCGTCGGGAATCAATCCGTAGACGAAATATCCGAACAGCGCCGACACCGGACCCGACGAAAGACCGAGCAACGCCGCGCCGATCAACAGCGCCTCGTAAGACCACAGCGACCCAAGCGCCGCCACGCCGAACGCCATACCCACAAACGAAATCACATACCAGGTGCGGCGCTTGAGCGCGTAGGCGCACTTCGCATAAAGAAGCGATCCCACAAGCGCGCCGACCGACATGGCCGAAAGCACGTAGCCCAAAAGCGTCGGGGCGTTTTCCTGCGTGAAGAACACAGGCAGCACCATGCCCTGGTAGCTTCCCATCACGATGACGATCAGCATGCCGAGCACAACCGAGGCGCGCAAAACGGCATCGCTGGCGAAAAGCACGCGCACGCCTTCCTTGGTCGATTCCACGGCGGTACGCACCAGACCGGCTTCGCTGCGCTTTTCCGTTTCCGCCTTCGGGGGAACGCCCACCGCGCGCGGCACGAACAGCGTGACCACAGCAGCAGCCAAAGACATGCCCGCCGTCAGCCACAAGGTGTTCGTCGACCCAAGAAGACCCATGCCAAGCGACGCCACGGCAGGTCCGACGATGACCACCAGGTTATCGACCGATTGCGCGACGCCCATGAACTTCTGCAGCTCAAGGCCGTCATGCTTGACCACCGAAGGCAACAAGGTGTCACGCGCCGTCATGCCGGGGATATCGCCCACCGCGCCGATGATGCCGCAAACGACGAACCATCCGAACGACAAGCCGACGGTAGCGTCGATAATCGGCAACGCAGC
>JAUNLI010000104.1 GCA_030532315.1 Slackia sp.
GACCGAAGACTCCTTAGGCGAGCGTTGCCGCGCATTGGCCGTGCGTCGACGAAGATGGGCGTCGATGCGAAGCAGCAGCTCTTCAGGCTGAAATGGCTTCACCAGATAATCGTCTGCACCGGCTTTGAACCCGACGCTTTTGTCGACGATATCGCCTTTCGCAGACAAAAACATGATCGGAACCAAGCGACCTTCGCTGCGAATCGTCCGACAGATATCGAATCCGTTGATATCGGGAAGCATGACGTCGAGCACCAGAAAATCAGGGCGTTCCTGCCGCAGCATATCAAGCCCCTCGTAGCCGCTCGAGGCACAGCAGAAATCGTATCCCGCACGCGCAACAACCTGGCCGATGAGCATCTGCATGCTCTCGTCATCGTCAATCAGCATGACCTTGGTCATGACGCCCCTCCTTTTTCGTCTCCCCTTTCACGTTCGCACCATGCCGTATCGGCAGGCAGAAACACCGTGAAAAGGGACCCCCTGCCAGGCGCGCTGTCGATTTCGACACGTCCCCCAAGCATGGCCGTCAGGTCTTTGACAAGCGAAAGCCCCAGCCCGCTTCCGCCGTATCTTCGCACCGTCGACATGTTTTCCTGCGTGAAACGCTCGAATATCAAACGATGCTTGTCTTCGGGAATGCCGATGCCCGTGTCGCGCACGGCGATCGAAACCTCCTTGCCGTCTGCGACAAGCGAAGCACGGACATCGACCGAACCGCCTTCGTCGGTGAACTTGACCGCATTGCTGGCAAGGTTCGACACGATGCGGCGCACCTTTTCCCAATCGCTCATAACAAGGGGCACATCCGGTTCGACGCAAGTGGAAAAACGCACGCCCTTCTGAAGCGCCACCGCCGACGTTGCCGATTCGACCTGGCCGAACACATCGGCGATGTCGACCAGCTCGAGATTCAAGCGTTCAGAGCCCGCCTGGATGCGCGCCGTCTCCAAGACATTATCGACCATTTCGAGCAGTATGCGTCCGTTCTTGCGAATCTCTTCGAGCTGTTTGCGCGCCAGATCGTCGTTCGATCCGACGGTTTCTTCCATGAGCTCTGCGAAGACAAGAACCGAGGTCAACGGCGTGCGCAGCTCGTGGCTGACGATGGCGAGAAAGTCCGATTTGTACTTGTTCTCGTTTTTCAGCCGTTCGTTGACGCGCTCGACATGGGCGCGCTGCGCTTCGAGCTCGTCATTGGCACGTCGGAGCTGCTCGGTGCGCTCTTCGACCTGGGATTCGAGATTGCCGTACAAAACCTCGAGACGTTCCGACATTTCGTTGAAGCGCGCGAACAGATCGACGATTTCCGACGTCGCATAGGCGCTGTTTCCATCGAAAAACGACATGCGGTGAGAACGCGTTTCGCCGACACGCGTCAGCCCCGATGAAAGCGCCGCGACCGGCCGCGCAATCAGGCGATCGAGCGCCACGTAAATGCCGATGCACATGCATACGACGATGAACAGGAAGAACAGCACGTTGGAGCGCACCGCCGACCACATATTGGAGTCATAAAGGGCCGTAGGGATGGTGACGCTGGTGGCGCCCGCAAGGTCGCCGAGCTCCCAGCCCTCTTTCGGATAGCCCGTGACGTCCATTTCTCCCGCAGGCCCGCCGTGGCATTCCATGCATTGCTCGGTGACCTTCATGGCGCTGATATAGCGAAACACCCGCTCGTTGCCACGCGTCGAGAACTCGTAGTATTCATGAAGCTCGGGATCGGCGGCGAACATCTCGAGCGCGGCCGTCTCGGTGGCGTCGGGTGCATTGGCGATATTGCGCGGATCGATTTTAGTGAACCGCATGCTGTATTCGGAATCGAGTGAGAAAAGAGCCGCCACCGATTTGCCCACGATGGCGCAATGAAGCCCCTTGTATTCGTACGTTCCGTCGCTGGTGTGGTCGATGCGGTCTTGGTTCAATGCGATGAAATCCCACACGGCGTTCATTTCGTCTACCAGAACACGCGAGGTTTCCACCAGCTCGGTCTGGGTGGCATGACGCTGCATGGCATAGGTCCACATGCCGAACGCGCAGAGCAGCAGCAGCGACGAGGCCAGCAACAATCCGATGATCTTGGTCTTCAAGCCAACGCCCGCACCAAGCGAACGAGCCCAATCGCGCATCGACACCCTCCCCCGTATCGCCTATGCCGCTTCGACGCACCATGCGTCGAGCATATTCGCCACCTCGACGATCGCCGCGTCGATCACACGAGCCGCATCGCGGTAAAACTCCGTGCGCGCGACTTGGGCGACTTGGGCGAGATACGTTTGCGAAAAAACGAGCACGTGATCGTGCATGAACGAATGCGCGGCCAAGAGGCATCGCGCAGCCGCATCGTCATCGGCAGACGCACGATTGAAAAGCTCGGCGAGAAACGCGAGCTCGATGCCCAAATGGTCGTCGGGCTGGCAATCTTTCGCAGCAAGCTTCAATCCGAAACGCTCGTATTCCTTGCGAACCTCAAGCGTGGTGGGCCCGAACATGGTGGCGTCGTCGGTGCGATACACCGATTCGAACGGAGAAGCCTTGCTCACCGACACCATATAGAACAAAAAGGCGTAATCCTGGCGAAGGTCTTGGTAAAACCCCTCGAACGCCGCGTCGCCGGCGGCCGCCTGGCGAAGCATGTCGGCCATGCACAGCGCAGCGCCGTCGGCAAGGGCGCAAAACGGTGGTTCGCGCAGCAGGTCGGATGCCTGCGCAAGGGCGAAAAGCCCGTCGTGGTCGGGGCCGGGATAAAGCAGCGACGAGCCGAACGAACACATCGTCTGGCATGCCATAAGAACTTCCGGGGAAGGTTTGGCCATGAACTGTCCCTTCTATCAAGAACGCGCCCTGCGGCGCACGTCATCATATCGAAATACGGAGGCGTGCGCAGGGCACGCCTCCGTACGGGAGGGGTGTATGTAAAACCTACTGCTCGTGGCTCACTTCGAGCGGGTTTTTGAGAACGCCGCCCTTTTCCGCATCGCGGTGGGGCTTGAACACGACGTTAGGACCGGTGGAGTCGCCCAACTCTCCAAGAGCGCATACCTCGCCGTATTCGGCGCGCAGTTCGTCGATGTCGCCGAACTTGATCGCACGCACGGGACACGCTTTCGCGCAGGCGGGGTCAGGCTGACCGTCCTCGGAGCGATCGGTGCACATGACGCACTTATGGGCAAAGCCGTCGGACATCTGCGTGGGGTGTCCGTAGGGGCATGCCTTCTCGCAGCTCATGCATCCGGTGCACAGCTCGTAGTCCACCTTGACGATGCCCGTCTCGTCGTCTTTGGACAGCGCGCCCGTGGGACAAGACGCCATGCAGGCGGGTTTTTCACACTGACCGCACGTCATGGAGACGTAGTAGCCGAACGCGGTCTGCGTATATGCGCCCGCCTCGTCGGCGATCCACTCGCCGCCGCCGAATTCGTAGAC
Organism: Slackia sp.; assembly: GCA_030532315.1. Taxonomy (GTDB): domain Bacteria; phylum Actinomycetota; class Coriobacteriia; order Coriobacteriales; family Eggerthellaceae; genus Slackia. Next base: position 3,427 of record JAUNLI010000104.1, read on the forward strand.
CTTACGGAACTTCTGCGGAACCTCAAGGTCGTTGCGGTCGAAGCACGAGGTCATGCAAGCCTTGCAGCCTGTGCAGATGTCGGTGTTGACGAAAAAGCCGTATTTAGTCATCGCTTACGCCTCCTTATGCCTTCTCGATCTTGCACAGGTTGGAATGGACGCCATTGCCCTTGGAAATGGCGGTCGGACGCTGAGAGGTCAGAACCGAGATGCAGCCGCCGCGGTCGAGCACGCTCGGATCACCCAGCTTGTCGGCCTCGCGGGTCTCGGGGTCGTACCATGCACCCTGCGGAATCGAGACGACGCCCGGCATGATGCGGTCGGTCACCTTCGCGGAAATCTGCGTGCGGCCGCGCTTGGTGCTCACGATAACCATGTCGTCGTTCTCGATGCCGAGCGCAGCGGCGTCGGCCGTGTTGATCCAGCACTGCTGCGGTGCGACGGACTTCATCCAATCGACGTTGCCGTAGGAAGAGTGCGTACGCGTCTTGGTGTGGTGGCCGATAAGCTGGAAGGGGTAATCCTTCTTGGTCTCGGCGTCGCCGAAGCTCTCGAAGCTTTCGTACCACACGGGGCACGGCGTGATCTGGTCGAGGCCGTCTTCGGGAATGTAGCCCGCCGCGGTGAGGTCCCACTGCTTGGAGATGTTGTAGACCTGCTTCGAGAAGACCTCGTATTTGCCGGAAGGCGTGGCGATCTCGGAAGTGTCGGCAACCGAGGGCTCATGGTCGTCGGTCTGCTTGAACAGGCCGATTTCCTTGAATTCCTCGAAGGTGTCGGGCAGGTCGTCGCCTTTTTCCTTGCCTTGCTCGTAGCACCACTTCACCCAGTCTTCCTGGGTCTTGCCCTCGGTGAACTCGTCTTTGACGCCGAGCTGCTCGGAAAGCATCGTGCAGATCTCATACACCGGCTTGGCCTCGAACATCGGATCGATCGCCGGGGTTTCGCACATCACGAAGCCCGTCCAGGCGCTGCCGCCCTTGGTGACGTCGATTTCCTCGAAGCTCGTGGTGCCGGGAAGAATGTAGTCGGAAATCATCGCGGACGGCGTCATGTACACGTCGCAGGTGACAACGCAGCGAAGACCCGAGTCTTTCTCGTCAGGCAGGTTGTAGATGCGCAGGCAGTCGTTGATGTCGGCATGCTGGCCCATCATGACGTTGCTGGCATAGTTCCAGATAAACTTGATCGGAGCCTTCAGGCTGATTTCACCCGGCTCGGAGGCATGCACGGTGTTGCCCTCTTCGTCGACGCGGCGCAGACCCCAGGTTGCGTCGGTCATCGACTGGTAATCCTCGATGGCGTGGAACCACTCGAAGAACGAGATGACGGGCTCGACGGTGTTTTTGTCCGGGAAGGCGGGAATGGCGGAAGGCGTCTTGTAAGACACGCCGCCGACACCTTCGCGCGCACCCGTGCCGCCGCCGGAGATGCCGGCGTTGCCCGTGATGGCAGCGATCAGGCCGATCGCGCGAGCGGAGTTGCCGCCGTTGGAGTGGCGCTGCGGGCCCCAGCCCTGGATGGTGGCCGTAGGACCGTTGACGAACACGTCGGCGAGCATGCGGATGTTTTCGGCAGGAATGCCGGTGATGGAGCTGGCCCACTCGGGGGTCTTCTCGCCGGAGCCGGCATAGGCGCCCGTGCCCTTAAGGTAAGCCTCGTAGGACATGTCGCCTTCAACCGTGAGCGAGCCCGTGGGGTCGACGCCCATGAACATAGAAGCGTCGGTGGGTTCGGCGGCCTTGACGTCTTCGGCGAAAGAATCGGAGAAGAAGCCGACGAATTTCTCGCGAATCATCTTCTCATCAAGCTTGCCGTTGGTGTAGAGATAGTGGATCATGCCCGCGACCAGCGCCGCGTCGGTGCCGGGACGAATGGGAATCCACGTGGTGGCAACGCCGATGGCGGTATCGGACAGGTGCGGGTCGACCACGATGATGTTGGCCTCGGGGTTCTGCTCGCGCACCTTCGAAATCAAAAACATCATGGCAGAGCCAGACATGCGCGTATTGGCGGGGTTGTTGCCGAACAGAACGATGTTTTTAGAGTTCACCAGGTCGGTGACCTCATTGTTCGAATAGGAATCGCCGTTGAACAGCGACAGCTCGCGATCGATCTGACCGGTGGAGTAGTCGCAGTACTGGCGCAGATAGCCGCCCCAGCAGTTCATCATGCGCGCGAACATCGTGGAATCAGGATGCCAGGATTTCGCCACCGTGCCGCCAAGCTGACCGGTGCCGTACTGGATATAGAACGCATCGTTGCCGTACTCGTCCTTGATGCCCTTCATGATGTCGCCGATTTCGCGAATGGCGTCTTCCCAGGAAATTTCCTCGTACTTGCCCTCGCCGCGCTTCGTGCCTTCGACGCGCTTGAGCGGCTTCTGGATGCGGGTCGCGTTATAGATACGCTGGCGATTCGTGCGACCGCGGACGCAGGAGCGCATCTGGTAGATTTCGCCCGGACCGAAATCGTCGGTGCCTTCGTTATCGTTTCCGACGCGCACGACCGTGCCGTCTTTGACATAGAACTTCAGCGGACAACGGCTGCCGCAGTTGACGTGGCATCCGCCCCACACTTCTTTGTCGAATTCGAACGGCTGAGAACCGATGACTTCCTCGTTGACCTCAGCGGTTTTATCCTCGGCGGCCTTGGGAGCGCAGCCGCTCAGCGCGGCTCCAGCGCCCAGAACGCCGGCCCAAGCGACGAATGAACGCCTGCTCAGACCCATGCCCTGTGCATCATGCATAATTCCCCCTCTTGTTGCACTTGTGCAGAACACTGCAAGCAAGAGTGTATGCCCTCGGACAAGGAACCTCTATACCGCTTATATTTCGTTTTTATTGTTCAAATCTTATCGATTTATTAAGAGTTCCCAGGACCCCTATGAAGAGCGCGCGAAATCGAAGCCAAGAGCGTCACCGGCGAACATGCGCCGACGAAAAAACCTCCCGCGACCAACGAGAAATCGGCGGTCGCGGGAGGTTCGAAACGTTCGGAACGGACCCGATAAAGCACTTGAGAGCCAGGGCTAACGCGTTAGCGCGCGGCGATTTCTTCGGCCTTCTCGCGCTGGTCGTAGCTGATGCCCAGCTTGGTCTCGTCGGAGGTGTTGAACAGCTCGACGTGTTGGTCGCTTTCTTCGATGCCCTTCTTGCGCACATAGCCGCTCAGGAACAGGGAAAGCGCACCGTCGCCCGTCACGTTGCAGGCGGTGCCGAAGCTATCCTGCAGCGCGAAGATGGTGAGCACGAGCGCGGTGCCCGTAGCGTCGAAGCCCAGCACGCCCGTGATCAGGCCGAGCGAAGCCATGACCGTGCCGCCGGGAACGCCCGGGGCGCCGATGGCGAACACGCCCAGAAGCAGGCAGAACAAGATCATGGTGCCAAGGTCGGGCGTGGCGCCGTAAAGCATCTGGGAGATGGTCATCACGAAGAAGACCTCGGTCAGAACCGATCCGCACAGGTGGATGTTGGCGAACAGAGGAATGCCGAAGCTCACCATGTCGCGGCGCAGCGGCGGCACGGCCTTGTTCGCGCACTGCAGCGCGACAGCAAGCGTGGCAGCCGAAGACATGGTGCCGACCGCGGTGAGGTACGCAGGGCCGTAGTGCTTGATGACCTGGAGCGGATTTTTGCCCGCATAGGCGCCGGCGATACCGTAGATGACCGCCAGCCAAATATAGTGGCCCACGATGACGATCACCACGACCAGCAAGAACACGGGCAGCTGCTTGGTGATGGTGCCCTCATACGCCAGCGCGCAGAACGTGGTGGCGATGAAGAACGGCAGCAGCGGAATGACCACGCGCGTGACCACGGACAACACGATGCGTTGGAACTCGTCGAGCAAGTGCGCGATGCCGTCGGCCTTCGCCCACACGCAGGCAAGACCCAGCAAGACGGCCAGAACGAGCGCGCTCATGACGGGCATGATCTGAGGGATGTCCAGCTGGAAGACGATTTCGGGAAGCTCCCTGAGGCCGTCGACCGACGTGGCGATCGACAGGTTGGGAATAAGCGCATAGCCCGAAACCATCGAGAAGAACGCGGCGCCGATGGACGAAAGATAGGCCAGAATCACGGCCACGCCCAGGATGCGCGAAACGTTCTTCCCGAGCTTGGTGATCGACGGAGCGATGAAGCCGATGATGATAAGCGGGACACAGAACGTGATCAACTGCCCCAGGATGTATTTAACGGTGACGACGACGTTCATGACCGTCTCGTTGGCCACCAGGCCTACGAGAATGCCCACGACGACGGACACCAGCAAAATGAAAGGTAGGCTGGTGAGCACCTTCTTCATAACGTGGTCCTCCTTCTGTTGGGACGTGCAATATGGAGGCATACTTTACCACGATGAAGCGATTTCT
>JAUNLI010000105.1 GCA_030532315.1 Slackia sp.
TGTCTTCGACGCTGCTGCCGTGCTGGCTGCGCTCGATGCGAACGGCGCCGTGCCGGGTATGCGGTTGCATCATGAGATCTACCTGAGCGATCCGCGTCGCACGAAACCTGAAAACCTCAAGACGGTCGTTCGTCACCCTGTCCGCAGCATGTAGCCCGCTCGTTTTCTTCTGCGTCGGGCTCGTGATTTGCGTTGCGATTGAGTCGTGCGGATATCGTCTTCCGGATTGCATGTCCCGATGGCAATATCGAGTCAGTATTGCCAAGTTTTATTGGCATCTTTATACTTGCGGTGACAATAAAACTTGGCATGATTGGAGGCAGCCATGGATAGGGACGAAATCCTCGCTAAAAGTCGTCTGGAAAATCGGCGTTGGGATGAGCGTGAGCGCAAGATGGCTGACGAGGCCGGTACCTGGGGAATAATCGCTGTTGCGGTGGCGGTCGTTTGCGTCTTTCTCATCCGCATGTTCTCCGAGGGTGGGAACCCGTACGACCTGCTTGCCATTTTGTTCGTATACCTTGCCGCCGCGAGTGCCTATAAATGGAATAAGGTCAGGTCGAGATGGACGCTTTTGGCGGCCATGATATACGGGGTCGGCGCCATCGGATGGCTGTGCGCCTACGCGGTTGCGGGTTGATGCGGCCATGAAGGAATCGTTGGTTCTGAAAAACTCTCTGAGAGAGGCGCGCCGCCAGCGTGGTCTTTCTCAAGCGCAGCTCGCCGAGTTGACGGGGGTGTCCCGAAACACAATCAGCTCCATCGAAACGGGGCAATTCAATCCCACGGCGAAACTTGCACTTATTCTCTGTATCGCGCTCGATAAAAAATTCGAAGAGCTGTTCTATTTTTAAGGCCCCAGTGACACGAAAACGTTCGTGCAGCGCATGCGGGGGCTTCCGCCCATGTCGTGGTCGTTGGCGTAATAGCCTACCGACGCGCGACGCTAGATACCGCAAAATGAACGCAAGACGTCAAGGCGGGGCAGGAGGTCTTCTTCAAGACGATCGGCGATATATGGAGTTGATTCAAGAACCGTTCCCATTTGTCCGCTCCCTGCTTTTCGTAAGGCAGGGATGATTTCGTTTGCAAGCGGTTTTGCCAGATTGCGAAGCGATGATTTCGAAATACCAAGCTGAAGAGCCAACGTGCGAAAACTACCAGGCGATATTGCGTCGATGTTCCGATCTTCTCCTAGTGCGAATGCCATGTCGTGGCTGGGCCTCGGAAAATATGTAGTGCTGACGAAATCGTAGGCGGGCGCTAGCGAGGGTCGGGGCGTTTTTTCTTCGTAATAGACGATCGAGAAATTCTTGAGATGAGAATCGCAGCTCCCGATTAGATATGAGAAGCAGATTTGTTGCGCGAAGGAGATGACGTCACGTGCCGGTTGCGTGCTTTCCCGCTTCAGGAGCTCCACGATGCGCGAAACAGTACTTCCGGATAATTCGGCATACTTCGACCCGGGCGCAATGTCGAGTGTGCTTGACGTTTTGTTTCCGGGCATTTCAGGCAATGGTCCGCCATTAGCCAGTGGTTAATTTCCTCCGTTCGCGATGCATGTTTCTTCAATTGCGGCTCGCTTGCCCATCTGGTCAAATAGAGTCACGGCATGCCGATTGAATCTGCTTTCGACCGAAGGGGCAACCATGAAGATCAACGAAGTCATCCGTGTGAAGCGTCTCGAACTCGGCATGACGCAAGAGCAGGTGGCAATACGCCTGGGCGCTTCGACGCCTGCGGTGAATGCATGGGAGCGCGGGGCGAGCTATCCCGATATCACGCTGATTCCTGCGCTTGCGCGCCTGGTTGCCAGGGTCGAGGCGTGGAGCGTCGGCCGCGTCTAGCGTGCGTCCTTCGCTCAAGGCGTTCGGCACTCCTGCCGATTGCCGTCGCTGCCCGCCGCCCGCTGCGATGTCGCGGGCGGCGGGCTTCATGAGAGCGGTCTTAGGGCAGGCGGGGGTGCTTCGGGCGCTCGATGCGCGGGGTTTTCATTTTGAACAGGCCGTGGCGGTTGCAATACAGATACATCCATCCGCCGCCCTGCATATGAAAACGCGGTTGCACAAGCTGTTCGGGGTAGAGCTTCTTCATGCAGATGCCGTCGTCGGTCACGTATGCGACGAAGCTGATGAAGTGGTCTTTGGTCATGGGATGGGCGCGCGTGACGTACCAGTCGTTTTCCACGCGCTCAACCGCGAACGCGTGCGCGTCGTCTTCGGCTGCCTGTTCGGCTTCGCACGGCGCAAGGTTCACGCCGCAGCACGAAAACGCCCCTTCGCCCATGGAGTGAATGACGTTTCCGCAGATAGGGCACACGTAGAATTTGCTGCGCAGCATATTTCCCGCCCGGTTAGCGTTCTCGCGCACGTCGCCCGTCAAAAGCTCGGCGACCGATACGCCGAGCGCTTCGGCCAGGTTTTCGATAAGCGAGATATCGGGCAGGCCGCGGCCCGATTCCCATTTGGAGACGGCCTTGTCGGTCACGCCGATCCGCTCGGCGAGCTGCCGCTGAGTAAGCCCGCGCGCCTCGCGCAGGTTGCGGATGGCATCCGCGGTCAAGTAGGTGCTCATGGGGTGTCCTTTCGGGTTCGTTTCGTTGTGAGGATGGGCGCCCGAAAAGATTATCCGTACCTGTGCGCCGCCCGCCAACCTACGCATCGTAGAGCCGCGGGCTCGGCTGCGTTTGAATGAACGCCTTAGGCTGTTCCTTTTTGTTTTCTGTCTTGTATTGTGAAATTTTTAGTGTTAAGAATAAGTAGCAATAAACTCGATTGTGTATCAAATATTAAACATTAAGGAAGAAATGAAACGTCCAACTCCCGTGGCCGTGAAGCTTGCGGCGAGAAGCATCGGCGAAAGCGTTGCAACCTGGCGCAAGCTTTACGGCATCACTTCGCAAGAACTTGCCGATCGCGCCTCCGTTTCGCGCACGACGCTTTCGCGCCTTGAAAACGGAGACCCGTCGGTGAGTTTCGAGACGTTTTTGCGGGTGTGCCGCGGCCTTGGCGTGCTTGACGGAATTCCTGAGGCGGTCGACCCCTACGAGACGGACCTCGGTCGTATCAGGGCCGATCAGGCTCTTCCGCAGCGTGTAAGGAAGCCGAAATGATTCCCGTGCTTGATGTGTTCATGACGGTCGGCGGTGAAAAGGTGCCCGTAGGCCGATGTCGGTTCAATTTGAGACGCGGCAGAATAGGCTGTTCGTTTTCGTACGACGATGCGTACCTCGCGTCTCCGAAGGCATTTGCCATCGATCCTTTTCTTCCTTTGCGCAATTCGGTCCATCACTGCGACGGCTTGCCGGGGGCAATGCGCGATTCGTCTCCCGACCGATGGGGAAGGCATCTGATATCGCGTCGCCGCGCCGAGCAGGCTCGGGCGAACGGGGCTGTGGCATGGACGCTCGATGAGGTCGATTATCTTGTCGGCGTGTGCGATACGGCGCGCCAGGGCGCGCTAAGGTACGGTGCTCCTGGAGTCGACGGCATGCTTTCCGAACAGGGCAACGTTCCTCCTCTTGTCGATTTGAAGCGCCTTGTGGCAGCAAGCAATTCGATAGCGCGCGGAGATGCCGCCGTCGATCAGGTCAAGCAATTGCTTGACGCCGGCTCGGGATCGCTCGGCGGCGCACGCCCGAAGGCGACGGTCGTAGACGACGGGAGGCTGCTTCTTGCCAAGTTCTCCCACCCGGGGGACGAATGGGACGTTATGGCTTGGGAGAAAACCGCGCTCGATATCGCATCTTCCGCAGGCGTCGCTGTTCCTCGGTCGAAGCTTATAAGGTTGGGGAAAGACAGTGCGCTCGTGCTCGAAAGATTCGACCGTGATAAGTCGCTTTTCGGGGGCGATAGGATTCCGTATTTAAGTGGCATGAGCCTTTTGGGGGCGTCCGACGGGGAGCATCGTGATTATGCGGAGTTGGCCGAAAGCATGGAAGCGCTGCTTGCTGATCCGAAAGAGCAGGAGAAAGACCTCTTTCGTCGCGTGGTCGTTTCTGTTGTTCTCCACAATACCGACGACCATTTGCGCAATATAGGGTTCGTGCGCCTTGCGCCAGGCTGGAGACTTTCTCCCGCGTTCGACATCAATCCGAACCCCGACGCTTCACGCTCGCGCGTTACTTCGATCTATGGAGAAGTCGGGCGCGCGGAGGCGGCGGCGCTGAAAGATCTTGCCGCCGTATGCGGCATCGATATGGGCGAGGCTTCGGCTATTGTGAAAAACGTTCTCGCTTCCGTTTCTTGTTGGAAAATTGCGGCGCAACGCAATGGCTGTCGAGATTCTGAACTGCGCATGTTCGCGCCCGTATTCGAAAAGGGGATGCGCGCCCTAAGCGCGGCCTTTTCTGTATAAGGTCGGAACGGGAAAGGCTGAAAAGATTTCTGCGCTGTTTGCACCCGTGTGCCACTTGCCAACCTACGCATCGTAGAATCATGGGCCCATACGCGCTTGCATCTGTCATGCATCGTTGGCGCGCTGTCTCCTCCCATCGCCGCGTTATTGCGCTTGATGAAAAACGTTATGCCTGATGAAAAAAGGGGAAACTAAAAGTTGCGGAATTGATTACCAGACTTGCTGGCGCCCAATGAGCTGTTTTCGCACAATGGCAACGTGCTTGAAATGGTCCATGGCGATGTTTCGCGACATGCGTTGCGCCTTTGTTTGACGGGAGGGTCTTTTGAACGTGGAAGTTGCTCAGCGATTAGCCTCCATCCGACGAAAGCGGGGCTACAGCCAAGAGGCATTGGCTCAGGAACTAGGCTTGACGCGTCAAGCGGTGTCGAAGTGGGAACGAGCCGAGGCGTCTCCCGATACCGATAATCTGATCGCCCTTGCGCGCCTGTATGGCATGGGTCTTGATGAGCTGTTGTGCATCGGCGCCGACATAGAAGACGATGTGGCATTTGAGCATGCTAGCCGTTTGACGTCGACCTCGCGCGGCGAGATGTCTTCTTACGTGGAGAATCCCGCTGAGGATTCCGCCCCTGTCCCTTCCGACGTTTCGTCCGATTCCGTCTGTGGTGGAGACGGATGGGGCGCTGATACGAAAAGAGCGTCCGGTGTGGCGGAGGAGAACAGGGCTCCTGCGACTGCCATCATCGAGAGCATTACGAAAAGCATCCTGAAGATTGTCGTCGGCGCCGTTTCTGTCTTCGCTGCTTTTCTTCTCGTTATGACGGTTGTAAGCCGGGTGTTTTTCTAGAACGAAAGGGGCTTTGCCCTCATTCCGACAGACTGTTGCAGGGCCCTTTGCGTTCGTCCAGGGTGCATCTGGTTTTGTGGGGTTCATGCGGCACGCTTTGCGGCGTTTCCGGCAACGGAATGAGAGGGCGGTATTACTTTTCGGTTCCGTTGTCGCGACGGCGGCCTCGTATTGATTTCGATGCAAATAAAAAGAATCGGCCACGCGTTCTTGCTTGGGGCCTTGGCTCGCCATGCCCTGGCGGGGTCGGTGCCGAGGGGAAGGAGGATACCATGCTTGTTACGTCTAAGGTGGGCATGCCTGCCGTTTCTGCTCGTGGCCTGCGCAAATCGTTCGTTCTCAAGAGGCGCGCGCTGCTTTGTGCGCGCAAGCGACGCGATTGCTTCGACTCCTGCGTCGTCGACGTTCTTAGAGGTGTCGATTTCGACGCACGCTTTGGCGAAATGGTTGCAATCGTCGGCCCGAGCGGTTCGGGCAAGTCGACTTTGCTGCATTGTCTTTCGGGCCTTGAGTCGCCGACCGATGGCTCGGTTTCGATCATGGGTGAACCGATAGAGGCGTCCAAGCGCGCCAAAGCGGCTCGCATTCGCGCCCGTCATATCGGCTTCGTCTTTCAGCAATACAATCTCGTGCCTTCGCTGAACGCTCTTGAAAACGCGGCGCTGGCCGCTCGTTTTGCCGGCGTATCCGATTCTGCGGCGGCGGCGAAAGAGGCGCTTCGTCGTGTGGGGCTGGCAGATAAAGAGAAAAATCGGCCTGCGGAGCTTTCGGGCGGCGAGCAGCAGCGTGTAGCCATTGCTCGTGCGTTAGCTTGCTCGTCGGATATCGTGTTTGCCGACGAGCCTGCGGGAGCGCTCGATTCCAAAACAGCGCACGACGTGTTGACCTTGCTGCGTGGAATGGCCGACAGTCCTCGTCGTGCGGTGGTTGTGGTGACGCATGATCTGGAGGCCGCATCGTGTGCTGACAGGGTGATAGTAATGCGCGATGGCAAGATGACATGCGAGTTGGCAGCACCGGCTCCGTCCTACATTCTTGCTGCAATGGAGGCATGAAGATGATTAGGCTGATTGTGCGCGACATGCGTTACCATGCTTCGGCCTGGTCAGGTGCATTTCTTGTGGCCGTGCTTTGCGGATGCCTGGGCGGATGGGCGCTTGCGTTACGCGCTTCCGCGGATGCCGCCCCCGAAGCGGTCCGCTTCACGTTGATCGCCGGCGCTGAGTCTATCGTGATGTTTTCGACCGTTGCAGCCGTCATCGTGCTTGTTTGCACGGCCTGTGCGACAGTCGGCATCCAGCGTAAGACGTATGCGCTATGGCAGCTTGCTGGGGCGAGTCCGTTTCGGGTGGGCACGATTGTGGCTGTTCAGCTGCTTGTTGTCGGTGCAATCGGCGCTGTTGCGGGAACGCTGATCGCGTCCGGCACCCTCTTTCTGCCGGTTGCCTTGCTCGCGCGGCTGAATCCCGGCCTTGCGCATGCTGACATCGTGGCGAATCCAGCCGCTTTTCCGATTGTTTGGGCCGGGGTGGCCGGCATATTTCTCATCGGCGGGCTGAAAGGCGCTATCGATGCCGGCCGAACGCCTGCCCTTCTCGCTCTGCGCGGCGATGTTCGTCGTGCTCGTGGTTTCACGGCTGCGAGGGCCGTTTTTCTTTTGGTTGTCATGCTCTGCTCTGCATGGTTGGTATCGTTTTGCTGCACGTCGGTCGACAACGCTATGCGTGCGGGCGTTTTCGTGCCCTCCGTCTTTTCCCTTGTCGTCGCCCTTGCCGCTCCGGTTGCGATGCCTGTTTTCCTTCGGGCATGGACGGCGCTTGTCGGGGTTCGGTTTGACGCATGGTACCTCGCCCGTCGCGCCGCTGCGCGCGGGGTTGCGGTCGACTCTGCCGTAGAGACGCCTATTGTGGCGGCGTTTTCCATCTTGGCGGGTTTCTTCTCTTTTCTCGCTGCGGTTTTGTCGTACGGAAAGGAGTACGGGCAGGATGTGAATGTGCCCGACATCGTGCCGATTGTGTTCATGCTGGGGGGTCCGGTGCTGGTGTTCGCGCTGGGTGCAGCGGTTGGCGTGATTGCCGCTGTTCCTTCGCGTACGAGCGACATATCGCTTATGGCGGCTTTGGGCGCGCGTCCTGCGATGCAGGTTGCTTCTGTTGTGGGTGAGGCGTTCATTCATGCGACGACCGCCTCGCTTGCGGGCGTCTGTTGCACGGTTGCGTCGAGTTTTGTATATGCACGTGCATTCGGTATCGACGTGATGGGCGCCGTGTCGCTTGCGCCTGGGTTGGCGGTGTACGTCCTTGGATTCGCATTGATCTTAATCGCTGCCCTCGCGCCTGCGGTGTGCGCACTTTGCGCCGATCCTGCGCGCTGCTTCGGTCGGGTCGAATAGCGAAGCAGCGTTGGAAAAAGGAAGTCCGATAGAATTTCGAGAGGATGAAGTTTCGGCTGTGTGGTTTTTGCGGGACCTTGTGTAATGTCGACTTCATGCGTGCCGACCACGGAACCACGCTATTGCATGCCGGTTTCATTGAGCGGCACAAGCGTACCCACGCATTCCACATGCGCAAAATAGTGCTGGTACGAC